>JAYVMS010000063.1:0-5343 GCA_043758815.1 bacterium
GCATTCTTATTGTCCGTGTTCGATAGATTCAATTCGTCACCAAGCGTGCCGTCATAATGTTCCTTAAGGAATTTGACCACGGTTTTGACCTCAGTTTCAGAGATAAATGCCGATTGTAAGCGTATTGGCTTGGGTAATTCAGCTGACAGATAGAGCATGTCGCCTGCACCAAGCAGGTTCTCAGCCCCCGACATGTCTAATATAGTACGCGAATCGATCTGCGAGGCTACCTGAAGTGCAATACGCGCAGGAACATTAGCCTTAATAAGACCGGTAATGACGTTCACCGAAGGGCGTTGTGTCGCTATCATCAAGTGAATTCCCACCGCACGGCTCATCTGCGCCAAGCGCACTATCGCCGCCTCAAGCTCGCGGGGGTAAGCCGACATCAGATCTGCCAACTCGTCGATGATAACAACGATATATGGCATAAGCTCAGGCAGCTCTGGCTCCTCGCCATCGCCGAACTTTCCATCCGCCTTCTGCTTTTCATACTTTTCCAAGGCAGGCTGCAAAACATTTTTATGATACGAGCTAATATCACGGCACTTCGTCTCCTGTAGTACGTCGTAGCGGCGATCCATTTCTTTGGTCGCCCACTTAAGCGTAAGTATCGCCTTCTTCGCCTCGGTGATAACTGGGGTGAGCAAGTGTGGGATTCCATTATATAGAGTAAGTTCTACACGCTTAGGGTCAACCATGATGAAGCGCAGTTGCTCAGGCGAGTTTCTATATAATAGAGAGGTAATAATCGTATGCATCGTCACCGACTTTCCAGAACCGGTCGCTCCAGCCACAAGCACGTGCGGCATCTTGGCGATGTTCATGAATTGTGCGACTCCCGCAGTGCCCTTTCCAAGCGGAACAAACAGCGGGTTAGGGTTCGCTGCCCACTCTGGCTCACCAAGAAGAGAGCCAAGTCCAACTGTTGATTTCACGCTATTAGGCATCTCTATGCCTACAAGTGACTTACCAGGGATAGGAGCTTCGATGCGTATTGGTGCAGCCGCAAGCGCAAGCTCGAGGTCATGCTGAAGCGTCGTGATCTTCGATAGGCGCACGCCTTCAGCAGGCTTAAGTGCATAGCGCGTGATAGATGGTCCGATACTCACTCCACTCATCTCGACAGGAATGCCAAAATTCTGCAGTGTGCGGCGAATCATGTTTTCGTTGGCCTTCACATCGCCCGATCCAGGCTTGCCCTTGTCTCCCGCTAGTATCGAAAGAGGCGGTGGGACATACGCCGAGTGAAGAGTGGTGTTGAAGCGAAATGGTGCATCACCTCCGGATTTCTTTTCTCGTGTAGGCAGCACCTTCGAGAGTATCGATGGCTTCACTTCTTTTTTCTCTTCTGCGGTCTCCGCCTCTTCTTCGGGAGCTGCCTCTACTGGAACACCTTCATCCCCCTTCTCTTCTTCGGCTTCATTATCTTCATGAGAGTCGTCGTCACCCTCACGTGCTTCGGGTTTCAAGAATGCGATGAACGACCGAATAAATCCGAAGTGAAGCGGTACATCAAAGAGAATGAGAATGGCGATGACAAATATTATCGCAAGAATGAGCCCAGTGAGTTTCGCATCAAAGAGATAAAGCATGGGGAGCATGATGTAGTAACCGATGAAGCCGCCGATGCCCGCCGTCCCACTCGCATTATCAATGAGCGCGAACAGTCCAAGCGCCGAGAGTACGAAGAATGGTCCCGCCACAAGTGCGGGTGAAGTGAAGTTATGCGCGCCTGCACGGAAGAAATTTATTGCAAGCAAGATGAAGAGGAGCGGAATGAGATAGTACCCGAGACCGAAGAGATAGTGCACCCCGTCATACATGAGGCCACCTAGATGCCCGCCATTTCCGGTCGCGGCAAACAGAAGTATCAACGCAAGAATAACAAACCCAAGTCCGATTATTGAGTTGCGTGTTTCATCGCGGAGCCCACGCCAGAAGCTGGGCTTGCTCTCCTTCTTTCGCTCATAACTTTCACCCCGCCTATTAGTAGTAGTGTTTTGTTTTTGCGAGATTCTCTTTTTTCGTTTCTTCATGTGTTTGTTTTCTCTATAGTAACACGCAACACATATATCCACTCGACATCATTTATCCACTTAAAACTGTGAATTGCGAAACTTCTTCAAACGCGCCAATTTAAAAAACGGACTGAAGTCTCTCCTAAGCTTTGGGAGGTGAGCGAAGCAAATCCCTTGAGCGACCAAATTTTCTTAACGGTATTCCGTTTTTTAGAAAACGGAAGTACTCTGGGTGGTGCGAAGCGATTAGAGATTGCGAGTGCCCGTGGTGACCTCGAAGAAGTTGTCCTTTTTCATGAGTTTCGTAATTCAAAGTCTTAAAGAGAAATTAATATGTGTAACTTCCGAAAAATATTAGCAGCCTAAGGGTACCTCTTGGCTTTGGAAGGGGTACCCTTGGAGAAGCTGGCTGCTGGTTAATTAGGGAAAGTATTACTTAAACCCTTAATAAAAATTCTAATTGGACAATTCCATGTCTCTGAGTAATATAGATACAAACAACGCACCTCTTTCGGACAAAATATTGATCAATATCGTCGACACCCCTCTCTCAGATTAAGCTATTGACTTTTATCAACTTCATGATACTTTAATAAGACAATTCCAAGGACAAATCAAAGGGCAATTAAATAAGACATTATAAGACAAACGACATATGGAACAAAACAATAACGGACAACAGCAGAATTTTCAAAGACAGCCATCCGCGGCCACACAGAACCAGAACACTGGTATGTCCTTTCTCTTGAAGAAGGGTGAAAAGCTTACTACTGCACTCTATATGGTTACCGACATCATGTCAGAGAAGGAGCCCATGAAGTGGAAGATCCGCGAGGGCGGAGTTGAGCTGCTTTCCGATATTGCTGTTTCATACGGCGCAAGTGCAAGCGAGCGAATGTCTGTGATGAGTAACGCCATCAAGAAGATTGAGAAGATAGTTTCATTCCTCGAGATTACCGAACGCGCCCATATGATAAGTGAGATGAATGCCTCAGTCTTAAAAAAGGAATACCTCGCACTCAAGGACGCAGTCGAAAAGGAGTGGAACAATATTTACGACAGAAGTAAGAGTATTTTTTCTGACTCATTCTTTGAGGTACCGCGCGAACCTGCCCGTGAACTCAAGGAGGCTGAGCCCCCAAGACCCCCCGCTGCACAGGTTGCATATGCACCCAAAGAGTCTCGTACCACCACACACCAAGCACAAGCACCAGAAGCGTCCCACGAACTTACAGCGCGAGTGCAGT
This sequence comes from bacterium, assembly GCA_043758815.1. Classification (GTDB taxonomy): domain Bacteria; phylum Patescibacteriota; class Minisyncoccia; order Phycocordibacterales; family UBA6899; genus MHLP01. The sequence continues at coordinate 3,269 of JAYVMS010000063.1, forward strand.
ATGGAGTATTAGATCAAACCCCAGTTCAATCAAAAGTGCAGGCAGATGAGAGGAGTGCAGAGTATAAGGCAGAGCCGAAAGTCGAACTTCGTGAGCGGGAACAAAAGAGCGAAGCACAAGGGGGAAGTGTTCATCAACAAGTTCAACCTGCTCGACCGCAGTCGACACAAGTAACATTCGGGAGAGACACACGCCAAGCAAATGAATTCGTTCGTCCGATGCGCAGCCTACAATCACAGACACAAAGCTCGACATTGCGAGATGTCCCGCTTGTTCGCACTTATGGAGAGAGTGGAAGCAGCGAGCGCCGTTCGATCATTCTCAATAAGGTAAAAGAGAAGCCCTCGATAAACGTCAGAGATCTTGCAGACAGCATTCCTCATGTCAGCGAGAAGACCATCCAGCGCGAGCTACTCGCCATGGTCTCCGAGGGCATCTTACTCAAAAGAGGTGAGAGAAGGTGGAGTACATATTCCCTCCGTGTTGCATGAGTCAATTTCATTTTTAAAAGACAAACAAAAAGACATTCACAACACGTTCGTGAGTGTCTTTTTTGTATCATTTTTTGTCATGTCCTTGAGTATCATTTTGGCTTCATCGCGATGTGTAATTCTGTCTTAAAGGGAGTCACAAGCAAAGCTCCTGCTTGTTTGACTGAGTGAGGGGCCACATGTATCATGCCCTCACTCGTCATGAGAGTTGACGATGTATTTACGTAGGGACCGTTCACTAGGACGTTCCTCGTTCAAGTGTTACGGACCCTTGTGCCACATCCATATAATAGAGAAATTTATGCATGGGTGTGGCCTCAGCCGTTATCCACATTTTATCTACGATAAATTTGGCGGAGAAAGTTGGGAGATACTATAATGATAGAGTGCTTTCAGGAGCAGAGTTTTTCTGTCTTTGTATGTTTGTACAGAGAAGCGATGCGATCTTAGCTGAGTTACATCGGCGTGGATGGAGGGAGGCACATAGCATCATTGATTGTTCATTGAAAATTGAATAGCAATCGGAAGAAATATGGATGATGAGTCTATTCGTTTATTCAGTGAATGATATTTCAAGGCTTAGCATTTATCGCTATCAGCAATGTTGGTGACGAGTGCAAGTCCCCGCCGTATAAAATTTTGTTCGAGACGTTTCTTGCCTTCCCCGTTATCTCTCTTGCGGGAGTTTGATGAGTTGGGCGCAATTGTCAGAGCAAGGTCTTGTGCGCAAACCAAACCGTGAATTATCAGATAGAGTTTATTAGTAGAAAGCAATCTTCAGTAGAGAACATTACGTTCTTTATTGTCGCAAATTAACAAAGCAGAATATATATGAAGAATTTTAAGAATTCCAAAGCGGTGAAGATCGCAACAGGACTTCTTGGTCTCGCTCTCTCGGCGATGATGATTGCTCCGGCGATCGCATCAGCGATGGACACGCTGACCTCTTCTTACGTTTTCACAAAGACGTTGAAGATGGGCACGACAGGTCAAGAAGTATGGAACCTTCAGAAGGTCCTCAACATGAGTGCTGACACTCAGGTGGCAGCTTCAGGTGCAGGTTCTCCTGGATTGGAGACAAAGTACTTTGGTAAAGCTACCAAAGCAGCAGTCATCAAGTGGCAGAACAAATACGCAGCTGACGTTCTCACACCCGCTGGCTTGACCACGGGTACGGGACTCATTGGCCCAATGTCACGCGCAAAGTTAAACATGATGTCAAGCGTAGTAATGTCATCGAATTACACCCCAGGTTGTACTTCGGCTACAGGCTTCAGCCCGACAACAGGTCAGGCTTGCGCAGTGGTGACAACAACCACAACTACCGGCCCAGTGTCGACAGTTCCTGGTTGTACAACATCAACAGGCTTCAGCCCTCTTACGGGAGCAGCTTGCGGCGCAATGACAACAACCACTGCATCAGGTACAGCAGCTGTCTCTGTCATGCTCGACCCTACATCACCGATGGCAGGCTCGATCATCGATGCGCAGGCACTTGCTAATCTTGGCATGTTCAAGATTACGAATACTGGTTCAGTAGCATCGAAGGTTACTTCGATTGTGCTCAAGCGCACTGGTATTTCG
>JAYVMS010000064.1:0-5710 GCA_043758815.1 bacterium
AACAACGTGCTTATGGCCGCAGCGCTTACACAGGGCACGACCATCATCCGCTTCGCGCCTCCTAATTATCAGGTGCAAGAGTTGTGTTTTTTCTTGGAGACCTTAGGGGTCAAAATAGAGGGCATTGGCACCACCACACTTGTTGTCCACGGTATCTCGCCATCAAAGTTGCCGGATACGACAATCGAGTATCACAATAGCGAAGACCCCATCGAGTCGATGATGTTCATCTCGGCTGCGATCACCACGCATTCAACACTTACCATCACCCGCTGCCCGATAGATTTCTTGTCTATCGAACTACTGAAACTCAAAAAGATGGGACTTAAGTACACGCAGTCTGTGGCGTACAAGGCAGAGAATGGTAGGACACTACTTGTCGATCTTGTTATCAAACCTTCGAGCCTAAGCGCCCCAGCAGACAAGATACACGCGCTCCCATACCCAGGGATAAATTCCGATAACCTGCCATTCTTTGTTCCTATTGCGACTCAAGCAAAAGGCACAACCCTTATACATGATTGGATGTGGGAGAATCGCGCCATCTACTTTACTGAACTCAATCGCCTTGGCGCTCGCGTCGATCTTGCAGACCCGCACCGTGTGTTTGTCACCGGTCCGTCAAAGCTTAAGGGTGCGCAAATTGTTTGCCCACCTGCACTTCGTCCCGCCATGATAATTCTTATCGGCATGCTCGCCGCCGAGGGTACCTCATACCTGCGCAATGTATATTCGATCAATCGCGGCTACGAAGAGATAGCAAAGCGACTAAATACAATTGGAGCTAAGATCGACGTACTCCACGGTATCTCGTAGAACTCTGTATCGCATCCGATTATGAGGGTTCTATAGTTGCATAATAAAACCCGCAAAATTGCGGGTTTCTTGATTCATCGATGCTTGCTGATGCGCACGATTGCCGCACGCATCTCGTCAGCGCACCGTTCCTCGAGTGCGACTTGCGGGTCTGGGAGTAGCTCAGAAAGCTCGATCGCTCTATATATATAAAATGCGAACTGCTCGAATGCCTCGGCAACTTCCGGACTGAGCTCGGATTTTGTGTGAGTCCTTAGTATGTCAACGAGTTGTACGAACCCAGGATTTTCATTTCTGAGTCTCGCAGTATGTCTCGCAACATACTTGCCGATAGGAGTTCTATTGATCTCGAACTCGAGCGCGCTAAGACCGTTTCCATGTACTTGAGCAACCATGAGTTGCCTCCATAACTATAATACTCATCTCCATTAACGCTACGCTCCTCTCCTCTCCATGTCAAAATAATTTATATACGACTTACTCAAAACGCGAACTTCTTTGTTGCGGAGCCTCTACGACTCAGTCAACATATATGAATATGCCTTCTTCGTCGTTTTCTCCGCGCCTCGAACTTCATCGTTTTGCGTAAGTCCTATAAAATTTAGATTTATGCACGTTATCGTTTGTCAAAAGCACTTATTCTTCATACAATGAATGAATGATTACTGACGAGCTGTTGGATTTTTTGCGCACTCAATATGCATCGGGTACTCCACGTGCCGAATTGGAACGCATGCTCATTAGCGAAGGCGGATGGGAAAAAACTGACATCGATCAAGCTTTCGCAACGCTTGGCATTGAAGATGTGTCAGGGGTAACTGCTGGAACACAACCTGAGTCAAACCCTGTTCAAGATTTCGCTGTATCAGAAACTATTCCCGAAGTTGCAGCAGTAGAGCCTGTACAACTAACTGCCCCTCATGAACCACAAGCGACACAAGAAACACGACAGGAAGAGCCTGTTGTGCTAAGCGTGCGAAGTGTGCGAGAAGACACAGCGCCACTTGCTGAAACGCACCCAGACGAGCCCGAAGTACGAGCCCCAGATTCTATAAACCACACATATTCTCCACCCACAGAAGACTTCCTCGGTATTTTTAGCGGCAGTACGTCGCCGCATCATGAGGAGTCAGTACATCTTGAAGCAGCCTCTATTGCCCCAGCTCTGAGTATTGAGCCTGCACCAATGATTGCGACACCTCTGCAGGTTTCAGTAACACCCGAACCGGAGACTCCAGTACAAGCCGAGGCAGTAAGTCAGATCGTTCGTGATGTGAGACCGACAATAGAAAGCGCGAAAACTGTTGAGGTAGCTCCTAAGCGAACCCTGCAAGAAATGCTCGCACAAGTATCCGCACCCGTTACTCCGGAGATACAGCCTACGCAGATAGTTGGAAACGAAGACATCGCACTCGATACAATCGAGAAGCGAGACCTTGCCGCACCACAAACTTCAACAGGTATAAAATTCGACCTTTCGCAACTTCGTAAGGCAACATCAGTTACACCCGAGCCAATAGCACAAGCTTCACCGGTAGAAGCAGCAGTAGTTGAACCAGTAGTGAGTATAGAGCAACCACCTGCAGCCCCTGCCACAGCCAGCTCAGAAAAGCCCATCGAAACAAAGTCCGTCGCAGAACTCTGGCTCAATAAGCGCGAAGCCCCGACTACGCGCGGTGCAATAGTTGGCAAAAGAACAATGTCCTCTGATATTTTATTGCGTGGTAAGGGCGCGGCAATACAAGGCATACCCGCTATCTCAGTTCCGGATGATAGACCAGAGCAGGGAATGTCTGCCGAATCGCAAATACTACCTTCGCCAGTCGTAGAAGCTCAGTCATCATTTACCCAGCCTTCTCTCGTTAAAGCAGAAACCACGCGCACACCACCTCGCACAGCGCTTGCAGACGACCTTTCGCGCAAGCACAAGACAAAAAGGGTGATTGGTATCTTGGTGGGTATCCTAGTTTTGCTACTCATCGTAGGCGCCGCCGCATTTGCATTCATGTTTGTGCGTGGTCCAAATATTGACGCACTTTTCACTACTACATTCACAAAGTTTCTCTCTGCTACCTCTTTCGTCTATAACGGCAGCGCATCATCGGATCTTGTCCTCTCAGCCGCAAGTGACGGCGTGGTCCGTAATGGCGTCATTAAGTTCAATCTTGGATATGGAGGTCAGGTTAAGAATGACAACGATGGATACGGTGATGGAGTGCACCACGTCAAGTTCAAGGGCGGCTTACAATCAGGAAATTTCAAATGGAGTACTGACGTTGAGTCAGACGTACGCATGCTCGCAAATTCGCTCTATTTCCATGTGTTATCTTTCCCAACAGAAACAGGTATAGACCCTGAAGTATTCAAGGCATATTGGATAAAGATAGACCTGGCAGAAATTGCCAAAGAGCTCGCCCTTTCCGGCGTTGCCGCCCAACCGGGTTACGGAAGTTTCGGCACTGCAAGCAAAGATACGACATTCGCAGCACTGCTCACCAAGAATCTTCCTTTCAGCGGTGGCGAAAAACTTACCGACGAACCAGTGAATGGAGTGACCGCAATGCATTTTAAATTAAAGACAGATCCTGATAAAATGCTTGCACTTACGAATGCGCTTTATGCGAAGTACACTGGCAAAGATCTAGAGCTCGATAACGACCAACAGCTGCGACTCAAGAATGCACTAGCCAAGGTCAATACCGAGGTGTGGATAGACGCTACTACCAACACACTCGAAAAATTCTCACTGAATGCAGATCTCGATGACGACATCATGGGTATTCACGCGAAAGGGAAGGTGAATATGGACTTTACGTTCTCCCTCTACAATACTCCGGTCTCGGTGCCTGATTCGACTCCGATTCTCACACTTGAGGAACTACAATCTCGCATGAGTGATTATGAGCACTTAAGAGATGCACGTGCTGCCGATGCGACAAAGATCAGACTTCTCTCTGCCACACAGGATGCACTCGCATTATATCAAAAGGATATGGGGAGATATCCGACCGTGCTCTCTGAACTTCGTGCGGGAAGTAGGCTCGCAACGAGCACGGTAGATGATGTCTCAATTAAGCAGTTATATTATGTGCCATACATCAAACCAGGTCTGTTTACGAAGGCAAATAAATGTAATGCGAAAAGTAAGTTATGCGCCGCATACCATATCGGAGTGAACCTCGATGATCAGACCGATCCCGTACTCGTAAATGACAGTGATCAAACGGGAGACATAAGTGGCGATGACCGCGCGGGCTGTGGCAAAGAGCCCAATAAGTCATGCTACGACATCGTAGTTCCACATCTGACCGGAGCAGCACTCTGATAGCTAGAGCATTACGTACCAGCATGTTTTTTTGATGTCGAAAGCGCAACACCCCAAGGTATTGCTTTGTAAAATAAGGACATATATGAAAGTTGTGTACGAACGTCCTTTTGTGGTAGATTTGCGGGAATGGCATTCATGACCTCAAAGCTCGGTATCGATCTTGGTACCGCCAACACTCTTGTATATGTTCCCGGGCGCGGTATCGTACTTAATGAACCTTCCGTGGTGGCGGTTTCTGAGCGCGACAACCGCATTCTCTCCGTCGGCATCGAAGCAAAAGAAATGATCGGACGCACTCCTGATGATATTATTGCGTATCGGCCAATGCGTGACGGCGTTATCGCTGACTACCGCGTTACCGAAGCGATGCTCCGCTATTTTATAAACAAGGCGATGGGTCGTTGGAATCTTTTTAAACCAGAAGTCATGGTTTCGGTTCCTGCGGGGGTTACCTCAACCGAACGACGTGCGGTTATTGAAGCTGCAATGCGGGCGGGTGCAAAGAATGCTTATGTTGTGAAGGAGCCAATTCTTGCTGCTATCGGCGCAGGTATTCCTATCTATGAAGCGCGTGGACACATGGTCGTCGACATAGGCGGTGGCACGACCGACGTTGCGGTCATTTCGCTTGGCGGTATTGTTTCTTCGACCTCTGTGAAGTGTGCGGGCAACCGCATCGATCAGGCAATCGCCGACTACATCAAAAAAACTTTCAACCTTGCCATCGGTGATAAGACCGCCGAAGACATCAAGATAAACATCGGCTCCGCGGTGCCGCTTGAGGACGAGTTCACCATGACCATAAAAGGTCGCGACTTCATAGCAGGTCTCCCACGCTCGGTACAGGTCTCGACCAACGAGATAGTCAAAGCCATCGACAAAGAACTCCGCGAGATGATCAAGGCCATTAAGGATGTATTGCAAGAGACCCCACCTGAATTATCGGCAGATATTATTGATCAGGGTATTATCATGACCGGTGGCTCCTCGCAGCTACGCAATCTCCCTGAGCTCGTGTTTCGCCGTACGGGTGTGAAGGCGATACTTGCGGATGATGCACTTTATTGTGTGGTTAAAGGAACCGGCGTCGCTCTCGAACACCTAGACACATATAGAAAAAGCATTATCGCAAAACGCTAAAATTTGCGAATTTCTTCGTTAACTGCCTCGGCGGTCGCGGAGCAGTAGCCGACTACAGCCCCTGCGACACGCACTCGTTGTCGCCTCGAACTTCATCAAATTTTCCCATTTTGCTCGCGCCAAGTATTTTCATTCCCACAAAAATACCCCGTCCCGTAAGGGCGGGGATGAAGTGAGTTCCTACGTTCTTACGTAGGTCAAACAGCTTCGCTGTTTGACTGAACCAGATACCCCGAGCGTAAGCTCGTGGGTTGTTCATTTGAGGAAGTAACGACCGCATTTTCTCTAGTTAGCCGAACTACTGCCTTGGTCCAAAACTTCGTAACCCATCCAAATTTCCTCGCTTTGTGGTAACCTCCTCCTCGTTTCAGCTTCACATCTCATCTCTCGTTGTCGCCTCGAGTTTCATCAAATTTCTTATTTTGC
>JAYVMS010000065.1:0-6005 GCA_043758815.1 bacterium
GAGATGTACGGCAAAGTTCAGGCAACTCCACAACGCGAAGACACGCCTTTCTACCCGCGAAGCCCTTATGGTGTCGCCAAGCTCTACGCGCACTGGATGACGGTGAATTATCGTGAATCCTACAATATGTTCGCGGCAAGTGGCATTCTCTTCAATCATGAATCTGAGCGACGCGGGCTTGAATTTGTAACGCGGAAGATCACCGATGGCATGGTGAAGGTGAAGCTTGACCTAAGCGAGAAACTTGAGATTGGCACTCTCGACGCGAAGCGTGACTGGGGTTATGCCAAGGAATACGTTGAAGCAATGTGGCTCATGCTTCAAGCAGACATACCAGAAGACTACGTCATCGCAACAGGGAAGACTCATACTGTGAGGGAGTTCGTCGAAGCCTCTGCGCGCGCGCTTCAGATTGATCTCGTCTGGCAAGGTAAAGGAGTTGATGAGATCGGGCTCGATAACAAGACCGGAAAAACAGTCGTGTCTGTCAATCCGAAGTTCTATCGTCCCGCTGAAGTCGATCTTTTGCTTGGTGATGCAACAAAAGCTAAAACTAAGCTCGGATGGAAGCCCAACGTTTCCTTCGCGAAGCTCGTTGAGATCATGGTGTGTAGAGACATGGTTCGACTGCAAAACAAATAAAAATCACAAACGGCAGAATATTTCTGCCGTTTTTTCTTGCACAATAATAAGCCCTAGATTACTATCATGCTATGTCTAAGACAGTTATTTTGCTCCCGACGTATAACGAACGAGAGAATGTCGGCCTCATCATTCCGGAGATATTCGCTGCCCACCCCGATCTTAATGTGCTTGTAATCGATGATAATTCACCAGACAAAACAGGTGATGTAGTGCGAGAGCTTATGAGTAAATATCCTAATCTCAACCTCCTCGCCCGCCCTGGCAAACAGGGTCTCGGTGTTGCATATAAGCATGGACTGAAAGAAGCGTTGAAAGACACTCAGGTTGCCCGCATCATCATGATGGACGCAGACGGCTCACATGCTGTCGAGTATCTTAAAGACATGCTCGAGGCAAGTAAGGAAAATGAACTGGTCATTGGCTCACGCTATGTAAAAGGTGGAGGTATTGAGAATTGGGAACGATGGCGTTTTGCACTTTCTCGCTACGGAAATCTCTATGCGCGCACACTTACCGGCTTACCCGCAAAAGACCTCACCGCAGGTTTTGTCTGTTTCCAAAGAGTATTACTTGAGCGTATGGATCTCGATACGGTAAGCGCATCAGGCTACGCTTTTCTTATGGACCTTAAATTCCACGCAATCCACGATTCGCATGCCACGATCAAAGAAGTGCCCATCATCTTTAAGAGCCGCCGAGAAGGAGAATCCAAGATATCTGCGCATATAGTTCGTGAAGGACTCAAGACACCACTGCGTCTTTTTAAGCGTAGAATAGGTTTATAATCATATGCAGCAACCTTCAGTTGATAGCGCAACTCAACCTGCTTGTCATATTTGCCATTCGCAAGATGTGCGTTTTTTTTGCAAAAAAAATGGCTGTAAGCTCTACGACTGCTCTAAGTGTGGCTTCACATTCGTGTTCCCGATTCCCGCTGACCTCGCCTCTATTTATGGTACGGAATATTTCAAGAATGAAGGTAAGGCAGATGCGGGCTATACCGATTATGATAAAGACAAAGAACCCATGCGCCCGGTCTTTGAGCTTTACCTCCACAAACTCGCGCAACTCACACAGGGTCGAAATATTTTTGATGTCGGAGCTGCTACCGGATATTTTTTAGACATTGCAAAAAAGGATGGATGGAAAACATTCGGTAGCGATATCTCAGCGTATGCAGTTAAAGAAGCCGAAAGCCGCGGGCACACAATGGTTGCCGGAAGTATCGTCGGAGTTACGCCTCCAGAAAAAATGGACGCAGTTACGCTCTGGGATGTGCTTGAGCACGTCGATGATCCGCGCGCATATCTGATGGCAGTGAACGACATGCTCGCACAAAGGGGAATGCTTGCCATAAATACTGTCGACCGCTCTAGTGTGTGGGCACGCGTACTTGGTTCGCGCTGGCAGCTCATTGTTCCGCCCGAACATCTCAATTATTATTCACCGAATAACCTCGAAATGCTTTTGAATGAATGTGGATTTGAAGTGCTTGAGGTCAAGAAGATTGGTAAGAAATTTTCTGCTTCCTATATCTTTAAGACACTTGCAAACTGGCAGGGACTTGCACTCTGGAGTTACCTCGCAAAAAAGACAGACACCTCTTTTTTCCGCAGATTCGCATTTCCCATAAACCTACGCGACAATGTCTTTGTCTTAGCCCATAAAACTCGCAGTTTATAGTATGACCACGCTCACTTCTTTTGTCTTGAAATATAGTAAGATCCTCAAATATCTTATTTCCGGGGGATCCGCCGCCGCGGTGAACCTCTCTGTAATATATGTAGTGACGGATATGTTTCATGTGTGGTACCTGCTCTCTTCAGTTGTAGCCAACGTCGTGGCATTTTTTGTGAGTTTTTTTCTGCAAAAATTCTGGACATTCAACAATGCGTCGGTTGGGCTGATGAAAAAGCAACTTATGCTATATTTTGTGGTTGCAGCAATGAATCTCGTTATCAATACCATGCTAATGTATCTTTTTGTTGAGGATTTTCATTTACATTATTTAATAGCTCAGATAGCAACCAGTGCGCTTATCGCGGTTGAGAGTTATTTTGTATATCAACATCTGATATTTAAACGAAGTGATCTAGGGTCAACAATATGAAACTGCTTATCATCACACAAAAGATAGACCAGAATGACGGAGTTCTGTCTTTCATGATTGGCTGGATAAAACAATTCGCAAAAGAATGCGAGCAAGTAACCGTAATCGCTCTCTTTGTCGGCGAGCATGACTTGCCGCCATCCGTAAGAGTGTTTTCCCTTGGAAAAGAACATGGTGTATCACGTATTAAATATCTTTATAATTTCTTCAGACTGATAATCGGCGAGCGAAATAATTACGATGCGGTTTTTGTACACATGAATCAGGTGTATGTGAATCTTGGGGGAGCAATCTGGCGACTTATGGGGAAAAAGATTGCGCTTTGGTACGCACATGGCGCAGTCCCTTGGGATCTGCGTATTGCAGAGGGTCTCACGAACGTCATCATTGCGTCTACTCCGAGCGGTTTTCGATTAAAGACAAATAAGCTCAATTTGATAGGGCAGGGGATAAACACGGATTTGTTTACTCCAACTGCGCGCACAGTAAAACCGAGTTATCCATTAAAGCTTTTGATCGTCGGGCGCATCTCCCCGGCTAAGGATTACGGGACCCTTCTTCGCGCACTAAGAAAATTGATCGACAAGGGTCACCACCTGACCCTCGATGTGGTCGGAGGCGTAGGGGCCGCGGAGCAAGAAGAGTATTTTGTCGATATAAAAAGATTAACTGCTGAACTCGGACTAAAAGATATTGTAAAATTTCATGGTCCCAAACCGCACTCTGAAACTGTTCGTTTTTTTCATGATGCACATATTTTTGTGAGCACTGCAATCAACGGCAGTTTTGATAAAGCAATAGGCGATGCGATGGCAACCGCACTACCGCTCGTGGCGTGCAATGATGCAATGTCAGAAGTCTTGGGAAGCTTGAGCGAATATCTGATGTTCCCCAAGGGCAACGTCGACGTGCTTGTCCAAAAACTAGAGCCGATTATTTTGGCTACCAATGATGAGCGCAATGAACTCGGTCAGCAACTTCGCAACATCATCGAAAGAGACCACAGCCTGAAGAATTTCATAAAAAAGATCGTTGCCATACTGGCATAAGCACCGACCATAGAGCTTTTGACTTATCACATGAGTACGCTTATTATTTACTAATGATTTACAGAGACAAAAAAGCCCTTATTAAAGCCCTTATTCAAAAAGAAACCTCAGTTTTGGATGTTGGTTTTTGGGGGCAAGGACTCGGATATGATGATCCAGAATGGCCGCATGCAATGTTGAGGCACCAAACAAGTGAAGTCTATGGCGTCGATCTTGATTATGATGCTTCGCGACTTGATCAGCCGGACCACTATCTCAAAGCAAACGCAGAGCAATTTGATTTTTCAAAAAAATTCGACAACATATTTGCAGGAGACATAATTGAACATCTTTCAAATAACGGACTGTTTCTCGTATCTTGTGCACGAAATTTAAAACCTGGCGGTAGCCTCATTCTTACCACGCCAAATTGTTTTAATTTATTCAATATCGCGGAAAAATTCACAAAAGTAGAGCCGACAACCAATAGCGACCATACTTGTTACTTCAATTCCAAAACCCTAAAGAAATTATTGCAAAAGAATGGTTGGGAGGTAACAAGCATCGATTTTCTCTATACGCTCAATCCAAAATTTCAAGAAAGTTGGAAAAAGAAATTCCTCAATATGCTGTATGAGATATTTTCGTGGTGGACCCCCAAGTTCATTGAAACACTCGTCGTTGTGGCAACACCTATGAAAAAATAGGCTTGAGATTGTTGATTGGGGGTAATTTATGAAAATTATATATATTGCAAATATACGTCTTCCGACTGAAAAGGCACATGGCGTACAGATCATGGAGATGTGCTCAGCATTCGTAGCTGCTGGTGCAGAAGTTGAGCTAGTCATTCCAAAGAGGAAGAACAGCATACCTGATGATCCGTTCAGCTATTATGCTGTTCCCAAAAATTTTGTAATTACTCGTCTCGCAACCCTCGACCTTGTCGGCCGTTTCCGGCTCGGTTTTTATGTTCAAGCAGCAACCTTTATATTTTCGTCACTTTGGTACGTACGCAAAAGTACTGATCTTATTTATTCACGCGATGTGATATTTCTTTCTGTGTTGAGTTTTTTCCGCAAACGTTTTGTGTTCGAAGCACATTACCCAAAGTGGAATTTTTTTGCACAACAAGCAATTCGTCATGCGGAGATCATTGCTCCAATATCGCACGGCTTAAAAGATTTCTATCTCGCAAAAGGAATACCCCATGAACACATATTTGTTGCTCCAGATGGAGTAAATTTGTCACGCTTTGCAATAAGCGAAACAAGGCAAGAATGCCGCACAAAGCTGGGTTTACCAGCAGATAAAAAAATCGCCTTGTACTCAGGTCACCTCTATGTCCGCAAGGGGGCACAAACTCTGGCTGAGGCCGGAGCTATGCTTGATGACACGCTCTGTGTTTTTGTTGGAGGTACAGAGATAGACGTCACCAATTTCAAAGAAAAATATTACGCGCAGAAAAATATTATGATACTTGGGCATAGGTCTCATGCAGATATTCCGTATTATCTTCGTGCAGCAGATGTACTCGTAATACCCAACAGTGCAAAAAGTGATGATGCTCGTCTTTACACTTCACCAATGAAGCTTTTTGAATATATGGCGTCAGGCACTCCTATTGTTGCCGCAGATCTTCCCAGTCTTCGCGAGGTGTTAAATGAGCGTAATGCGATGTTTGTCGCTGCCGACGATCCGCAAGCGCTCGCATTCGGAATACAAAAGCTTATCGCCGACCCCGCGCATTCCAAGAATATTTCTGATCAGGCAAAAGAAGATGTGCATAATTTTACCTGGGATAAACGCGCACAAAGTATCCTCAAGAATATCCCCAAAAAACTTAAATAAGTTAGGACCTACGCAAACGGATGAGATTCCCATTTTTTCGCCCGAATGATGTCGGGGAAGCCGTACGTGGGAGTACCGCTTCTCGACTCGTTTGGGAAAAAAATGCGAAGGTCGCCGTTGTGCGCAGGTCCTATAAGTATTACTTTGCATTTGCTTGATTTTCCCTATAATAGGAGTGTGCAACTGATTTCTGCAATATCCTGGCGTCACAGTCTTTTGCTGCTTCTGGTGGCATTTTGCGCTATTTTAGCCCCATATCTGCACCTTTACCGAGCTCTTGGGCAACCCCCCATAATACCCACCGGCGCTTTTAATGTTGCCGATTATTATTACGAAAGAATGGAAGAGGTGGCAGATGGGCACCCATTCCT
>JAYVMS010000066.1:0-6988 GCA_043758815.1 bacterium
ATGCTATTTGTCGTTTATTTAGCGGTGACCGCTCCAAGGGTAGCCAATGGAGAATTTGAATCCATGGTGGGCCTCCACTATCACGCGCACCTTGTTGTAACAGTGAATGGTGTCGAACAGACTCTGCCCAAGGGCCTCGGTCTGACCGATAGACCTGTCGAAAGTTCACTGCATGTCCATGAAGCCGACAACATCGTGCATATGGAATTTGAAGGTCCAGCAAACCAAAAAGTTAAAAAAGATGACATTCGCTTAGGTAGAGTTTTCGATCTCTGGGGCAAAGATTTCTCATCCACCACACTTATGGGGTACAAGACGGACGCAAGTCATACTATCGTAATGAAAGTGAATGGAGCAATTTCGAACGAATACGAGCATTATCAAATGCACGACAAGGACGAGATAACTATAGAGTATAGATAGCTGAATATCGATTAAGCCTTCTTCTGCGCCTCCCTTGTTTTAACCCAACCATGACGGGGACTATAAATAACAACCGCCACTAGGCGGTTGTTTGTCTTTAGGTCACATGTGGGGCACTATCCCCTTGCTCATCATCGAGCATTGAATCTTCGGGTGAGATTTTGCCTGCGATCGCAAAGCACATGTTGCGGAGTGAGTCGTAACACTTTTGACCGGCCAGCTCGGTAGAGTAGTGATTGGGAAGCCCTATCCTCTCTGCACTTTCTGGCCAGCCGACAAAAAGATCTATGTAAGATCCAGCCAAGAGCATGCCAAGCGCAATACCGAACTCGAGGTTGGTATTAAGTCCAAGCAGCTCATCCGCCATTCGAGGGATCCAAAAAACTTTTTTCGTTCCTTTGGCAAATAGGCGATCGGATTCCCACTTGTGGATGTATCCTCGTTCGGTGAAGTCGTCTCCAAATTCTTTACCTCGCGGTTCGGGCACATATATGTAGCCTGTAAATCCGGCTTCGCGCAGGTGGCCAACAGCTTCACTCCGGTAGTTGTACTCGAGGATCTGATGTCTTGATGTGGGTCCGGCAATAAATACCGCGCCATCTTTGAGTTTGGCCTTAGGGGGCATGTGCGTATCGTTGTAGCACTGGACCCTCGGGTCGCTCCACATTTGCTCCAATAGCTCTAGTCGCTCACGGTATGAAAAAAGATACGAATTGACCCTTTGAGCGCTTTGCCTAGAATCTAAATGAATCTTTGTCATGATGTACTCCGTTGCTACAAAAAACTTTCCTTTCAAACACTACCATGACTTTTGTATTTATCAAGCTCTGTTGACAAAATATTAAACAAGTTTTAATTTAATGAAAGGCAAATCTAAGGAGGAATTATGATCAACGAGGTCATGGGAACACTTTGGAGAGAATGTGCACTTTTAATGAGGCAAAATAGACGCAAGGAGGCGTGCGGAGTCTATGCAGCGGTTGTGAGGCTCACAATTATACATGCAGAAATACAGACCGATAAACACCTTCGCAACATCTTCTCTGTTCTTGAGATTCTGCCCGAGGCCGCCCGATATGCAGAGCCAATCATTGACATGGCAACTCCATGGCAGCAAAATCGTTTTGCCATCTTAAAAACTGCGCAATCTGTCATATCTAATGCATCAAGAAGCACCAACATGTCGAGCTCGTCACCTCCTTTGTTCTCATGAAATACCGCCACTATGTGGCGGTTTTGTTTAACTTAAAATGGAGGTAAAATAGCCATAATAAAGCTATGGCAAACTTGAGACAAGTATTATACGCGTGGCGCGATAACGAAGCTTCAAAACGTGGCGTTGATCTTTTTCGCATACTACCCAATAGCGCCATCGATGAGATAGTTAAAGCACTACCACGAACAAAAGATGAGCTTACCTCAATAAAAGGTATTAAGGATGCGAAGTATAATCACTTTGGCAAAATTATATTGTCCCTTGTGGGTGAGTATATGCCAGGAGGTGCTGTGCAAGACCCGCAACCAAAAGCAGCACATAAGCCGGAAGACGGGTTTGTAAGAGCATTTCCAAAACAAGAGGAAACGGTTTTTTCTGTAAGTTCATATCTCGATGTGGTTAATAATGCACTCTGGCGCCTGTCTGCGCGGGTAAAGGGCGAAGTAATGAGTTGCAAGGTGCAGGGCAGCGCTATATATATGAGCATCAAAGACTCGAAAGATGAAAGTGTCATGAATGTATTCATGTGGCTTACGGACTACGAGGTATCGGGAGTCGATATGACGGAGGGCTTAGAGGTAATAATCGAAGGTAAAAGCGAGATATACAAACCATCAGGACGATTTAGTTTCCGTGCGCAAACGCTCGAGCTCGTAGGAGAAGGCGCACTAAAGGCTCAATATGATGCACTTAAGAAGAAGCTTACACTCGAAGGAGTTTTTGATCTCGAGCGCAAACGTCCACTTCCAGAATTTCCAGAAAGAATCGGACTTATTACCTCAAAGACCGGTGCCGTCATTCATGACTTTCTTAACAACCTCGGAAAGTTTGGATACGCTATAAAATTTTTCAATTCTCGAGTAGAAGGAGCAAGTGCAGTGAAAGACCTTCTGCAAGCATTGCGATATTTTAAAGACCAACAGCAGAATTACCCAATCGAGGTTCTTGTGATTATCCGTGGTGGTGGCTCGCTTGAAAGTCTGCAAGCATTCAATAACGAGCTTGTTGTTCGAGCTATACAAGAGTTTCCAGTTCCCGTAATCTGTGCTATTGGTCACGATAAAGATGTGCCGCTTGCGCAGCTTGCTGCAGATTCTGCACCATCAACACCGACAGCATCCACCGCGCTTTTAAACGAGTCATGGAGTAGAGTTGAAGCCGAGATAATGATAGCAGAACGAGTGATGGTCAATTCCATGAACAGTAGGATAGTGGAGTTAAAAGCAGAATCGAGAGAAAGTGAAGCATTTCTTATCAATTATTTTTCTACGATTCTGGCGCTATTTCAAAAACACGCCGAGGCACTCAAAGCATACGTTCCACTTTTGGGAGCAACACTTGAGCGCATGAGAAAAGAGTCTGAAGACACACTCCGCATTGCGGGTGTTCGTTATAAGAATGCACTCAGTAAAATGGATGATCTTCTAAAAAAAATTTCAGTTGAAATCGAAGCACACAATCCTCTGCGACAACTAAAGCTTGGTTACAGCATCCTTTCACAAGCAGGTAAGGTCCTTAGGTCAGTGAAAGGGAAGCAGGTGGGGGAGCATTTTGAAGCGAGACTATCGGATGGTACACTGGACGTTGTCATAGAGAGGATCAACAAATAGTCATACATATATGCCAAAAAACAATACAAATCTCACCGATACAATAAAAAAACTACGCTCTATAACCGAGTGGTTCGAAACCCAAGACGAAATAGATGTCGAAAAAGGCCTCGAACGTATAAAGGAGGGCGCTGAGCTTATTAAGGCTAGTCGCTTACGTCTTAAAGAGCTTGAGAATGAATTCGAAGAAGTGAAACTTAAGCTAGAGAATGAAGAGTAGTTTTATGCGTAGTGGATTCGCACACAAAAACGTTTTTTTGAGGCAAGGCGCTTTGTTTCTCACTGCTCTATCTTGTTTTTTACTTTCTTGGAACGTCGCTTTCGCACTGGAGAAGATTGATACTTTCTCCTCTCATGTCACCATCAATGCAAATGGGAGTATCTCTGTTCAAGAGGAAATATCCTACAACTTTAGCACTGATCAACATCACGGCATCATACGTGAAATACCGCTTGTTTATAAACCAGTTGGGTCTGATTATGAATCTAAAATGGAGATATCGAGCATCTCTGTCACTGATGGACACGGGAACCTAAGACCCACTTCTTATGATGAAGGCGGCAACTCAGCGTTGCTCAAGATAGGTGACCCCGACGAGTTGGTAACAGGGGAGCAATTCTACGTAGTGCGATATACCATCTGGGGTGCCGTATCAGCTGGATTGACGAACGACACATTCTACTGGAACGCAACCGGTAATTCTTGGGGAGTTCCTATTGATCATGCTCGTATCGATGTGGCTCTACCGCAACCATTGCGGCTTTCTCGTATATCATTTAATTGTTATGTCGGATTCCATACCGATCCCTGTGACGCAACATCAACTCAAGTGACCGCGGTTGGTACCATGAGCATGGTTCGCTTCGATCATCACATATTGATAAAAGGAGAGGCATTTCGCGCAATGGTCGCAATACCCAAAGGCATCATTCTTTACACTCAGGCTCCAGGTCAACAAAAGAAAACCTATGTGACAGGAAATGGTATCGTTAAGTGGTGGCAGAAACCATTCATGGACTTGTCGCTGTCTTTCCCGTTTTTCGTATTTGCCGGCATGTACAGTCTATGGTGGGGGCAAAAGGATAACAAAAGGAAGAAGGGTTGGGTGAACAAAAAGAATATATCAAGCAAAGATCTGTTTACGAGTTCTCGCACTTCATATTTAATTGCAGGTATAGTATTCGTCCTTCTTTCCTTCTATATACCTGCATGGAATATCGGAATTCTTGGCTCAGGTATAGTCATATTTTGTTTTGGATTCTTGTATAGGAGCAGGAAATAGATGATATGTTGAGTATTTTATAATTAGTGATTAAATGAATATATGGAGAACGATATAACGCAGAAGCTTTCGGTGCTTGAGGGGAAGATAGACGCGATCTATGTTTCAGTAGAAAAGACCAGAAAATACTTCTTCTGGACAATGGTGGTCACACTTGTTTTGTTCGTTGTTCCACTTATTGGACTTGTATTTGCCATCCCAACATTTATGAGTGGGTATGTGGGGGGGATGAATAACGCAATGATCGGTCTCTGAAACATTCGGGATGTAGTACACCGGTAGTATTTACGATTCGGGTTCGTAAGAACCGGGTTCGATTCCCGGCATCCCGACAATAACAGAAGCTCCCTTGTGGAGTTTTTTGTTATTGTCTGGATGAGTAAGTGCCTAATGGCACTTACGACGGGAATCGAAGAGCTTTGCGGTATTTATGAGGAGCTTAGCTCCGAGTAAATCGAAAAGGTGTACAGCGGCTGTAATCCGAAATTTCATCATTTTTCTCAAAATGCTATACTTATAATCATGCAAGAAACACCGCAAGAACAACCCGAAAACGACGTGTTTGATCCTGAGCAGAAAAAACAAGAACTTATTACTTTAGCGAACGAGCTTTGGCAGAGCGGAGAATCTTTTCCATTTATGGGCATAGGGGCGGTATCATACACAAAGATGAAAGCTGACGAGAATGAATATCCTGGTTTTACTACACCCATAGATGACATCATATCGCGACTTCAAAACGAAGGAATGAAAGTCGTGTTGGGTAAGAACCCTTTAAGTGGGAATATTTATATTTTACCTGTCGGAAGTAATGACATTGAGAGTGATGGTATTATGCCTAGGCAACTGCAGTTAAGCGAGGGGATGGATGAAAGACTCAAAACATTGATAATAAAATCAAAGTTTTAAAATTTACGAATTCGACTCCTTCGTGGCAGGGACACCCAGCGGGAAGGTTCTGTAAAAAAATAAATTATAGCGGATTGTAAAACTTAATATTCTCTACATAATATCGAGTATAATTTAATTATGACCCAGAAAGACAAATTATTTCTCTCAATAAGTGTTATTTGTGTGATCGCATTAATAACACTTGGTGGAATCCTCCTCAGGAGTTCCGAAGAACTTACACAAGCCCTGCCAGTTATACCAATTATTACAGCTACATCCGCGATATCTGGAACTGTCGCGCGGGGGATACCAACCGTGGGTGGAGTTGTCTGCACAATAGAGACAAAACAATGCCCCGATGCTTCATACGTGAGCCGCAGCGGTCCCAAATGCGAATTTACTCCATGCACAAACCCACCACCTGCTCCAACCGCTGGAACCTCAGGTGCGTGTACTAAAAATAGCGATTGTTCGACGGGATACTCTTGCATCGATGCGTCCCCTGTTACCCGTGAAGGATACGAGAATCTGAGGTGTTGGAAAAATGGCGCACCGCGGCCAATATGTCTTTCGGGGGAAACACGTATTACAACTCCACATGGTGAGAAATTTGTTAAAGATATCATTGAGGGAGATATCGTACTTAGCGTTGATGAAAAAGGGAAATCGGTCTTCGTGCCCGTACGCATCTCAGCGCACACTGAGGCGCCCTTCGACCATCGCGTCGTCGATCTTAAACTTGTTGATGGAAGAGAATTGATCGCCTCACCAGGGCACGCGATCGACGATGGCAGAGAGCTGGGGATCCTTAAGGCGGGGGATACTATCCATGGGGTGCGTATCATCTCAGCAACACTTCAAAAATATGCCGAACAATATACATATGACATTCTCCCCGCGAGTGACACGGGAATGTATTTTGCAAACGGAATACTCCTCCGTTCGACGTTAAGAAAATAACCCGCACACATTATGTCGGGTCACTTCATTGCTTTAAGAAAATGAAATTTTGCTCTATGTTCTTTGATCGACTTTATGGCCGCTTCTTTTATGTCGGATGACTCCGCAGTGCATGGCTCAAAATGCATGTTGTCCGCACCTGAATGCTTGCACACCACCATCTCGTTTGGCTTATCTGTACGCATAACATGACGGGAGAGCATCAAGGTAAACAACTTGTTGCTATTCCTTACTTGAAATGTAAAGGTTTCTCCTTCAAACATGAGCGTCACCTCGGTAACTCGTAGCGCCTCATCGGCATCATAATCTGATTTAATCAACACATCTCCTGCCCTCCAATCTCTATTCATTGTATGAAGCAAACAAAAAGACAACAAGACTTTTTTTACTGCAAAGTAAAAATCACAAATTGGCAAAGCAAACTCAGAATTAAATCCCCAATTCCTCAGGTCTCTGCCCCCCCCGGGTACCCACCTCGGAATGCTTTGGGAAACCTGAGGTTTCCCAAGTACACTGGGTGGAATGTCTAAACATATTCATAAACGTCATAACAAGAACCTCATGCTCTACCATCTCGTCTGCCCGGTAAAGTACAAACGAAAGGT
>JAYVMS010000067.1:0-14253 GCA_043758815.1 bacterium
TCGATAGAATTTTTTCAATCAAAGAATGGCGCATTGCGCATGCATATCAGGCGAATGTACAAGTCCTGCACGAGAATGAGTTCTTCACGTTCTCAGAAGGAGACATGAGTAGCGTCACCATAAGTGATATTAAGTACGACACGGACGGAGGTCTCACTCATCAAGAAAAGCTGACACAGCATCTTTTGTCACTTTCACCTCTCTATAGAGAGGTGGTGCTCGAGCCACGTGAAGCGCTCAAGAATGGCACCCACCCAATATTCGTAGAAATTGAGTCAGAACTTCATGTGCGTATCGCGCTTACGAGCTATGGCTCGACACGCAACGACAAGTTTTGGAAGCATGAACTCTTTTGAGCAACCGGAACCGTTTGTTGTTGAAGAGTTTCCCCAAAACTGTCAATTTGATATAATTGCACGATATTACTGAAGCTAAAAAATAATTTTACTTTTATGGGAAACAATATGTATGGAGCATCGACCGCAAGCGTAGCAGCAGCTCCAGTTGCACAAGCGAGAGAGCCACAAGCAGCACCAATGGCACAACTGGCAAGTGGGGGTGCAAAGCGAGTTCGCATTGCAATCAATGGATTCGGACGTATCGGTCGCGCATTTTTTAAGCTCGCCCGCAGTCATCCTGAGTTCGATATCGTCGCGGTCAATGATCTTGGTGACCCAGCGAACATGGCGTATCTTTTGAAATACGACAGCGCGTACGGACGCTCCGACTTTGATGTCACTGTTGTTGCGCCAGGCGGTGCAGAGGAGCCAGGCTTTGTCGTTGACGGTAAGAAGGTCGTACTTGTGCAAGAGAAAGATGCAACACTGCTTCCATGGAAGAAATACAATATCGATATCGTTGTCGAGTCGACTGGATTCTTTACTGCTTATGACAAAGCAAAGGTGCATCTCGACGCTGGAGCCAAGCGAGTTGTTATCACTGCACCCGTCAAAGGTCCTGCAGTTGAGGGAATCACAGGCGTGACTGTGCTTATGGGTATTAACCAAGAGAAACTCGCAACCTGCCAGATATCATCCAATGCATCATGTACGACCAACGCTGTTTCGCCTGTCATCCACATTCTCAATCAATCAATTGGCGTAGAGAAGGCAATACTTAATACTACGCACGCCTACACTGGCAGTCAGAAATTAGTTGACGGCCCTGGGGGTAAGGATCTTCGCGAGGGAAGAGCAGCGGCCATGAACATGGTCCCAACCTCAACAGGCGCAGCTATTGCGGTCACCGAGGCCGTCACTGATTTGAAAGGCAAGTTTGATGGAATTTCTATTCGTGTACCAGTAATTGCCGGCTCAATAGCCGATGTGACATTCATCGCTAAGCGCAATACGAGCGTGGAGGAAGTGAATAAGATATTGACTGATGCTTCCAAAGACCCACGCTGGGCAGGAATATTTACAGTGACAGATGAGCCGCTTGTTTCATCTGATATCAAAGGTCAGTTGTATGGTGCGATAGTATCGCTCGACATGACGCGCGTCGTGGATGGTAATTTGGTCAAGGTGCTTAGTTGGTATGACAATGAGATGGGGTATACAAACACTCTTGTCATGCATGTCGCCGAAGTCGCCCGTTTCGTTTAAATTTCACACATTACATCGTTGGCTGCGTAATGAGTACCCAACGCAGTACTAAGGTACAGCGTTGGGCACATCATTACTTGCCGCCTCGTACTGTATCGAAATTAAAACGAAACTTTACTTGGCATCAAAATTACAAGAGTTTGAATAATATGGAGCGCATTACAACCAATTATGAAATGGAAAAATTTACAATCATGGTTAAAAGGAGGAGTTGTCGCAATATTTATTGAGACACTGTTTGTCGCACTTTATTTTATTGTTGAAAACGGTGGAGGGAATATTTTTGACTGGTTGTTAGTGATTCCACAGCTTCCTTTTGCATTTGGTGCGATGTTTATGGGTGGAACAAAAGGTGTTATAATGGGTTTTATAGAACAATATGCACTTTATTTCCTAGTTGGCGCTTTGATTGGCTGGTTAAATGAGAAATCAAAAAGCAAAAAAACTGCTTTTATGTAAATATGAAAATCTACATCGCAACAGATCATGCAGGAGAATTAAGATAGATTTGCGCGAACTCTTAAAGTGTCATATAATTTGTTAATGAAATTGAAGAAGCAAGAAACAGGAGAGGAATATTCATATACTGTTATCTATGAGCCTGTTTCTGGCGGCGGCTATCAGGTGATGGTGCCGGTCTTGCCCGGAGTTCTTTCGTATGGGAGAGATATCGAAGAGGCAAAAATAATGGCCCGCGATGCAATTCGCTGCCATGTTCTGGGGTTGCAAAAGGAACATGAGCAAATACCCAATGAGCGCTCACTTCTTCAAGAGCGCCTGACTATATCTTTCACTTCTTAATATTTTATGCCGAAGATTCCACCCCTCTCAGGTAAGGAAATAATTGCCGTACTTCTAAGTTGTGGCTTTCATAAGCATCATCAAACTGGAAGCCATGTGCAGTTGCGTCATTTGACAAAGCAGCATTTGCGCATAACCGTGCCTCGCCATGACAAGTTTGACCTCCCAGCGTTTGTTGTTGGAAGTATTTTAAAACAAGCTGAACTCACAAAAGAAGAATTTATAAAAATTTGGAAAAGAAAATAAGTATGAAGATATACATTGCCACCGATCACGCGGGATATGAGATGAAAGAAGCTATCGCTTCGTATGTCGAGAAAGATCTCGGCTTCACTGTCGCGGACATGGGCGCGCATCAGAACGACCCCAACGACGACTATCCCGACTTCATCCAACTTGCCGCTCAGGAGGTTTCGCATGACCCTGCCGGCTCTCGCGGTATCGTTATCGGCGGCTCAGGGCAGGGGGAGGCAATTGTCGCCAACCGATTCCCAAAGGTCTACTGCGCAGTGTACTATGGCGGACCGCTTGATATCATTAAGCTTTCGCGCGAACACAACAACACCAATATCCTTTCGCTTGGGTCACGCTTTTTGACTCTCGATGAGGCAAAGGCAGCGATCAAGCTCTGGCTTGAGACACCATTTTCAGACGAAGAGAGACATCTGCGCCGCTTGAAAAAGATCGAACAGATTTGGCCCTATCGATAAGCTCGGATAAATATTTTTACAAAGCATGCTTTTAATTTTTCCAGTCATTTTGTGCAAATTGCACAAAATGACCACTGTGCTACAATTGCACCATGACTGTTATATCAACCACCAAGGCACGCAACCTGCTTCCGCAGTTTATTGAAACACTCAAAGAACATGATGGGGTATATGTGATAGGTAGACGTGATACACCAGAAGCGGTGCTTATCAAATTTCCGAGCGAATATCGCGATGATGTCACGGATATCACCAATGTAAATGCCTATTCCGCGAGCTTCAACTTTCTCAAGAATGAGCCAGAACACTATAATATAAAAGATATTAAAAAGTAATAGAATGCAACGAAGATCGGCAAAGGTTACAAAAGGAAATATTCACCTCATTCCTTTTCCGTTTACTGACCTTTGCAACGCCAAACTCCGCCCCTGTGTGATACTCGGAGCTGACCGAGAAGATATGGTTGTAGTGTTTATCACTAGCAAAAAGCCAAAGGACCGCAATTTCATTGAAATTTTGCCGACAAACTTGAACGGTCTCAAAGCAAAATCTTTCATTCGCTACACAAAAATAGCAACGCTTGATGTGCATACGTCACTTGGGCGCATCGGTGTTCTCGACAAAAAGACACACTCTCTTGTTATTTCGCGGCTTGTGGAGTTTCTTTCATAGTTGAAAGAGCGATAGCAGTAAATTACTCATTTTAATTTTTTAAATTATGATCGAAATTATACCCGCGATAATGCCCGACAGTTTTGAAGACCTTGCAATGAAGGCGTCGTTGGTGCGCAGTCTTGTTCCGCTCGTGCAGGTAGACATCATGGACGGGAAGTTCGTAAAGTCGAAAAGTTGGCCCTATAGAAATGCGGGCAAGGCAGACGAAGAGCACTTTCTCGCAATGGTAAACCAAAACGAGACCTTGCCGTTCTTTGATGAGCTTGATTATGAGATCGACCTAATGATAGCTGAGCCAGAAATTCATATTGATGAGTGGCTACCGCTTGGAGCGAGCCGACTCATCTTTCACATAGAATCGATAGTAGACCTTGAAGCATTTTGGGCGCACGACATCTGGAAGGAAGGGGCGCGTGATATCGGAGGTCAAAAGGTTATAGAAGTAGGATTCGCCATCAATCCCGATACACCACCGGAAACACTGTTGCCACATATGACAAAAATAGACTTCGTGCAGGTCATGGGCATTGCTCGCATTGGCTATCAAGGCGAAGCATTCGACGAGCGCGCACTAGAGGTCATCAATAAGATCCGCGCTGCTTATCCAAATATTCCTATCTCGGTAGACGGCGCAGTATCACTAGAAACCGCAGCTCTGCTTAAAGCTGCGGGAGCAACACGACTTGTATCAGGCTCAGCCGTATTTGGCGCAGAGGATGTGGGCGAAGCTATTCGCGGACTCGCAGCAGCATAGGCCTACTAAACACAGCTATTTGTGGGTGCATTCTTATTGGGAGAGGGATATAATGTTATATGAGTTAGGGATTTTGATAAAGTTCGAGGCGTCGAGATGTGATCCCGAGAGAACAACCAATTTTTCTTAGCCGTAGCGGCTTATAAAAATGGAAGTACTCGAAGTGGTGACGTATGTCCTATACGTTTACGGGGTTCGCTTATATGACAACGATGAAATGCGCAAAATTCATACTCATATCTATGGAACACCTTTACGATGAAAAGATAAAACAGCTCGAGCTTAAGGCCAACGAGATTCGCCAGACCATCATTGAGATGCTCGTCGAAGCTGGCTCAGGGCACACCGCAGGACCACTTGGTATGGCGGATATTTTTACGCTCCTCTACTTTCATGCGCTTCGTCACGACCCGCACGCGCCTGATTGGGAAGATCGCGACAGACTCGTGCTGTCTAATGGTCATATTTGTCCTGTGCTTTATGCAACAATGGCGCACGCAGGATACCTTTCGCTTGAAGAGGCAACAAAGACTCTGCGCAAATTCGGCTCACGCCTGCAGGGGCACCCACACCGCGAATGGCTTCCAGGGCTTGAGACATCTTCTGGCCCACTTGGCTCAGGACTCTCACAAGCAGTCGGTATGGCACTCGCTGACCGTATGGACCGCGGACGACAATCGAACCGCTTCTACTACTGCCTTTTGGGCGACGGCGAGCTCAACGAAGGTCAGAACTGGGAAGCGATAATGCTCGCTGCAAAAGAAAAACTGCACAATCTCATTGCTATCGTCGACCGCAACAATATTCAGATCGACGGCTTTACCGAAGATGTCATGCCGCTTGAGTCACTGGTTGAGAAATGGAAGTCATTCAATTGGCACGTTCAGGAAATAGACGGACATGATTTTGTCGCCATCAATAATGCGATTAACGAAGCGAAGGCAGTGTTCAACAAGCCCTCGGTCATCATCGCGCATACTATCCCTGGCAAAGGTGTCGACTTCGCCGAACGTCGCTTTGAGTGGCACGGTAATCCTCCCGGTAAAGGTCCCGCTGATGTGGTCTCAAAAGAGAAGCAGGGTGAGCAAGCACTTGCAGATCTACGCACCATGCGCGGCAGAATAAAAAGTGAACATGAATAATGCGAACAAAATTTTAAAGATTGCAGGTTATTTCTCTTTTTTGGGAATAATTCTTTTTGTAACATCGTGGGCGCTTCGCATTTATACATTATGCGGCTTAAACAATTTTCCTACTTCATTTGAGGAAAAGCTTTGTAATTTTGTATACAGCAATTGGGGGGGTAATTTTATAAAGTTTACGTATTGGTTGAGCCTTTTGTTAATTACTGGAGGAGTAATCTTATGCTTTAGGGTAATAGATTTGCGCCGTTCGAAGAATAGTGAATTAAAAAATCCGAGAGTCTTAAACGTTATTTTCACCGCTGCATTATTGGGAATTTTTATGGGAGCAGTCTAACTCGGTCTTTTATTTATATGATAGGAAATCAAAAATTATGATCACCCTAAATCCAAAACTATTTGATAAAGACAGATAATATGGAGGTTATTTATACACCCAAGATAGAGAAGTTCGTCAAAAAACTCAATATTGTTTTGGCGTACCGCACTAATCGCTGCATCACACTGCTTGAGTCGTGTGGAGAATTACTTGAAATGCCGATCTCAAAACCGCTTGGCAAAGGTCTGTTTGAGCTTCGCATTGCCGGCGATAATCATGTGCGAATTTTCTATTGTTTTCACAAAAATAAGGCGTATCTCCTTCATGCAATTATGAAAAAACAACAGGCTCTTCCGAAGAAGGATATTGAGATTGCCAGAAAAGTAATGAAACAAATTTGCATGCTATAACATATATGTTATAATTTAAATATGATCAAAAAAATAAAAATGAAAACTCACAAAGCAATGACAAGGGAACTCAAGCAAAGACCCGGTTTTCAAAAGGTCCACGAAGAGCTCGACTTTGAGTTTCTGATTCTTGAGGCATTAATTAGGGCGCGTATTGAAAAAAAACTTACGCAAAGCGAGCTTGCGCGACAGATCGGTGTGGCGCAGTCGGCGCTCGCGCGGTTTGAGTCTGGTCGGACGAATCCCACTCTCTCATTTTTACAGAAAGTGACCCATGGGCTCGGGCTTAAAATAACGGTAAAATAAAAAGTGAACATGAATAATACTGGTAAAATACAAAAAATAGCAGGCTGGGTCGCTCTTACTGGAATTGTAGTCTTTCTAATTTATGAGGGACTTTGGGTTTATGATGGTTTTTGCGGATTAAATCTCAATCCTACCGGTATTTTCGGTGCAGTCTGTGATTTTGACTACGGTATGGGTTACACCATCAAACACACTATATATTTGACGGGAATAATTCTCACAGTTGGTGGTGGAGTTGTGTGGATTCTAAGAGTTTTTCAAAAAAATAAATCAGAATCACTAATATCATGAACCCCATACCACTTAACCCAAAACTATTTGATAAAGACGTCGAGTCGGTCGCCATCCGTAAAGGATTCGGCGAGGGGCTTGTGCTTGCGGGGGAGGCGAACCATCAGGTGGTCGCGCTCTGTGCAGACCTCACCGAATCTACGACCATGAACAAATTCGCGGAAAAATTCCCTGAGCGTTATGTGGAGATGGGAATCATGGAACAATCGATGGCGTCCGTGGCGTCAGGTATGGCTGCGATGGGGAAGGTGCCATTTCTTTCTTCGTACGCAATGTTTAGTCCAGGGCGCAATTGGGAGCAGATCCGCACGACCATCGCCTACAACGGCAGTAATTGTAAGATCGTGGGAAGTCATGCCGGAGTGTCTGTGGGCCCTGATGGTGGCACACATCAAGCCATAGAAGATCTCGCGCTCATGCGTGTGATTCCTCGTATGGTAGTCATTGCACCATGTGACGCAATAGAAGCACGCAAGGCAACTATCGCGGCAGCACAGTGGGTGGGTCCTGTGTACATAAGACTCGCGCGTGAAGGTACTCCTGTCGTTACGACAGAAGACACGCCATTTGCGATAGGCAAAGCCGAGGTGTTCTTTACTCCCAAAGAGGGACTCCGCACACAGGTAGCGCTATTCGCGACCGGTTCTCTCGTCTATAATGCAATTATGGCTGCGAAAGCGCTTGAGGGTGAGGGTATAGGCGCGAAGGTCGTCAATGTTCCGACCATTAAGCCGCTCGATGAAGAGCTCGTGCTTGCGGTAGCCAAAGAAGCTGGAGCTATAGTGAGCATAGAAGAGCATCAGCGCAAGGGGGGGTTAGGGGGTGCCATTGCTGAATTTCTTGCAAGCACGCATCCGACCAAACAAGAATTCATCGGAGTGAATGACATGTTTGGACAGTCAGGTACGCCCGCTGAACTCGTCGAACACTACGGAATGGGTGTAGCCTCCATCATAGAGGCCACAAAGAAGGTTATCGCAAGACAATAGAGTGAAAATGAAAAGCCCATACAAACATCAGCACTTCCTTATTTATACATTTGAGCATTTATTTGGAGCATTTTTTGTATTCACTATCGCGCTTTTGCTCGGCTATGTCGCATCAGCGCAAACAGCATCTACAACAACATTTGCATATATTGATACAATACCGCCAACCCCTCCCGTTCTTCACCTTGGCGACATCTCATCTAATGCCATAAGCCTCTACTGGGACGGAGCAACTGACAATGTGGGAGTTTATGGTTACGAATTTTTTAAGAATGGTACATCGGTCGCTCGACTTACCTCTACCTATTACAAAGATTCATCCAATCTTGTGCCTGGTGGAGTGAATGCATATTATGTTGTCGCAGTAGATGGAGCGGGTAATAGATCTGTTCCGAGTAATACTAACACCGTCATGGTCCCAGTGGCTACTCTTACGAGTACGGCAAGTACCACCGTCACTCCACCAATGCTCACCTACATGGGAAATGTTGGAACGCAATTGAACTTCTCGTTTTCAGCAACAAATAATGTTGGAGTCGTTGGGTATCAGCTTTTCAAAAATGACACACTTGTTACTATCTTTGCGCCTACACAAACCAGTTATTCAGATCCAAATATCATCCCAGGTACGACCTATCACTTTTATGCAAAGGCATTCGATTCAGCAACTCCTCCGAATATCTCTGCTTCAGGAAATGTAGTGTATGTGACGATTCCGCAAACAACTTCGACTCTGCCACCTCCAACCACAACTCCAACCGGAATCGTTGTTTCTTTTACGGTAACCACAGCGCCTATTACCGATTGCTCGAGCGGGAAGCCAATGACCGAGGCATTCTTTGCCATATCAGATCTTTTGGGCGGGAAATTTCAAGTCTCACCTGATGGCGGGTTGACGAATATGACCATTGATTGGGGCAAGCACATGCTTCCTAACGGTACGTATCAATGGAGGGGAATCGTAAATACCGGATATATTGCAGATGGAATATCTTCTGATACATTCGTGCTTAAGGGTGAATGCCTAACGGCTGTCACATCAGGCGGAACAACGAATCCACCACCCGTGGGAGTGACCACAACTACGGTCCAACCACCTACTCCAGTCTCTAATCCAGTGAATGTGGCATCTGCGACAGCGAGTGCGTATCCAACCACAAGGCCCACGTTGCGCATGTTTGTTGAGGATATGCCCGTTACAAGAATTGCACCGGTATTCAATGACGAACACCTCGAACTCCGCGTTATGACGCCATCCGCAAAAAAGGTGAATTTCTATGCGATGGTCCCAAATTCTACTACGCCCGTCACTCTTGGCGTGGGTGTGGTTGATGATCTACTTTCAAATCAAGATAACGGTGCATGGGTGTATATCTGGGAAGGTGCAAAAGCAAAAGAATCAACATATAAAGTGTTTGCGCGCGTACTTCACCTTGATGGTACGCAGGTTGAAACTCCACCCGTGCTTCTTTCAATAAGTCACCAAACACCAACCACTCTGGCACAAACGAGCGACTCTGCAGACGATAGCAGTGTGAGCGATAACGTGCGTACAGAGATTCTCGCGCGTGTCACCGAGCCGACACAGTGTACAAGCGCGCTTGAATGTAAAATTTATTGCGAAAGCCACCCAGTAGAACACAGGCGTTGTATGGAATTTGCACGCGCTAATCAATCTATTGAAACACCATTGACACCATCTCTGACAGACAATATTCCCATTGAGCGTTTAAGTAATATGTTGAATGATCAACATAAGCGCTCGAAGGATATTCCCGATATAGTACAAAATGCAGCTGACCTCAGGGCCTATTGTGCCGACCCATCTCATTCAGGAATTTGTACCGATGCCCTCCTCCATAACGATCTTGCGACAGCAGATTCGCTTGCCGCCAAGAAGGTTGAGCTTGAAAATTCTCGTAATAATGAACTGAAATTATTGACTGAGCGCACCGGAGTTCGGGCATTTGTCGACTCAGATGGTGATGGTATCTCTGACTATGATGAGATCAATATCTATCATACCAACCCCAATGACCCAGATACCGATCATGACGGAGTCCCCGATGGTAAAGAGGTGGAGGCTCATACAAACCCGAATGGACCCATAATGCGAGTTCCTGCTTCAGCGGCTGAGGTAAGTGCCTCGGGTACAATAATTTCCGACGTCTCGCTGCTCGGGAAGGATGTGACCCTTGAGAATCCACTGCTCGCGGGTGTGACGAGGAAGGAAATACTCAGTGTCTCGGGTGTCACCGCTTTGCCCCCCGATACAAAAAATGCAAATTCACATAGCGGTGCTAAGCTCAAATTCAGTGGCAAGTCACTGCCCAATAGCTATGTGACGATATTCATCTTCTCAGACCCCATTGTCGTCACCATCAAAACAGACCCATCGGGCGCATGGACATATACCCTCGACAAGAACCTCCCAGACGGATCTCATCAGGTCATGATTGCCATCACAGACGGGGGTGGAAGGATCCTTGCTAAGTCAGAACCATTTCCGTTCGTAAAGCAGGCTGCCGCAGTTTCGGTGGGTTCTGATGCGTTCGTACCAACGCAAGATATTCCTGGGTTCTTTTCTGGATCATCGCTGTATGCGTTCATCGCTATCCTCATCGGGCTTCTTGGTGCCGCACTCTCTGTCGTTGGTTTTATCTCATTTAGACGCACGAAAGATGACTTGCCACTTACTTGATGTTGAATACAGAAATAAATGGGAAATCTTTCACAAATATTCACCCGCGGCATAAACTTTGTCCGCAATAATCCACAGATAATCTATACACTTTTTTTGGTGGTCGCAATTCCCGCCGCCTTCTTCTTCACGAGTGAACAATTCTTAAGAGTTGCAAGTGATAATCAAGACAGACTTGAGCAAAGCCGTGTCGCGCTTTTGCTCGATGCTATCATCGAGTTCTTGCCACAGAATGCTGACAGTGCGTATCTCAATACGCGACTAATGGCGCTTGCGAAAGAGAACGAGACTATCAGCAATTTCGAGGTTATCACTCCTAAGGCTGTTGCCACAGACACGGAGCAAGTAATGAGCTATCAGGTCTTCTCCTCGCTTAACGAAGAGCATGTTGGTAAAGAACTGCAGCCCGATGAGATCACTGACATATTAATGAGGCTTGCGCGTGCCGACGAGACTCAGGCGTATGCGATGGGCTACTCAAACTACAAAGGGCGGTACTGGAAATCAGTGCGCTCCTTTAGGGGACTTTCGGGTAATGTGCCTGACTACATTGTCGTTGATGTCTCAATGGCTCAAGCGGACGCGCTCTCGCGGCACAATATTCAAAATGCATATTTGGTGCTTGCGGGCATCATTTTCCTCATCATCATCCTTTTGGCACGGCAGGCACGTATTATCGACTATGCGACACTATATGCGCGCCTAAAAGAAGTTGATCAAATGAAAGATGATTTCGTTTCGATGGCGGCGCATGAGCTGCGCTCACCGCTCACAGTTATTCGCGGTTATGTCGAGCTTGTGGGGGAGACGGTGGGGCTAAACGACGAAAGCAAGGGTCATCTGAAAAGTATCGATCAGGCGGCAGTTAGGCTTTCGGCGCTTATCGGGGATATACTCGATGTTTCCAAGTTACAAGAGGGCCGCATGTCATTTAAGTTCGTCACGGTTGACGTTTCCGGTGAGATTGATGCAATCGTTGATTCATACAAGAAACCAGCGACCGACAAAGGACTTAAGATAAGTTATGACAAAAAAGTGCTTCCCGCTATTTCTGTAGATATCGACAGATTCCGTCAGGTACTTATTAATCTCGTGGGAAATGCAGTGAAGTACACTCAAAGCGGTACAGTAGTGGTGACCACAAGTGTTGCGGGCAGTATGCTCGAGATCCGAGTCTCAGACACTGGCATGGGTATATCAGCAGAAGACCAGCAAAAACTTTTCCAAAAATTCTATCGCGTGAAGAATGAGGAGACAAAACTTATCACTGGCACTGGTCTTGGTCTGTGGATCACGACGACCATGGTCAAGAATATGAAGGGAACGATCTCTGTCGAGTCTATCAAAGGTAAGGGCACTGATTTCGTATTGAGCTTTCTGGTAATAAAATAAAAAACTCTCTGAGTATCGCTTCGTCCGCAAGCGAAAGCGTTTGTTCGACATTCACGCGTTGGTGCGCAAGCACTATCTCAGATGTTATTTCCACAAGACGTCGCTTTGCCGCGAAATGACGAAGCTTATAGACTGTACTCGGGAGAGCGGTATGTTCCGTTACTGCGACATTCTTCTCAGCGCGAAGAAAATTGATCGCAGAGCCACATGAACCTTCGAGCGTTGCCGCCTTTGCGTTGTTGACTTGCCTGTGCAAATGATGAGTCTTCAGAGATTGGGACTGCATTAGCATAGCCCAGGATACCGCCGATAAAGAAAGACCGTAGTAATCGGGAGATGTTCATTAAGGCTCCTGGGTGTTGATGAAAGAACTATATTTACTTAACCATTAATATCTTTTTTGTCAAAAAATATCCTAGATGTTAGTATTCATATATGCTGACAATACATAAGATTATGAGAAGTTTTGGCTATGCTATCGAGGGTTTGTGGCACGCATATCGCGTAGACAAAAGCTTTATGCTTGAGACTAATATTGGCCTGCCGGTATACGCTGCCATTATTTACTTTCTCTCACCACTCCGCTCATCTGAGCTGATACTTATATTAGGCTCCTACTCCCTCATCATCATTGTGGAGCTTATCAATACTGCTTTCGAGAAAATGATTGATAAGCTGCACCCCGATGAACACATAGTAATAAAGCGTAGCAAAGACATTGCTGCCGGTGCTGTGCTCGTGGCATTCATGTTCGCTATCCTAGTTATAGGAATACTTTTTTACAACAAACTTACTGCCTCTCATTCTCCCCACTCCATTAATCAGTTCATGCTCGGTTCCGTCGCCGTTTAAGCACAAACAAAAAACCACAGGCTATTTGCCTGTGGTTTTTTGCTTCGTTTTATGGAGTTATCTCTTTTGCAACATAATCTGCCGGTCGGTCAGCAAGATATTTCTCGAGCTGTTCACGCGAAAGGAGTCCCTCTTGTGCGCCGACATACTGCACGACGGACATTGAATTGATAGGTCCCCACTGTAATGCAGTCTCGATGGGAAGCCCTAATGCGAGCGCGATAGTGATAGTCGATGCACAGGCATCTCCGGCTCCGGTGCGCTCGTAAGGAGGCTTTGGGTCCGGGTAAGGAGGCATGAAATAATTCTTGCCCGTATACCCATCAAAGGCATAGGCTCCTTTTGGTCCGTCGGTAATAATAGAGATCTTTGGACCTAGTGCGCTCATCATCTGTGGGAGCTTGGCGGGCTCTGGTTCGGTGGTGCCGAGAATGATGCGCGCTTCTTCGACATTGCAGAAAAATATCTCAGTGTGCGCATAAAGATCCTTGAGCGCCTCCTTTCCGAGCTTTATCTGGAACGTTCCTGGTTGGAATGCGAGCTTCACATCTGGATGCGCCTTGAGATAAGCGGCAACCTCAATGTGGTAGGGAAGTGAGTTGTCGCCGACCGAGCTAAAATAAAGCCAGCGTGGTTTGCCCATTTCAGGTAACGCGTACGGATACGTCTCGTGCTTGATAAGGATGGTCCGCTCCGCATTGTGCCAAAGGACGTAGTGATAGTTCGATGATTTGCCCTCATGTGAGCGCACAAAAGTTGTATCGATGTTGTTGGTCTTGAGTGCTTCAAGAATCTCTTTACCCTGATCATCAGCTCCGACATCTGATACGAATCCTGTCTTAAGCCCAAGGCGAGATGCAGATACAGCGGCGTTTGCGGCGTTACCGACACCTGCGAGTACTTTTGCAAACTCATATGGGATCTTTGCGCCATTTACGAAGCATAATTCTTCATCAACAGAACCGTCAGCGCTCTCGGTGTGCATCACGCTTGCTTGCTGAATGCGAATGAATGCATCTGTAACAGTGTCGCCAATCGCCATGAAATCATATTCTCCTGTATTGTCTGGTTGCATATTTTAAAATTATTTTACTCGTTAAGTATAACACGTGCGAAATCAGGTAAAAGCAGTTATTCGTAGTAACTTTGAAGTAATTATAAAAAACACCGGGGGATTCTCGGTGTGTTGATGGTCAAAGCACCGGATGCCCGCCCGCTGATTCGAAAGAACGCAGATGCCGAAGCGTATCTTGACGCACACGCTCGCCAAATGTTCTATCTTCATATCTGATGAGCACAAAGGTCAT
>JAYVMS010000068.1:0-3755 GCA_043758815.1 bacterium
CACTCCTCGTACCAGCTCCTTACTCCACATGAGCGCATTCATTCCGCGCTGCTCGTCGACTACCACCGCAATTCGCGAAAATGAAAGCATCACGCCCAATATAATTCCTGGGACAATGAACAAGAAAGCTCCACCGATAACGACAAGCCCCGAAAGAAATGATGCCCATACAAGTGGCCAAAAATATGGCATTGCTACTTTGTATGTATCTTCAACCGAAAGCTTCCAGCCCGATTTGACCTGCTTAATGATACCAATAGTCGCAAGTAACAAAATAATTCCACCTGCAAGTTGAGCGACGACGTATACAAGTCCTGAAGAAAACATGTCTTGTGGTGTCATCATGCCTTTACCAAGCGAGGCGGCAAAATAAAGGATGATAGGCATGACCATTATCGATGCGATGAGTGAAAAGTGCGCTTGCATCTCGTTCCATGTTTCAGAAAACAGTGTGCCGATGCTCGATAACTCACCCGACGTAGTCGACGATACTGAGGCATTACCCAGAGCGTCCATCATTGCGAAGCTAACGTCTTCTGCTTTCCAACCTTTTGCGAGTAATTCTGTTTTGATATCCTCCTCACGTACACCACGTGCACGTTCGTCAGCTACATATTTTGCTATTTCATCATTTTGCATATACACATAATTATATCAACTTTTGTCGATCCACGAAACAAAAAGCCGCCTCAAATAAGGCGGCGATTGAATCAGAGACCGAAGAGCAGAGTTTTCAATTTTGCGGGACCTTTCGGTTGTGTACCGTGATTATTGACGCCGAATGTTCCAGGAATGACCGCGATGACGATAGAAACGAGCATGACGGCAATCCCCGCAAGTCCAGCCATGAAGCCCCAACCGACAAGCGAAAATAGTGGCGGCAGAAACACGATGTACGCAATGCGCCTTTCGCCATTGAAGTCGTTGAGGCGACGCGTAATGACCCCCGAAAAAAGGACGACGAGACACGTGCCGATCATTGAGTTGAGAAGTGGGATGTTGGTCGGTACGACATACCCATGCAAGCGTCCGACGACCCAGAATGCGATCAGAAGAATGACGTAATGCTTGATGCCTAAGCGCCCTGACCACATCGACTTGAGAGGACTTTCCATGAGTATTCCCTTCTTAGTTGAAAAATATCTTGCCTTAAACTAACACATATTTTTGATATGGCAAGGAAAATATTTATATGTACTTTCAGAAGTCTATCCGAAAGTAAGTGTGTATATGTCGAGACCGCCGCCTGCAGGAATAAGTTCTATGGTATGTTCGCCATATCCCACACTAGAGTTCACAATCTCATAGATGCGTTCTTGGGTGACATAGATATAGCTATCTGCTTTCTCGAAACGAACATCTTTTCCTGCCGTGGTCGTGGTGAGTGGTGCACCATCGAGCAAGACTTTTACCTTGATCGCTCCCTCATTGCCCAACACTGCGTATGCTGCACTTGCGTTGTAGCGATAAGTTATCTTCGCTCCCTCTGACATGCTTGCTGCGTATTCACCTTTGAAATTCCAATTTCCAGTGAAATAAATCTTATTGAATTTTATGGTTCCTGTCGGCCCCTCAAAAGACTGCGGTCCATCCTTTAGTGGGATACCTTCTGCCATACTCTGATTTCGCGAGGAGCCGAAATATGTCTCTTGGCTCAGTATTTTGTTTAGGTCGACTTTGTACGCATCTTTAGGCGTTTCGATATTACTATATGGAAGTGCGGGTTTTCCGAGCCTTGCCAAGCGTGCTTCAAGCAGTCCACGTATCTTTGTCTCCATCGTGTCATATGCACCTTCACCTTGATGGTCGTACACAATTCTACCGCTTAGGTCGATCAAATACTCATGCGGCCAAAGGGTGTTCTTATATGCATTCCACGTGCCATACTCATTGTCTATGACAATAGGAAATATCATATTGTGATCATGTGCGAACTGGTCAACGACATTCTTCGATCGCTCAAAAGCAAAACGTGGAGTGTGTACTGCCATGATGACCAGACCTTGATCCTTGTATTTAAGATTCCATTGATCAAGATATGGCACCATGCGTAGTGAGTTCATTGATGTTGTAGTCCAAAACTCAAGTAGCACAATCTTATTACCGACAAACTTCTTCAGTGTTATCTGGTCAGTACTTAAGAATCCAAGCGTGTCTATGTTTGTGAATCCCGTAGGCTTTGTGATCTCGGGGGCCATACGTCCCGACAGTGGCAGAGCTACATTACCTGGCATTGTAGCGGCCGTAGCCCTCCTGAGTGGCGAGTTATCTGTCTCCGATACAGAGGAATCTCCAGTAGTTTTAGGAAGCTCGGTGGCTGATGTGGTTGAAACAGCTGGTGCAGTTGTTTGAGAATTTCCTTTATAACTTGATATGAAAAAAAGCATGAAAATAACCGAGACGACAGCGGCCGTTCCAAATACAAGTTGCGGAGTGGTGAATCGCATATATGAATAATTATTAAATAAAGAAATACATAGTTATAATATACCAAAAAGATCTCGAATTTAGATATCGATCTATATCACACCCTGAGTGAAGCCTAGCGCCTGATTAAACACCACCAACGAAAGCAGGATCGCAACAAGAAGAATGCCGTTCGCAATAATATGCGGATATTGCACGCGTATCTTTATAAACACCGTAAGCCCAAGTACAAAAAGAATGATCGCGGCGAGTAAGAGGTATATAGTTGAGGTGGCTTGGCGAGGCGAGGCTAGCAGAAGATCAAGCTTACTTATGTGTGACCGCTCAAGAATCGGCAAATTGACAGGATAAACAGGTATTGTTAATTTTTGCGTTTCCGCGCCGGCCACGATGGTCGAAGACGAACTCCTGGAAAACGCTACCGTGGTTGGAGTTTCTACACCAGATGAAGCCCCCGCAACGTTTTGCCCTTGCGCAAGTTTTGGCTTTTGCGTCACGGCGAGTGGGGGGGTTGGCTGTTTGATAGTTACGGGGGTTGGAGCTGTATGTGTTGCAGTTGCGATCATCTCCTGTATTGAGCGTGCAGTTCCTGATGCAGTGTCTAATTGCCGTGCGATAAGCGAGGGTCTTCCGAATTCCTGCACAACGAATATCGCATCCTTGCCCTTGTATACACCGCGTGCCGTTGCTATGCCTATCTCGGTATAGTTTCCGTTCATGATATTTGCGCGGTGTGTCGGTGAGTGCATCCAAGCCTCTGTGATATCTTTAGAATCCGTGAAATTTACTGCTAGGTTTTCACCAGCTGCGGCGTAGTCGTACCCAACTGCATCGAACCAATACCACGGCGTTTTTCCGTCGGGAGAATTGTGCGCGAAATAGCTTTTGCTTGCCATGTCGTCAGCCTTAAGCTGTGCCGCACGTTCAAGTGTCGTGTTTACAGAAAGAGTGCTCAAGTTTTCAGTCATGCGGCTTTGATTCGTTTGCTCGACGAGAACAGTGGCAAAAATTGCCGCAAGGTAATTGCTGCTGCTGGGGAGTACAAGAAATGTCTGTGCGAGATAGAGTGCCTCAACGCCAAGCACGAGCCCGAGGATACCGGCTGCTATCCTTAAACGTAAAAAATACGGTTGATAACCGTTCAGATGAGAAGGGATGAAGTGCGTATGAAGCAACCTAAATTTCTTACTCACGAAGTGAGTAAAGAAATTGGCAGTACTCTCATTGTGCCACTTATTCACGTATCAATTATAGCACATAATTTTATTATATACAATAGCTTATCCCCTTTTTGTTTTGACATTCCCCTTTTTCCAACGCAGCCTTTG
>JAYVMS010000069.1:0-8159 GCA_043758815.1 bacterium
AGCGGTGTAGTCGTTTCACGCCTCGAAGTCACAGGTACAGGTCAGAACTCAGGTGGATCAAGTGATACATCAGCAGTTGCCGGCACTGGACTTGCAGGACAGACAATTACTGTTGGTGTAGGTTCGATCATTGCAGCTAATGACGCGTCAACACCTGTTGCAGCAATTGTTGTGGGCAACACAATGCCTAAGATCGGTTCATTCAAGTTCACTGCAACTAACGATAGCTTCACAATCGACGAGCTCGCTCTTCAGATTGCTAACACTTCCGGTGGCGCAGCGATTGCGAATTACGAACTTAAAGATGGCGCAACCGTTCTTAAGGATCAGCCAATAAGCGGTGCTTACGCTACTGCAACTGGTCTTTCGATTAGTGTTCCTGCAAATGGAAGCAAGGTTATCGACCTCTACGCTAACTTAGGTGGAGTAGGTACAGGTTTTGCTTCAACAAGCTTGAACCTTTCAACGGTATTGAATGCATTCGAATACATTAGTTCAACTGGCAACAAGGTTCGCACCTACGGTGCTTCTACTTTCGGTGCCACAACAACCAGTGCATTCTATGTCTACAAGACAAAGCCAACGATCACGAACGTAGCTCTTCCTACAACCGTTCTCAACAACGGAACACAGTCGATCTACCAGTTCATGCTCACAGCTGATGCAGGCGGTACAGTTGCATGGAGGACTGTTAAGTTTGCTGTCTCAACTACTACAGCAGTTGTTTCAGGTTACACCCTCTATGATGCAAGCAATCAGTCAACAGTCCTCGTTAACACAACTTGTGTTGCTACGGGCGTAACGACTGCGACTGTAACGTGTACTTCGACATCAGATCAGGAAGTTAGCGGCTCAAAGACTTATGTCTTGAAGGCAACAGTAGCTGGTACAGTCGTTGGAGCAAGTGTGAGTGTAAATATCGCTAGCAGCGGTGCTACATTCGTAGCTTCAACTGATTCAGTCACTGTTCAGGGAACAGCAGCTTCATTCGTCTGGTCAGATGAATCAAGCCAGCCTCACTCAGCTACAACTGGTGACTGGAACAACGACTTCCTTGTGAGGAATCTTCCTACCGACTCATTGACGATGACGAAGTAAGCTCACGCTTGCTAGCCTGAATCTTTGGATCGATTGGTGATACTCACTAGTCAGTCAGTTCTCAGGGACCTACCCTGAAAAGAAAACTCCCCCTCTCGAAAGAGACGGGGGAGTTTTCTTATACCCATTTCTCCCCCTATTCCAAGGGGTACCCTTGGAATTAGATTACTGTAGTTCATATTATCCCCAGAGAAAATAATCCAAGGGTACCCCTTGGATTATTTTCGTATATGAATTATAATATTGATTAATGCAACGAAAGATAAGTTTTTCGGAGGGTGAGTATTATCATGTATACAATCGAGGGGTTGATAAGCGTGAGATCTTTATGGAACGTAGCGACTGGCTCCGTTTCCAGCGAATGCTGTATGTTGCAAATAGTACAAAGCCTATGGTTTATAAAACTATCCAAGGGGTACCCTTGGATAAAATTGATAGAGGTGAGCCACTTGTGGCTATTGGTGCATATTGTCTCATGCCGAACCACTTCCACTTACTGCTAAAAGAAATATCTGAGGGCGGCATAACAAGCTTTATGGAAAAATTAGGAACTGGGTATTCGATGTATTTTAATAAGCGCTCAAAGCGCTCTGGGTTTTTGTTTCAGGGTAATTTCAAAGCGGAGCATATTGATCGGGATGAGTATCTAAAGTATCTGTATGCGTATATACATTTGAACCCGGTGAAGTTAATTGATCCTGACTGGAAAGAGAGGGGAATATCGAGTCTCGGTAAGACAAAAAAATATCTCGAGGAATATCAGTACTCTAGTTATAGTGATCACACTGGCGCTACTCGCGAAGAATCAGTCATCCTTTCACCAAAGAAATTTCCCGACTACTTTGAGAAAGCACACGAATTTGATTATTTCATCAAAGATTGGCTCGAGTACAAAGATGAGGCCCTCCTTACCACGAACACATAGGCATCCCTGTGTTTTTGGTATTTGGGTAAATATTGGGGAACAGACTCGGAAATATTCAATGTTGCCGACATGTGCGCTCAGGCTATGATGAATGTAGTAGTTCATTAAGGAGATAAATATGTGCTATGTCAGGATGCTTTCCTGCGTAATCTTCTTGTGCTGGTGTGCTTCCGCACTCGCCGAAGACAAAGATGTGGTCACTGTTATCAAGGACGATAAGCGTGTCGAGAGCGGAGTGACCGTTATTCAGAGCAAG
Organism: bacterium; assembly: GCA_043758815.1. GTDB lineage: Bacteria > Patescibacteriota > Minisyncoccia > Phycocordibacterales > UBA6899 > MHLP01. The sequence continues at coordinate 2,280 of JAYVMS010000069.1, forward strand.
GGCACTGTCGGTAAAACAGAGACAGATGGTCGCGCGCAAAGAGTGAGCGGACTTCGTGAGTACGGATTCTGGTCCCAAGCTACACGCTATGGGCCCAAGGATGCGAAGCCGGAAAATTCTTTTTATAATACTGCGCTCTATGCGTGGTATGAGAGTACGGGCCTCGATAACCTTGAATCGTACACCTACGTGCAGTATCTGCGCGGTTGCGTGTTTGTATCTCAGCTCGATGCAAACATGATCGAAGAGCGTGGACTCGGTGTTACGCGCTCATACTTCGGTACGCGAATTGTGTTCGTGCATCGTGAGTGGCAAATAGACTCGGATGATGAGCTACCGATGTTCGGCAGTTCAAAAAGTCAGCCGCTGCAGTCACATTATTTCATGGAGTGGGGAGGTAATCCTAACAAATTTCCTGATCGCATGCACAAATTGTACGGCGAGGATCCGCCGAGTGTCCCGCGTCTGTATATTCGCGCTAACATTGAGCCACCTGCACATGTGACGGAGAATGTTGGGGGTCTTATGGCCACGAATCATTCGCTTGAGTTTCGCATGTGTTTGTATCGCACAAAGGACGTTATCGGGCGGATCGACAAGCACACATTCATTGAAAATCCCATCGACTGCTTTTCGTGGGCAAGTTCATTCGTGTACGATTTCAAGACGAAGAAATTCAACTCGCCGCAAGGAATCCTACCCATATGCCGACCCGATGTCATGCCCTCTGCCGAAAAAAAGTGGGAGTTCAAATGAAAACCTTTCGTAACCTACTGCTTGCAATCAGTGTGTGTGTAGGCACGTGCGCGCGCGTCGCAGTATTTGCCGCAGTACCTATTCCAGCTCCTGCTGTTTCCGAACCATGCAGCGAAACACAGTCGAGCAAGGAAGGTAAAGCTCTTCCCACTGCCCAGCTTGTTGATGAAAAGTGTGTTGTTTACAAGAACGAAAAGTGTGAGACGACCAATACCTGCGATCTCGAAGAGATAGGATCTTGGGTCAAGCACTTTGAGCGAGTGGAGAAGAAGACTCGCGGTCCTGAGCCCGAGCAGGGCACTATGGCATATCTTTGGTATAAAACACATACGCTCGATACACTCGAGAAGTATGTATTCGTCCAGTATGTGCGTGGTTGCACATACGATGTGCTGTATGGCGATGGTGAGACGCGCGGATATTTTCCCGAGACTCCTCATGGTGGGAATGTGAGTGCGCCGTTTTGTTTCCCTGACTGGGAGATAGACACGACCAGTCGCGATCCTGTGTATACAAGCGAACCCGACGAAAGTCCCTTGCGGCATTATTATGCGCAATGGACGCAAACCGCAAGGGAATTTCCGACCAAGACCGCGAAAAATTACGGTGAAGAAAAACCGACGTATCCTGTGCTTGGAATGGTCGATTCGCCAACGCGCGCGTATGTTCGCAAGTGGGGTAATGGAAAGATATTCGCACACAACACGGCACTTAAGTTTCGTTCGTGCTTGTATAAAACTGCGGATGTTCCAACTGATCTCGATGCGAAGCAAAGCATCGCGGGTGAACCCCTTAAGTGCATCGAGTGGCAGAGTATTCATATCTACGACCCAAGGGCCGACAAGCTAGTCTCGCCCGATAGCTTGCCTGATATCTGTAAAGACATAAAGGATGCGCTTGTTCCATTCTTGATCCGCCCCTAACTTGGGGTGGTTTTTTATGAAAATAAAAAACATCCAGAGGGGATGTTTCAGGAACTTTTTCTAGACCTCTTCGAACTGAAGCGTAAGCTTCTCGACGTTCGTAAATGTTGCTCTGCACTCTTCCTTGAACTTGAAGTACAGTACTCGCAAAAGCGCAATTTGCTCGCGTGAGAGATTTTTCTCAACCCTGAGGTCAAGCGTCAGTCGAAGCGAGCCGATGCCATTGCTCTCCAAACATCGGATAGACCATGCTGCATGCGCACTCATGGGTTTTGATGCAGCTTCGTGGCACACCTTGCTGAAAGAACGGTCGATGATGCGATGTAGGCGTTTTGTTAGACTGTGATCTGTCGCGCGCGCCTGTGCTCCCAGCTTTTCGAGTGCGCGCCTTGTGGTGAGTAGATCACAGACAAGTGGGCGAATGGTGGCTTGCACATGTTGTTGTTGCATTTAAACTCCAATGGTTGAAGGTTGAAGAAAACATAAAGAACACCCAGTTCAAGGTCGAACCAGACTGAAGAGTGTAACAGCATACACTAAATGGGTCAATATACGGTAATTATCCCATGCTGCTCTTCTGTGGTCGCTCCTTTCCTAGCTGAAATTTCTCGCCAAAGTCTATATGGAGTATAATGAACTTGAGATGAATTAGTCTATAATTATACGCATGGACCTCTTCAACAAAACTTTCTTTCGTTTAGCATTTGGCTTTATTGCCATTGTATTGACATCGGTTATGATGATTCTCATCACCAATGCATTCATGCCTGCGCACGGGTCCGACACCGCCTGTGTCATAAATTGTTCAAAATAAGCACACTTAGCAAAACCCGCTAGTTGTTGCAGTTGAATATTTGTACTACTGTGAACGCAGAGATCTTTTCTATATAAGGAGACTATGATGTCTCATTTTCGGGTAACCGAAACGAGAGAGAAGTCAGGCGAGCACAACTACATAGTCATGCGACCAAGTGGGGTGCCTTCGAGCGAGGTTCGCCTGTTTATCCATGGTGCAGCAGGCTACGCAAGCTACCTGTGCGATCAGATGAGGTATGCGGCAGAGCGTGGTGCGGTCTGTATTGCGCCTGAGCTGCCATGCCATGGCGATCGGGCTGTAAATAAAGTATGTCGACTGAGTGTGCATGATTACGTTGCGTATGTTCGTGAGTTCACAGTAGAGATCGTGCATCCCCGCTATGAACCCCAAGTGCTTACCCTTGTGGGGCACAGCATGGGGGGGCTCATTGCGCAGAAGGTTGCTGAGGGAGGTCTCGTCGATAAGTTGGTACTTGTAACTCCCGCCCCTCCTCGGGGTGTGCGTTACATGCCTGGGAGGATCTTTATTCCTTCCTTACAAGACCTGATGAGCTTGTTTCGGCTTGTTGTCTTTCGCGAACCATTTTCCCCGAGCCCACAATTCATCACATCACTTTTTTCTGATCCAGTGCAAAGTGCTCCGATGATCGATGCATGGGTGAAGGGCAGGGTTGCAGGCGAATCCCTCGTTGCACTCTCAGAGCTCGCACTGAGTTCCATTGAGGTGGACCCTCGACTTATCACAGCTCCCACACTTGTCGTAGGAGCGGCGAAGGATGTCGTCATCCATCCCGATGTTGCGATAAAAGTTGCGAAGTTCCTCAAGGCTGAACTTATCATGATCCCTGAACTTGGACATATGTGCGTCTTTGAGCATGGTTGGGAAAAGACTGCCGAGCTCATCGATCTGTGGCTTACGAAAACATCATGACTTCGATCCGCAGGATTTATTCTGCGGATCTCTTATTTGCCGCAGGTTACGCTCCTCTCGGGTTGACCTTTCGGGGTTTTTGACTATACTTTGAATCAACGCTAAAGACAGCAAGCAGACCTCGAAAGAGGACATGAGCCTTGCCGAAGCCCCATACTTCACCCCCCCTGGGGGTTCCGTAAGGTCGTCCGCGCGTAGGTCGATTTTTATTTATCTCAAAATTGTGAGTATGAATAGTTCGCAGGATGTTTTACCGCCTACGTCCTATTCACTACTCTCTAACTAAGATGGCAATTACAAAACAAAAGAAGACAGAGATTATCACAAGGATCGAAGCAGGCTTAAAAGAAGCTGAGACCGTTACCTTTGTGAACTTCCACGGTCTTACCGTTCTAGAAGTGACCGTACTTCGCAAGAGTCTTCGCGATGCAGGTGTAAAGTACTATGTAGCAAAAAAGACTCTTGTAAAGCGCGCACTCGATGCACAGAAGGTTACCGGCACGCAGCCTCCGCTTGTGGGCGAACTTGCACTCGCATGGAGCGATGATGCAGTCGCATCAGCAAAGGGTGTGTTTGAATTTCAGAAAACGCACAAGGATAAGGTCGCTCTCATGGGAGGTGTTTACCAAGGTGCGTATATGTCGAAGGACGAGATCACTACGCTTGCATCCATCCCCTCTATGCTCGGACTTCGCACACAGTTCGTCGGCATGCTTAATGGCTCGATCGCTTCATTTGTCCGCGTCATCGACGCTAAGGCGAAGAAGGACGGTGAAGGCAAGGAGGCACCTGTAGATCCAAAGGCTGAAGCTCCTGAATCTACCGAACAACCTACCGCAGAAGTCACGCCGGAGGTAAAGACAGAAGAAGCAGTACCGGAAGTTCCTGTGGTTGCAGCACCTGCCGAAGTGGTACCCGTAGCATAAATAGCAAAGATTTAAAAAACAATAATTAATTAATATGGAAGCAAACACAACAATGGAAGTTCCTGCAAAGTTCAAGGGAATCGTTGATGCAGTTGAAAAGTTGACGCTTATTGAGACTCATGAGCTTGTAAAGCTTCTTGAGGAGAAGTGGGGAGTATCCGCTTCAGCCGCTGTCGCAGTCGCAGCAGGCCCCGCAGAGGCAGCAGACGTCAAGGATTCATTCGATGTTGAGCTCGCAGCATCAGGAGCCACACCTATTCAGGTCATAAAGGCAGTCAAGGAAGTTCTTGCACTTGGACTTAAGGAGGCTAAGGATCTTGTCGATGGCGTACCTTCAATACTTAAGGCTGGCATGAAGAAGGACGAAGCAGAGGCATTCAAGGCAAAAATCGAGGCAGCTGGTGGTAAGGTTAATTTGAAATAATTTCAAATTGACGCAAGCTGTTGGAAAGGGTCGGAAAACGATAATTTTCCATGAAGGAGAGCAGTGAGCTTTGCGAACGTTGAGAACCGTGGGTCCTCAAGGACGAGCAAAGCGACGACGGCTGGCGGCAAGGCTTGAAGTAAGCACATTTGTCTCGCAGCAAAGAACCGCCTTGGCGGTTTTTTGTTTGCGAGGCAATTTTGTTTTGACAAATATGATAGTTATACATAGTCTGAATTCAGATAAACAAGGAGAAATCATGACAGAGATAATCCCCATTCGTAGCTTCAAGGGGTTGCGTTGTACTGATGTGCCACAGAGCGAGCGTTGCACCGAACGTCTGCACGAAAGCGAGTGCCCCGGAAATACCCCCGCAAAAGGCATTGTTTGTGTGTCTACGAAATTCGACTCCAAAAAACACAACCCTGAACTGCCAAAATTCTTCGCAGCACAGCACTGATCTTTATCAGAACGGAAAAAGTCATGATCACACCGCGCACATGTATCGATGCGACGGATATTCGCGTGACTATTCGCACTCATCAAGCCGAGCTCACAAGCGAAATGCAAGAAGTTCATATTACCACTATTCACCTTCAGCACCCTCTTCGCGGTGTCCTGCAAAGCTATCAGCAAGCTCCCGAGGGCACAACCAGCGACTCACTTACGCTTGCCATTCCCGATGGGGAGATGCGGGTGACGATCGAACTCTGCGACATAAGCCGTTTTGAGGTCTTATCTACAAGGTTGATGACACCCGCTCATGCATACAGCCAAATGAAACAAATGGAGCGTATCGTCGGGCTAGAGTGAAACCCTGACAATTCGCCAAATTCCGCATCCTATGGTGCGGTTTTTTTATGTGCAAAATAACGCGCGAAACACTGGCGGAGTATCTTGAGAGATAGTAAAATAACCCCAATGGACGTTCTAGGGAGACTCTTCGGTAGCTCATCGCGCGTGAAACTCATGCGTCTTTTTCTTATGAACCCTGAGGATGTGTTCGATAAGACAGAGATGGGCAAGCGCAGCAAGATCTCGGGCGACACACTGCGCAAGGAGATCAAGCTTCTCGAAGATATCGGACTCATCAAGTCGCGCGTT
>JAYVMS010000070.1:0-3669 GCA_043758815.1 bacterium
GAGCAAAATTTTGCCCGCATTGCAGAAGATATGCGCGAAGCGATAGTAAAACATCTCTATAATCCTGAGGATGGCAGCTTTTATCGTTCCCTCATCATAGACCCCAAGGGTGTCACTATCTACGATCGCACAATAGACTCATCAAGCGCGTACGGCATATTCTTATTTGGTGTGCTTCCTCCTGATGATGAGCGCTTGGCCAAAGCAATAGCACTCACTAAAGAGCGTTTGACTATCCGCACGCCAGTTGGAGGCATAGCTCGATATGAGGGCGATCAATATTACCGAACTGGTTCTGATGTGCCCGGAAACCCATGGTTCATCACGACCTTGTGGTACACGCAATATGCGATAGCAACGGCGAAGAATGATCAAGATCTTGATCAGGTTCGCGCAGAGCTTAATTGGGTAGAAAGAAATGCGCTTCGTTCTGGAATTTTGTCTGAGCAGCTTAATCCGTATACACGTGAGCAGATAGGTGCTGCACCGCTTACGTGGAGTCACGCTGAGTATATTCGTACCATTGTTTTGTATATGCGTAAGCTCAAAGAGTTAAAAATAACTGAGATTCCAAATGTCTAAACAACATCTTGATCTTCGTCATGTAAATATCCCTAGTTCGACTATTCCTGCAAGTATCTCCGCATACACAGAGGAGTTGAAATCATTTGTCGCGCACAAGGGGAGCGATTACAAAAGCCCCGAAGAGTCATTGCGTCTCCCGTTCGACACGAATATTCTCTCTGATGTGACGCACCTTGTGCAGCGCTTGTGGAACAATCAGTTGCGCTACATCATCGTTATCGGCATTGGCGGTTCGAACCTTGGAGCCAAGGCGGTGTACGACGCACTACACGGTACACAAGACGGCGTGCTCGATGGGTACCCCAAGCTCATATTCCTTGATACCGTCTCACCCCGACTTCTGCTCGACATCGAGCGAATGCTTGAAATCGGCGTCGCATATCCCGAGGAAATAGCTATCAATCTGATAAGCAAGTCGGGCTCGACCACCGAATGCATCGCGAACTTTGAAATATTGTATGCGTACCTGTTGAAGCGTTTCCCTGAGATACGCTCACGTATCGTAGTCACCACCGACAAAGACGGCGAACTTTGGAAGAAGGCAGAGAAAGAAGGCATCTCGCTTTTGGTGCATCAAAAGGTGGGCGGAAGATTCTCTGTATTCTCTAGTGTCGGACTTTTTCCACTTGCACTCGCAGGGGTTGATGTCGAAGCTCTGCTTGCGGGAGGTAAGGACTTCTTGACAATGTGTTTTGAAAAGGAGAATCACGCGCTCCGCTTTGCGGAAGCGATATTTCACGCACGCGAGCATGGCGCTAGCATCATCAATTTCTTTTTCTTTAATCCAGAATTAGAATCCTTAGGGAAATGGATGCGACAACTTTACGCTGAGAGTTTGGGTAAAGAAAAGGACAAAAGCGGGCGTGTTGTGCATAGAGGGATAACCCCCATAGTTTCAATTGGCTCCACTGATCTCCACTCAATGGCGCAGCTCTACCTAGGCGGTCCTAAAGACAAGTTCACACTTTTTGTGCACGCGCTAGAGGTCGCGCATTTCAAAGTTCCAAGCAAGGGACTTTTTGGGGGAATTATAAAGGGCATCGGCAATAAGACCCCCGAAGCGATAATGGCTGCAATATATGAAGGCACCAAAGCAGCCTACACTTCGCACAAGCTACCTTTCGGTGAGGTACGATTACCATCAGTATCAGCGTATACCGTCGGCATGCTGCTTGAATGGCAAATGCTCACTGTCATGTATCTCGGCGAGCTTATGCACGTAAATATATTTGACCAGCCCAATGTTGAGGATTATAAGAAGGTAACGAGAGACATACTCGAAAATGGTAGCAGGTAGAGTTGGTGCGATGCCTTCGAGATGATGAATAATTTTTAAAATAAATATCCATAAATACACGATCCCTATTTTTTGCAAACTCTCTGCTTACTAACTAACTAACCATATGTACTTATTATTTGATATCGGCGGAACAAATATGCGTATTGCCATTTCTTGTGATGGTGTGACCTTCGAGGAGCCAAGGATTATTTCAACCCCGAAAGATTTTGATGCGGGCATACTTGCCATCAAGAACATCGCAACAGAACTCACTGGCGGCGAAAAGTTAACCGCAGCAGGCGGAGGTATAGCAGGCGCACTCGATAGAAGCAGAACGATGTTCTTGAACAGCCCACATCTCCCTGGCTGGAATTCTAAGCCGTTAAAAAGCGCTCTCGAGCACGCACTCGGAGTCCCCGTGTTTATTGAAAACGATACAGCCATCGTAGGCCTGGGTGAAGCAGTTGCGGGCACAGGCAAAGGACATGGAATTGTTGCGTATCTTACGGTTTCTACTGGAGTTGGTGGCGTGAGAATTGTCGACCAAAAGATTGACGTGTCGGCAATGGGATTCGAGCCCGGACACCAGATAATCGATGCTGATGGCACACTCTGCAGGGGAACTGTATGTGGCACGGGCTTTGACTTGGAGGGTGCTATTTCAGGCACCGCCATTACGGAGCGCTATAACAAGAAGCCACATGAGATAGTAGATAAATCTTTTTGGGATGAAATGGCACGTGTACTTGCTTACGGTTTAAATAATACGATCGTATATTGGTCTCCCGACATCGTTGTAATTGGAGGCTCTATGATGAAAGAGATTGGTATCCCAATAGACCGCGTGCGCGCACACTTGAATGGGATCTTGCATATTTTCCCCGAGCTTCCTCACATCGAGCACTCGGCTCTCGGCGACATCGGTGGACTGCATGGTGCGCTGCATTATGTAAAACAACAACTTGGTAAATAGAAAAATGACCCGCATCAAGCGGGTTGTTTGTTATTTACGAGTCAGTCTTAGGAAGGTGTAAGCAAACAAGTTCTTCGCGTCGGGCTCATGCTTTTCTTCTGAGACAATATCCCATTCGGCCATGTTGTATGAGGGGAAAAATACATCTCCGTCAGTCACGGTGTCGACGAGTGTGAGTTCCAAAGAATCTGCCACGGGTAGGTATTGTTTAAACAGCTCTTCGCCTCCGATGATCCAAAAATGCTTGGCGCCGTCTTGGGTTATGACCTGTATGGGGTCATGTGCGGTATGTGCACCACTTGCAACATAGTTCTGGTCGCGGGTGAGCACAATGTTTGCGCGTCCTGAAAGTGGGCGATATTTTAGTGGGATAGACTCCCACGTTTTGCGCCCCATTATCACAACGCCTCCCATCGTGAGCTTTTGGAAATGCGCCATGTCGGCAGGTAGCTTGCCGCGCCAAGGGATATCGCCCTCTTTGCCGATAACGTGGTTCTTGTCCATTGCCGCGATGAGAATAATTTCTGGTTTCATGTATTTCCTAAAAGAATTGCCCCATCGAATGATAGGGCAGTTTGAATTAAACAGCAATCGGGGCTTTGATGGCAGGTAGCGGGTCGTAATTGGTAAGCTCGAAATCTTCAAAGGTAAGATCAAATATCGAATCTACCTTGCGCTTGACGGTGAGTTTGGGGAGTGGCTTTGGCTCTCGCGCCAGCTGCTCATCAACTTGCGCAAGATGATTGAGATAGATGTGGCAGTCACCGCCTGTCCAAATAAATTCGCCTACCTCAAGTCCGGTCACATGCGCGATCATCTGCACTAAGAGTGC
>JAYVMS010000071.1:0-3336 GCA_043758815.1 bacterium
GAAGATATCTTTAACGAATGGGACCCTGTTCCTTTCAAGCGTCGCGATGTACATCCCTCACTCGTTGCCTTCTTTGAAGAATGCTCATCGGAGATAAGCATCAAGCATCCTCTCGCAGTGGTCTTTTATCTGCCAAAGCGCGAACTTGATGCCGAAAAACAAGAGCAGTGCGCAAGCGGTCTGCGTAACTATTTTGCGTTCAGTGTGCATGTACTCGACAAGCAGCTTGTGCGCTCACACAAGCACTCCTTTCGCAATGCTCTGATCGGAGTCTTATTTCTCTTCACTGCCGTATATTTTGAAAAGTCATTCGATCAGACATTGTTCCGTAGTCTCTTTGGGCAAGGACTCTTTATCGGGGGCTGGGTATTCGTTTGGGAAACCTTCTCGACTCTTGCATTCAAAGACAACTCCATAAGATTCAAGATAAAGGAGTGGCAACGCTATTTAGATGCACCCATCGTCTTCAAAAGAGAAAAGCAGCCCGATCAATCAATGAGCTAAAATGAAAAACCCACGAGCTTACGCTCGGGATATCTTACTCAGTCAAACAAATAGAACTGTTTGACCCACGTCAGGATGCAGTGACTCACTTCATCCCCGCCCTTATAGGACGGGGTATTTTTGTGGGAATAAATTCTTGAGTACAAAAAACCGCCTATTTATTAGGCGGTTTTTGTTAGCGTGAGCGGGAAGGAACATCCTTTCCAGCGCGCTTTGTTTTCTTGCGAATCGCAACTTTCTGTTTCTTGTTCATGAAGCTAATCTACATTATTTCGATTTTAATGACAAGACAAGGAGGCTTTCGACATGGGGGGTCTGTGGATAGAAGTCGAAACCGTGCACTACGTCAATCGTGTAATGATCTTTGAGCGCAGAGTAGTCTCGCGCCTGAGTTTCGGGATTACAGGACAAATAAATGATCTTCTTTGGGAGCTTTTCTGTTATTTGCGCGAGGAGCTTGGGGTGGAGTCCTACGCGGGGCGGATCAAGTACGAGAATATCCGCACCTGCAAGAAGTTCTGCATCAATTTGTTCTGCAGGAAGACACTCTGATTCATAGTTCTCTATGCTATTGATGCGCGCATTCATGTTTGCCGCCTCAACTGCACCTTCGACTATCTCTATTCCCTTCACCTTACTCACTTTGCTTGCGAGCAAGAGTCCGATGGTGCCTGCACCTGCATAGAGCTCTAGGACTTTGGCATCAGCGTGTAGTTCTTTATGCATCATTTTGACGGCATCCTCGAACACGGGAATATTGTTCTGGAAAAAAGAATCCCATGAATAGCGGATGGTTGTTCCATCGATAGTCTCGGTGAGATATTTTTCACCTACTCCCCACAGGCCTTTGGTCGGTACTGATGCGGGAGATTTTTCCGTAGAATAAAAAACCAAGAATCCGACAAGGTTTGGAATATCCTCGACAGGAAATTCAGGAATGGCGTTCTTCTTGGCAAAAAGTATAGCAAGGAGTTTTTGATCGGATTTACTTTCGCGAACGATAAGTGTCTTGAGGTCGCGCGCAGTGTAGCCTTGCTCGCGCAAGCGGGCGCAGATGGCAAGCGCGGCTTGATTCATATTCTCCGACGCAAGTGCGCATCCCTTCGGGAGTGCGAGCCTGCGAGAACCGCCTCCGCGTTCGTGAAATGCAAGCGATAAGGGAATGTCGTTCTCGCCCTCCCTGTCGCAGAAACTAAACTCGACTTTGGTGCGGTAGCCATAGAACTTGGATGCTGGCGTGAAGCCGACATTGGGCGTATCGGGGTAAAAACCGAACAGCTCAGTTATCATCTGTTGCTTGAGCTCGACCTGAAGCACGTATTCCATCACCTGCCACGGGCTACATGAGAGATAGTGGAGCTCATCAGGGGTCTTGCGTGAGGGTGAGGCTTTGCTTAGTTCCTTGAGGACCCCAACCAGAATGCCGTGCTTTTTGTTGGCATCAACAATACCCTCTTCACCAGGGAGCATGGCGTGGACGCGCACAGGAGCGCCATCTAAGGTACCCTCAGCCGCACCGTCGTGGGCTATCTTTTCTACTTTCATCGAGAATGTTTTATTCATTCAAGAAGTCTAATGGGTAACGTTCCAATAGTCCACTGGAGCGTTTGATGCTCACGTGACCTCAGAGACTCAAACAGATTCGCCACATTGGGTGAACTCATATACGAGATATACCGTACGATCTGGGTGTATAACCATACTCGCATTCACACGGCGCTCAAGATGTCACCGAGAGAATTTGCGAAAGCGCATAAAGCAGATACACTGAAACAATTAGAGGATGGTGTGCAATGAAATGGGTACCTTGCATAGTCTATAACTGAAACATATGAATTTAATCGTCATCCGACACGGCGAAACCGACTTGAACAAAGAAAATCGGCTGCAGGGCTCGAAAGGTCCCAACGAGCACCTAAACGCTACCGGACGAACGGAAGTGTCGGCGCTTCGAGACGGGCTTTTGATAACTCCAACAATCATCTACGCGTCGCCACTCGTACGCACTCAAGAAACCGCACATATATTAAATGAAAAATGGGGCGTTGAAATTGTGAGCGTTCCCGAACTCATGGAACGTGACTTCGGCTCGCTTTCAGGCAAGCTGCGAAGCGATATAGATCCAGAGATAGTTGAGAGCGACCTTGAGGGACGCTACGACTATCACCCGTATGGTGGTGAGTCAGTCACAGACGTAAAAGCGCGGGTAATAAAATTTCTCGGCACACTTCCGCTTTCTGGAACGGACACCGTCATCGTCGTGACTCATCGCGGAATAATTCGCGTCCTGTACGATCTCTACCCGATTGAGAGTAGTGGCGACGACATTGTCCCCGCATCCAAACATGTTTTTCGCGTAACCGGTCTTCCCAAACTAAAATAATAATTCGCGTACGAAAATGCCCGCTTGGTAGCGGGCATTGTGCCGAAAAAGAACTATTAATCTCAAGTTAACTTATGACATGTTTGCTTGCACGTGCATGAGTATGGTTTGAGTGACGCCAAAGAACGCTGAGAGAGTTCCCTCTATCCCGGACATTACGTCTGGTAATAAAAGCTTCAGGATCACAATTGTGAGACCCAAGCCAAGAGCTTTGAAGATTCCCATACGCGTTTGCGTTACGGAAAGGATGCTTTGTTCGACTCAAAGCGTGGATCATCTAATCGGACCCGTTCCCTCCCCGAATAAAAAGGAGAACTCATTCGCGAAATATGCGAATACTGTCCCGTCTACACGGGGAAGCTGAAACGTATCTGTTCGAGAGAGTGATTTACAAACAACGACTGAATATCGGTCCGTATTTATTCATAATAATATCATGAAAAACGAAT
>JAYVMS010000072.1:0-13855 GCA_043758815.1 bacterium
GCACTGTAGCCTAATTCACGAGAGCGAGAAAGAAATTCCGTAAGAATGTTTGAATTAATGCTCTTCGATTCAGATAAAGCAAGTGACTTGAGGAATACAATATCGTCTGGAGTAAATTCTTCGACGAGCTCCTTCTCTGAGCTTGGGGCGTAGCGAAGTAGTAGCACGGCGCGAAGCTTTGCCAAGAGCATCTTGAGATACACCTTCATGTCGATATGGTCCGCGTCTGCTTTGCGAATCGCTGCGAGTCCATCTGCTATCTCACGCTCATCTATCGCGCGCAGTACGCGGTTCACAAGGTCATGCGTAGGAGCACCCACAATGCGTGCGACAGTATCAAAGTCTACCTCGCCCTTCTTGCCACTTCCCCTTGCGCTTATGAGTACTTTTTCAAGAACTGACAGCGTGTCGCGATACGAGCCATCGCCGAACATGGCGACAATATCTGCGGACGGCAGATCAAGGGTAATATTTTCTTTCTTTGAAATCTCGATAGCATAACTCTTGAGTTCGGAAAGGACCGGTTGTCTGAAGACGAAGCTTTGGCAGCGCGAAATAATCGTTTCTGGGAGCTTCTCTCTATCTGTCGTAGCCAATATAAAAACAACGTGTGCGGGCGGCTCTTCGAGGGTCTTTAGGAGCGCATTGAATGCTTCCTTTGTAAGCATGTGGACCTCATCGATGATGTAAACCTTGTAAGGTGATTCAAATGGCATGGTCGACACACCTTCGCGGAGCTGGCGAACATCGTCTATGGTGCGGTTCGAGGCGCCGTCTATCTCATAGAGATCTGCGGGCTTGCAGCCAATAGCTGCGGCAAATATGCGCGCGATAGTTGTCTTCCCTGTCCCACGGCCGCCCGAGAAGAGGTAAGCATGCGAAATGCTCTTATCTTTAATGGAGCGCTCGAGCACTTTGACGACGTCGTCTTGTCCACGCACATCTTCAAATGTTTGCGGGCGGTATTTGCGATAGAGGGCGAGTTCTGACATATATGTAATACGAGTATAACAAATATAACCGTGAACAAAAACCGCCCTATTAGGAAGCACAACACCAGTCGATCGCTTCGCTCGTAAAAATCAGGTCGCGGTCTTTGCGAGGTCTGAGTCTACGTCACACACATGCTTGCCGTTATGCGGCTCGCAAAGCTCATGTAGGGCATCATTTTCAATGTCACCTGCGCCCATGATAGTATCTCGGTGACAGCAGTCTTCTGACGACTTGCCACAAGGGCATTTGCCGTCTTTATCGAGTCTCACTCCTTCTTTGGGGGCTTCGCAGCTCAAGTCTTCGGCTTTAATGCCTCCTGCGCATTTGCAATTGCTTCCGCACCCTTTGTTTGTTTCTTCATTCATCTCTAAAAAATAGCATAAAGGCTCGCAAATTGCGAGCCTTTATGGAATTTTAAAGTTGAATCGTGAAATTATGCCTTTTTCTTCGCAGCTGTCTTTTTAGCTAGTGCTTTCTTGGCAGGTGCTTTCGCTACTCCTGCCTTTTGGGCTAACTTCTTAACACCTGACTTTGCGCCGGCTGATACGCGGCTGAGTTCTGCTTCTACAGCCTTCCAGTTTTCCTTAAGTTCTGCTGCGGCAAGTGCAAGATCCTGAGGATTCACTGATTTCACACTCTTGTACGCCTTCATTGACTCATCAACGATGATCTTGTATGCACGCTGGTCAAACTTCTTCATTTTCTTTGCCTTCTCTATGACATCAGACTTCATGTCTGTTGCCCACTTTGAAACCTTCTTGCGATTGTTTGCTGCATCCTTGCTCGCGTAAAAGTAATATCCTGCTGCAGATGCTGCCGCTGCTGCAAGTCCTAAACCGACTCCTAATCCAACCTTCTTCTTATTAACTGGGGTTACCTTTGCCATAGATGCAAATGATTATAATTATAAAATATCGCACAAACCAACTTAAACAATAACTTTCGCTATTGTGACTCTTTATCTTTTTTATCTCTAGCCTTTCTTGAATGATGGCGCGTCTTCATTCCGCCGAAGAGGTCGAGAAGATGCTGCAATCTCATACCCTCATCGCGTATCTTTGTGCGTAATATATTTACATCAACCTTAATGTGGTCACTTTCTTCAGAAACACTCTGTGAGACATGATCAACATTTTTGAGGATGCGGATGATGTAATACATTGCCACCAATGAGAAGACACCGAGTAGCACTACGACCACCGTTGCCACCACAAAGAATATATCCATTTTCAAAAACTCATTCATGAACCCCTCTATTGTATACCAACTTTTATACAGCCACAAGATTTTGCTTCATCAAAAACTCATTTATGATCGCTTCGACTTGAGAGGAATTGTCGGTTTCCATAAATTTTACGCGTAACTCTTTCGCACCGTCGAAACCGTTCGCATATGCTTTGTAATGTTTCTTCATTATTGCGAAATTTTTGATATCTCCCAGCAATTCTTCGAAGAGTTTGGTGTGTTCTAGCATGATACGGAAGCGCTCTTCAAGGGGAACATTTGATATTTTTCTATTAGGGTCCTTCGAGAAGAGCCACGGGTTACCAAATATTGCACGGCCAAGCATGACGCCGTCCGCACCAGTCTCTTTCGCCTTTTGTGCCGCCTCTTCAAGGTCTTTGACGTCGCCATTGCCTAAAATAAGCGTTCCACTCCCCCTAGCCATTTCTACTGCTTCTTTGACATGCTCCCATCTTGCGGGAACATCGGACATTTCTTTGCGGGTACGGGCGTGAATTGTTATGGCAGCCGGCTTTGACTCAAGCAGCTTCGGGAGCCACGTATCGAGCTCGTTTTTGTTGTAGCCGATTCTCGTCTTTACAGAAACTGGCAATCCTTTTGCGCCTTCTTTGGTAGCGGCGATGACTGCGAGTGCGCGCTCGGGATCCTTCATCATCGATGCGCCACCTCCTTGCTTCTCTACATTCTTGTCGGGGCAGCCCATGTTAATATCGATACCATCGAAGCCGAGCTCGGTGATCATTTCTGCGACCTTGAAAAAGTTTTTGGGCTTGGAGCCAAATATCTGCGCCACGATAGGACGCTCGATGTCGGTATAAGCAAAATCGCGCATCAAAATATTCCTACCAGCTGAGCAGAGCCCGTCAACAGAAACGAATTCAGTCCACATGACGTCAGGTTTGGCGTGAGTGGCGATGATGCGACGAAAGGCGGCATCCGTGACGTCTGCCATGGGTGCGAGTACAAAAAAAGGCTTAGGTAAATTGTCCCAGAATCCATTTGACATTTGTTAATAGATATACTAAAACATTGTTAGCGTCAAGCTCAATCATTGATTAGGAGACTCGAATGGGAGCAGTATTGCACCAAGTTACCTGCGTCATGAAGCTCACATTGATGCACCAAGCAGGAGTATGCCTCGACCCAATCGGCAAAGTCATCGCGGTGACTGAAGCCCCTGACGCGCACGTGAGCAATCTCACGGCACCTGTACAGTCCTGTGCCGTGAATCTAGATACAAGCGAGATTCGCCTGACGTTTCCTGCGAACACCTGCATCGGAGTAACCGAAGGTTTCTGCACATTGTGCGGTTTTTTTGTGTTGAAACTATTGCGGCAAAATAGGTAGAACTTCGGTAGGTGGCAGAGGCAACGGAGTTGGTGGGGCCTGTGGAGGTATAGGTATATTTACTGAGTGAAACTGAGGTACATCGTCAGGCTTGCGTGGAATGACAGGGGCAGAGACGAGTTCTTCGTTTGACTTATCTTTAAGTTCAGGGAAATCATCGATAGAAAACTCCAATGTAGAGCCAGGCATCAGTTTTCCAGCAATGATCTTTTCGGCGACTTGTTGCTCGACGAGTTCCTGTACTGCACGCGCCATAGGGCGCGCACCCATGTCAGGGTCAACACCATGATACAAAAGTGCTTCGATGACCACATCATTGATGACCAAATTCACACTCTTCTCGCGCAAACGTTTCTGTAACTTCTTAAGCATGTAGCCCGCGATTATTCTGTACTCAGGGATAGTTAGCGGATGGAAAAGAATGATGCCATCGAAACGGTTGAAGAGTTCTGGCTTAAGCTTGCCCTGTGTGATGATCTGGTCGATGATCTCTTTTTTTACACTCTCAAGGTCCTTCCCTGCTCTGATCGCTTCGCGGATGAGGGGTGCGCCGGCATTTGAGGTCGCGATGAAAATAGAGTTGCGTGCATTCACCTTGCGGCCTTGTGCATCGTGGAAAATACCTTCGTCGAACACCTGCATGAATACATCGAGGACTTTGGGGTTGGTCTTTTCGAACTCATCGAGAAGTACCACGCCATAGGGCTGCTCTTTGAGTAATATTGGCAGTGCTCCTTGAGTACCGTCCATCGAACCGATCATGCGATTAAGACCATCATCTCCTTGATACTCGGTCATATCGATGCGCCCCATCGCATCCTCATTGCCGAAATATACCGTTGCGAGTGCCTTTGCGGTCTCAGTCTTTCCCACACCAGTAGGACCTAAGAAGAGGAAGTTACCTATGGGACGGTTCATACTGCGTACGCCTGCACGTGAACGGCGCATTGCATTGGCTATCACGGTCACTGCTTGCTCTTGCCCTACTACGAGCTTTTTCATGAGCTCCTCAAGGCCCATAAGACGCTGACGCTCGTCTTCGCTGATGTTGCCAACAGGAATGTTCGTCTTCTCGTGAACGAATTCGAGCACGTCTGACTTTTTGACCACATGCCCACCCCTTGCAAGCATCGTAGGCGTAAGTTCGACAACAAGGTCGATAGCTTTGTCAGGCATGATGCCATCGGAAAAATAATGCTCGGCGCTTTGGATGATCTCAGTGATAGACTGATAGGTGAAGAAAATAGGATTCTTGCGCTCTGTAACCTCTGCGACTTCTTCGAGGATGCGCACGAGCGACTCCTCGGCAGGCTCAGTAAGCATGACCTTCTCGAAGCGCTGCATGATGCCGTTGTTCGGCTCGATGAATTGATGGAAGCGTGAGTTGTCAGATGTCGCGATGACTTGGAGCGCAGAGCCTGAAAGATATTTGTCGACGATACCCATCACATCAGCATCGACAGCCATGCCTCCTTGTATGAACCCCGGGAGATCTTCAATGACGAGGATAATGTTCCCAGCTTTGACGGCATCGTTCATAAGCTTTATGAGTGCAGTCTCGAGCTCTTGCTTGGATTTCATCACTGCGGTAAATGACTTGGCGTCGAATGCCATTACACGCTTATGCTTGAGTGCGGGGTTCGTGTAGCCGTTGGTAATATCGCGAGCGAAGTCCAAGATAACGTCCATCTTGCCCGAGCCTTCTTCGCCAACCAATATAGCGTTGGCTTCTTTTGCACGAGAGAGAACTATTTCCAACTGCTTGATCTGTTCATTCCCATAGACGAAGCGGAAATTTGATCCACCGGAAATTGCTTCCTTCGAAAGATCATGCCCAAACTTACCAAGAATATACGCGCTACCGTAGGCGAAGTCTGCACCAAATGACTGCGACTGGCCAAGGGCAACGCGACCCCAAAAACGCTGCTTCTGTTTCTGTTTCTTGATGACACGCTCTACCCACTCAGCTGAGCCGAGCATTTCTTTGTCGCGCACCCCAAGCTCAAAAAGGAATTGATAGAAATCTTGGTCGGTCTCAACAAGTACATGCGCAAGATCGTTTAAGGTGAATGTGCCGCGCAGTTCGCTCTCCTTTTCATTCCAGTTGATGATGTTTTTTCTGTTCTTTAAAAATGTATCAACGGTTTCATCTCCGACTCCGGTTCGTCTTAATATCTGCCTGCCATACTGCGACAGACAGAAACTCTTGAGAAGATCACCATGCGCAGTCTCGTAATACACATCACAGACTTCGTAGTTGGGAGTCGAATATGGTGTTTGCGCCCCTGTTACCCCTCTCTCAAGCAGTGCTTCGACGAGATAGTAGTATGAGCGCGAATAATACGAAAGCATTTTCATCAACAGCCAGAGCGAGAGTGCGAGTAGGAAGACCCCATTTCCTTGCGGTGACTTTGCATTCAATGGAAGCGTCGTGCCGCCGACATAAGGAATGAGCTTGGGTAAGTTCGTTGTATCGGGAATGCTTATGCTCGTCGCCTGCGGAATGATGAGCGTAGCGCCCGCTTTACCATTCTTTGCTCCTTGGGTAGGAATAGGAACACCGTGCGCGAGCTTCTGCTGTATAAAAGGAAGGACTGTGACTATGGCGTAGACCAGTATGATAAACCCCGTGATAATAGAGATCCACATTCTCCATTTCGCAGGAAAAACGTGCTCAAGTACGATTGCGCGCTCGAAGCGGTAACTTGGGTCTCGCCAAAATGTGTTATCTGAGCCGAACATATCAGGTAAGTAGCTGTCCTATTCCATTAATAACAAAGTCGACGATCAGCACAGGCAGCGCTGCCCACAACACAAGCATAAATAGTCCAAGGGAAATGACGAAAATAAAACTAACCAGTGCCATTGCGAGCAGTGCAGTGCGAAGCATAAAGCCGACAACTCGCATAATTAGATTCACCAAGATGTTACTAAAGTATGCTTCGGTATTCGTCAATAAGCTCACCTTATCTTCTTGAAGGCGCTTAAACGGCGCGAACCAGCTTCGGAGTACATCTGGGACCGAGAAAAGGTGGTTCACGAACCAGATGTAGTTCCACCAAATACGAATGAGGTCGTAATACGCCGTACTGTAGTGCCAGACCAGATAATTCTTCACAACTGAAAGAATGCCCATATAAGGGATATTATACAGTTGCTAACAGTTTGTGGCTAGAAATTGAGGAGAATTACTCAGCGGTAGAAGATCTTGTTGCCGAAGCGAAGGTCGATGAGCGTTATTTCCCCCTCAGCTTTTTTATCCTTTTTTATTGACTCGAGTACAAGTCCAAGATTTGTGATACTTTCTGTTGGGTCCTTTGTTGTTGTCCAGAGAATATCCCATGGTCTATCAGTCTTTATGCGTATGTCATGCTCAGCGAGCAACTCTACTGCATGCGTAGTGAAGCCAATAGAATTTAGTTGAGATATGAATCCCCCTATATTATGAAGTGTTTCGGCATCAAGCGCATATGTACCTACTGGAGAGGTGGCTTTCGCATTTACCGTACTTGAGGCGACGATGGCCATAAAAGGATAGCCTGCATAATTAGGTGCAGAGGCAAATATATAACCTTGCTGGTCGGTAAAGTAGCACGTCGACAAACTTTGGTCATCGGTGGAAGAAGGCACCGTTGATTCTGTGGTTGAGGCATCAATCACTTTTTGGAGCGGCTTACTTTCTTTGAAATTTTCAAACCCCACGCAATAGAGCATGGCCGGCATGTACTCTAGGACGGTGATGGAGATATTGTGACGATCATCGAATTTTAGATGAGCGTCTTTTACTCTTGGATACTTAGCCTTTATTTGATCGAGCACTGCGGTCGTGGGATAGAGCAGCATGTTATTGCGATCTATGCGATAGAGCACGCGAGTATGGAGCGCACTTTCGGCAATTTTTTGAACTTCGCTACTTGCTATAGCATGCGTGCCCGCCACATTCACACTTGTAAGCGCAAACGCAGGCCGATATGAAAGCCAAGATGCGAGCACAAAAAGCGCATATAGCACAAGAAGTATCTGGGCCATCACTTGGAATCGTGCATCGATACGTTCCATCCGCGCACGTTCTGATTTCAATGTTTTTCTCCCGAGCATGTATTAATTCTCTATGTATTATCTTCTTCTCGTCTCGACAGAATCCTAGCCTCCAATTAACGTTTTATTCATGAACTGTTGCAATACTTCGGGCACACGGATGGATCCATCTGCATTCTGGTAATTCTCAATCACCGCGACGAGCACGCGTGGTGTCGCAATGGCGGTGTTGTTGAGTGAGTGCACAAAGCGTGTTTTCCCTTCGGTGTCTTTGTAGCGAAGGTTCAGACGGCGAGATTGAAAATCGTGGAAGTATGAAGATGAATGCGTTTCACGATATTTCCCTTCGGATGGGACCCAGGCTTCGATGTCATATTTCTTAACCTGCCCAAGTCCTAAGTCACCGCCACAATTCACTACAACGTGGTACGGCAGTCCGAGCCCTACAATTAATTCTTCGGAATTCTTAGTGAGCTCTTCATGGAAAGCAACGCTCGTCTCGTGATTTGCCTCACACAGAATGACCTGTTCGAATTTGAAGAACTCGTGTACGCGGATAAGACCCTTCGTGTCTTTGCCATGCGTTCCTATCTCACGGCGGAAGCAGGGAGAGTATGCGAGATATTTTTTCGGAAGCTCAGCAGAAGACAGAGTCTCATCCATGTGATAGCCCATCATTCCCACCTCGCCGGTACCTGCAAGATATTCGCCATCCTGAGTCTTGTAGAGGTCGTCTTCGCTTTGTGGCAAATATCCGGTACCCATGAATGCTTCGCGGCGCACCATCGAAGGCACGCGTATCGGGGTGAATCCTTTCTTGACCATAAGCTGAAGCGTGTATGACCAAATAGCGTACTCGAGCATCGCGCCGTCGTTCTTAAGAAAATATCCACGGAAGCCTGCCACCTTAGTGCCGCGATCAAAGTCTGCCATATCATGCATGAGCATCAAGTCGACATGGCTACGTGGTGTGAAATCAAATTGTGGTAACTCCCCCACTTTGCGAACCTCGAGATTATCTACATCACCTGCGCCTTCTGGGACTGAGATATCTGGAACATTCGGAACCATAAGCATCATATTGCGCCATGATTCCATGACCACCTTGAGCTCATCCTCCTTTGTGCCGAGTGCCTCCTTAAAGACCTTCATCTCATTTATCATGCCTTGCCGCGCCTCTTGGTCTGTTGCTTGTGCAATGCGATCGGTGAAAACATTCTGCTCTGCACGCATTGTCTCCACTTCATTCAAAAGCGTTGTGCGGGAAGCTTCGAGTATTAGTAATTCATCAACATTAAAATCGAGATGTTTTTTGCGAACTGCCTCCTTAATAAGGTCGGGGTTCTCGCGAATGAATTTGATATCTAACATATGGGCTATCATAACAAAGCCTTGCCTGTTTCACAAAACCTCTCTCCCGCTCGGCTTATCCTCTTGTTTGCTTTATATTATCCTGCTCTAATAGATGGGTGAATATTCCGTACAGAAAATTGAGCCCTGATGAGATACCCTCTCAACTCCTCGAAATTCCTGAGCCGCCAAAAGAGCTCTGGGTCGCGGGGGTCATCCCCTCTCCAGAGACAATACTGCTTACGGTGGTGGGCGCGCGCAAGCATTCACCCTATGGCCGAGAAGCATGTGAAGAGATAATTGCCGGACTAAGAGGCTATGATATCGCAATCGTCTCAGGCCTTGCGCTTGGCATTGATGCCATAGCGCACGAATCTGCAATGCGGGCAGGGCTTGCAACTGTTGCCGTCCCCGGATCAGGACTTGATGCAAAAGTGCTTTATCCAAGAACCAATGTTCGACTTGCTGAGCGTATTCTTGAAGCCGATGGTGCCCTGATGTCTGAATTTCCTCCAGAAACTGGGGCTCAACAATGGACATTCCCCAAGCGCAATAGAATTATGGCGGGTTATGCTAGGGCCACTCTTATAATAGAGGCGGAAGAAAAGTCTGGCACCCTTATCACCGCCAGACTCGCGACCGACTACAACCGCGATGTCTTCGCCGTTCCGGGAAGCATCTTCTCCCCACTGTCGCGAGGTCCAAACAAGCTTATTGTGCTCGGGGCCACACCCATAAGCAACAGTGAGGATGTTTTGCACGCGCTCGGGTTCAGTCCGCTTGATGAGGGCGGGTCTCCCGAGCTCGACTTCTCCGGTCTTAGTGAGATGGAGCAAAGAGTGATGGGGGCGTTGTCGTCACCGAAGTACAGAGACGTACTTATAGAGGAGCTCGATGTATCAATAAGTGACGGAAATATTATCCTCATGAAAATGGAAATTGCGGGACTGATAAAGGAAGTGCCCGACGGTATTCGCCGAGCATAATATTTATTATCTTTATCACAAACTTGCACAAAAATTTTGCACGTGGTACTTGTTATGAAACTTATGACAACCGCTTCAAAGAAAAAAACTCTTGTTATCGTCGAGTCCCCGGCGAAAGCAAAGACCATAGAAAAATACCTAGGTAGCGAGTATATAGTACGCGCCTCGGTGGGTCATATCCGCGATCTCCCCAAATCCAACAAGCTGGCTATTGATATTCCCGGTGGCTTTGTCCCGCATTATGAGATATCAGTTGGCAAGGACAAGGTGGTGGCTGAGCTAAAAGACCTTGCAAAAGGCGCCAAAGAGGTGCTGCTGGCAACCGACCCCGACCGTGAGGGTGAGGCTATTGCGTGGCACATTGCCGACACTTTGGGACTTAAAAATGCCAAGCGAATTGTCTTTCATGAAATAACCGAAGCCGCCATTAAAGAAGCTTCGACTCACCCGCGCGATATCGACATGCACTTAAAGAGCGCACAGGAAGCACGTCGCGTACTCGATCGCTTGGTAGGTTATGACCTTTCGGGGCTTATCTGGAAGAAGGTCCGCTACGGCCTCTCTGCAGGTCGCGTTCAGTCTCCAGCCTTACGCATAATTATGGAGCGTGAACGTGAGATCCGCGCATTCATACCCGAGACATTCTGGCGACTAACCGCTCAAGTTATATCTCCCCAAAAAGAAGCATTCGAACTTTCGTGCAGTGAAGATCCCCGTGACCTGCCTGCGCTAAGCACGGAAGGGCTGGCAGGCAAAACTCTCGTTGATCATATTCTCGAAGAAGGCAAAAAGCGCTCATGGAAAGTTCTTGATGTGAAGGAGACCGAGGCATCGCGCTCTCCGAAGGCACCTTTCACCACTTCAACCCTACAGCAGACCGCGAGTACTCGCCTTGGCCTCTCACCTTCGAACACCATGCGTATCGCACAGAAGCTTTACGAAGGCGGTTTCATCAGCTATATGCGTACTGATAGTACGAACCTCGCGGCAGTTGCGGTCAGCGAAATACATGCAGTCATCAAAAAGACCTATGGCGACGATATGGTAGAGGCGCACATCTATAAGACTAAGAGCAAGAACGCTCAAGAAGCGCACGAAGCAATTCGCCCCACAAGTGCACTCAAGAAAGTTGCAGGCACAACCCCTGAACAGCAGAAACTCTACAAGCTTATCTGGGCGCGCACGGTTGCATCGCAAATGAAAGACGCGGTCATGCTTCGCACCAAGATAGTCGCAAATATTGAAGATGCATCAGCACCTATTCCTGATTTTCATGCCAACGGTTCTCGCCTTCTCTCCCCTGGCTGGCTTTCAGCAGACCCCGATGCTCAAGGTGAAGAGGTCATGCTTCCCAAAGTTGCCAAAGGCGACAAGCTCGGACTCAAGGACCTAAGCGCAGAGGAAAAACAGACCGAGCCACCCGGTCGCTACACCGAAGCTGGACTCGTCAAAGAATTAGAAAAGCGCGACATTGGCCGCCCATCAACGTACGCTTCGATCATCAAGACCATCACCGATCGCGGTTACGTAACTAAAGAAGGCAAGACCCTAACCCCCACAGACACGGGTGACGTTGTGAGCTCATTTCTGGAGAAACATTTTTCAAGCTATATCAGTGACACCTTCACTGCTGAGATGGAGCAGAAGCTCGATGATATCGCCGCAGGTAATGGTGCATACCTTAAAACCTTAAAAGATTTTTATGGTCCGTTCACAAAGGATGTAAGAGACAAAGACAAGATAGATAAGATAACCAACCTTGGCGATGCAGATCCAACACTTCTCTGCCCCAAATGTAACGGCGCAATGATCATCAAGCTCGGCAAGAATGGCAAATTTCTCTCTTGTGGAAAGTTTCCTGAATGTGACGGATTGCGTGGTATCGACGGCAAAGAAATCGAGGGACCAAGACCCACTGGCGAGATATGTCCTGACTGTAAGAAGGGTGAGCTGGTTGAACGCGAAGGAAAATTCGGCCGCTTCATTGCCTGCGGAAATTATCCCAAATGCAAATACATCAAGAACGACCCTGAGACCGCGAAGCTCAACTCAACGGGCGTAAAGTGCAATCTCTGCGCAGATGGCGAGCTTGTCGCCCGCCGTGGCCGATTTGGTCCATTCTTTAGCTGCTCCAACTACCCTAACTGCAAACTAGCTATCAAGGCAAAGCCCACCGGCAATAAATGCGCTTTATGCCAGTCGCTTATGATGGATGGCACAAAAACGATTCCCGAACGCTGTTCGACTCGCGAATGTCCAAACCACAATCCGCACAAGTTGCTCAAGAAAGACTAGAGATCATGCATAATTCAATCGCCACGGACGGAGTCCGTGGTTTGTTCGCGATATCTTGCATTAAATGTGAAGCATCGTCCCACAGCCTGTAGGGTTTTTACATAAAATGAGGCACGTTTCCATTTGGGGTTGCCTTCAGGACGACCACCTCTCAACATGGTGAGGGCGGCAATGAGCTGTGGAAGCGTGTGGTGAGGATTTATTTTGCATAAGTTCATACACATTGAGTATAGCGAAAACACATGCAAATTTGAATGGGTTAACTGGGGATGGTATTACATGGACGGCACACCTTGTTGGTTTTTCAAAGCCAAAACATCACCAGGGTTCTCGAATCCTACTCGTGAGCAATGCTCTCTCGTGGCACAAAAAAACAGCTTTCGGCTGTTTTTTCTTGTGCCCCCGGCAGGATTCGAACCTGCGACCGTCTCGTTAAGAGCGAGCTGCTCTACCAACTGAGCTACGAAGGCATTATTTTCAATTGTAGGATTTCTATTATTGTTCTAACGCTTTAAGCTAACGACCCACCAAGACAGCTATAGGGGATTGTTCTCTTTAATTCATGAACTTTAGCATTGTAGCAAAAAAGATAAAATAATCAATCAAATTGCACTTATTTGCATTTATGCTTTTATAAGTTACCATGCTATCTATCACCTGCCCAGGTGGCGTAATTGGTAGCCGCGCCAGTCTTAGGAACTGGTCTCGCAAGAGGTGGAGGTTCAAGTCCTCTCCTGGGCACAACGAGTCTTAGAGTTTGACTAGTGCGAGCATTGTTCGCGGAGAGAACTTGAAAACTTCACCACGGAAGTACTTCCAATTTTATCTCCCTACGGTTGTAAAATTTTGGTCGCTACAATATTTTTAAGGATTTCTTAATTTGCAAAAATGGGTGACCAAGAAAATAATGAGCAAAGCGAATATATTTTTTGAAGCACTTATGTGGTGAAAGGTCTACTGACACAGTAGGGGCCTAGTATCTCCTGGGCACAAAATAAAAGAAAAAAGTGGTATTTTTATTATGCAACACAATCCCCCGCACTCTGTGTGGGAATGCAGTCGCAGTTTGTATACCTGCCTTGAGGGAGCAAACTCAACAGCGTCTTCACTGTTGCATCGCCGAAGCAAAACCTCCGTATGTAGTGCGATGTCAGTCGTCATTTTAACTCGAGCCACCGCGACTATACAACGGACTCTGTCCGTGGTGATTGAGTTGGAAATGAGCTCAACTTTTTGGTACGCTACATTTCATGCGATATATCGCATGAAATTGATTTCATCGATATCTCGGGAGTTGGAGTGAGTTAAATAAGAGATAATACACGTACTGATTTACTCGCGACTCGCCGCGCAGGTTTCGTTAAGGAAAGTATAAAAACCGGTGGTAAAAGCCGTACTGTCTGTAAGATTCAGGTACAAGTGTCCTCTCCTAGACCACTCCGCCTTTATAGACTGCTTTGCTCAAAAAAACCACCATTTGTGGTTTTAGGGGGACTATATTAGGGCGTGGGTACTGCATCATCTTGTTCCATTAATCCACCAAGTGAAGCCGTTGAAACATTTAAATTAAGCTGCTGTTGGAAATAACCGATTATCCCCCA
>JAYVMS010000073.1:0-17066 GCA_043758815.1 bacterium
GCGGCGCCATTTGAGGAAATATTAAAAAACCCCGACATGATAAAATTGTCGCAACTACTGTCAGAGAAGATGGGTATTTCTCCCAAAGTCGCATGAGTGAGATAGACAAAACTTCAGCTAACTCTGATATAACTACCGAAAAAGATACTCTCAAAAAAACTCTCATTGGTGGACATTGGTATCTCCTGAATATGGTAGTTCAAAAAATATTTATTTTTGGAACTTTTTTTATAACGGCGCGATTACTTACACCTGCTGATTTTGGCCTTGTTGCACTCGCGGCACTTTTTCCAGTCCTAATAGACAACCACACTGCAATTGGATTTGAAACTGCGCTTGCTCAAAAAAAGGCCGGGGAGGAAGTATCTTTACTAAATGTAGTTTGGACTTTTAATGTCCTGCGAGCAATTATATCTTTTTTGATCATTTTTTTTTCTGCTCCTTATGTTGCAACATTCTTTCATGCACCAGATGCCATTTTACTCTTCCAGCTAAGTGGAATCTCGGTTTTCATGCAGGGTTGGACCAATATCGGTCAGATATATTTTGCAAAAAATCTAGATTTCAAAAAATATTTTATACGTGACTTTGCCATACAAGTTGTGACGAGTATCACGACTCTCGTGGGTGCGTACTTTTATCGTTCATATTGGGCACTTTTTATCGGAAACACCTCGGGGATATTTACCGCGACCGCAATGACGTATGTGCTACATATTTATAGGCCGACATTTGATCTTCATTTTAGTAAATTGAAGCCATTGCTTAAATATAGTCGTTGGCTATTTGGTCAGGAGTTAATGAATCAGACTGCACAGGCTGTCGAGAATTTTATGGTAGGTCATACAGCTACTGCCGCAAATGTCGGACTATATGGGAAAGCAAAATCACTTGCGCAAGCGCCAACTTCGCCCATTGCGAGCATTCTAGGCAAAATCACCTTCTCGGCATACGCGCAGATACAAGACTCACTTCCTCATGTTCGTGAGGGATTTTATAAAAGCGTTGATCTTTTAGCGAGCATCGGCATCCCATTTCTGGCTGCGGTATACGTGGCTGGTGATCATATAATTTTACTATTGCTCGGCCCCACATGGCTTTCAATTACACCCCTATTGAACATACTCATTATTCCATTTACCTTAAATGCGATTTCGAGTACTGCATTACCAATATTCAATGCCCTAAAACAACCCCATATCGGTTTTAGGCTTGGTCTGATTGGAACACTAAGTATCGGCATTTTGATAATTGCCCTTGTTCCCACGTATGGAATTATCGGTGCAAGTATAACTCTTTTGGTTTCTTCTATTCTCACAAGCATTGCTACGATTTTTTATCTTAAAAAACTTATAAATATTAGCTTATCGAGACTTTCGATTACCATTGGGGTTACCATGTTTGCAACTATAATTCCTACTTTTTTGGGCTCATACTTATTAATAAATGCTCCCGGTAATGGAAACATTAAATTTTTAATAATAACAGGACTTATGAGCGTTCTCTACGGCTTGATTATTGTTTTTATCGGGAAAAATTTCAAGAAAGGTCCATATGATACTCTTTTGTTGATCTTTCGTTCTTTTGGAAAAAGAACTTAAAATATAACTTTTTTGTTACATTCATGTTATAAACTGAGTACAGTATAGATATGATTTGTTACATCTGCAAAAGCTCTAACCTGACTCAGTTTCTCTCGCTTGGACATCAGCCCCCAAGTGATGCATTTGTGAAAGCGAATGAACTTAACCTGCCAAAAACAAACTATCCTCTTGAGCTTTTCTATTGCTCTATCTGCACGCTTGTTCAACTCGGATACGAAGTTGACCCCGAGATACTCTTTCGAGATTATGTATACAATTCTGGAAGCAACAATGCGCTCAGAGAGAACTTTAAAATTCTTGTCGCGCACATTGTCGACAGGTATGCACTGACACCGGATGATCTTGCGGTAGACATTGGCTCAAATGATGGAACTCTTCTAGAGAATTACCTGCCTTTCGGAGTACGCATACTCGGTATCGACCCATCAAGTGTGACGTCAATCGCCATCGCCAAAGGGATACCCACGTTGGTCGATTTTTTCAATAACGAATCTGCGCGTGAGGCGACGAGCAAATATGGCAAAGCAAAAATTATCACCGGTACAAATGTGTTTGCGCATGTTGCTGATCTTGATTCATTCATGAGGGGGGTAGACGAGCTGCTTGCTTCCGACGGAATCTTTATAACAGAATCAGGGTATGTCGCGGATATGGTTGAAGGAATGCAATATGATTCTATCTACCATGAACATCTCCGCTACTACAGCGTGCGCTCATTGATGACACTTTTTGAAAATTTTAGCATGGAAATTATAGATATCGAGAAGATCGAAAGTCATGGGGGTTCTATCCGTGTCTACGCAGCACGAAAAGGTGCACGTTCGATCTCGCCCCGAGTAGCTGAGCTGTGTGGTGAGGAGGAAGCACAGGGTTATCATCGTCTCGATACGTATAGTGCTTTCGCAAAGAACATCGTGGATACTAAATTCAAACTTCTTGAGCTGGTCCTTGGTCTCAAAAAGTCTGGTGCACGTATCGTCGGGATCGGAGCACCCGCAAAGGGCAATACCCTGCTTAATTACTGCAAGCTTGACCCAGATATGATCGATTATCTTGCAGAAAGAAGCCCCCTTAAGATTGGGCTATACTCACCGGGTATGCATATCCCCGTCGTTGACGAAGCCCGAATCTTGGAAGAGCAGCCAGAAGCAGCTATTATACTCTCTTGGAACATCGCCGATGAGCTTGTGTCCAAACTTCGAAAAATTGGCTATACGGGTAAATTTATCATTCCTAATCCGATTCCTCGCATTATAGAAAATTAATAAATGATATATATGAAAAAAAGTATTTCAAAAAAATTTCACACATTGAAGAATATGAACTGGGTCTGGTTTGTTAAATATAACAAAAAACGTGCTTCGGTTTTTTATCATTTCTACCGCTCTAAAATAAAGAACGAGGACCACCTAAAGATAACCATAGACGGACTGACGCTTCGCATGTCCTTTACTCACCCTTATTACCACATGTTTGCAAGAAGGCTACAGGCAGGAAAGCACGAGAGCAATACGCTTGTTGCATGGAAAAGGCAATCTGAATCTGGTCCTCAAGTTGTACTCGACATCGGTGGATATGTGGGGACATACGGACTTATCTCGGCAATAGCCAACCCAGAATCACAAGTGTTCATTTTTGAGCCGGATACGACGAATTTCAAGCAAATAGAAGCGAACATAAAACTTAATGGACTCACCAATGCAAGCGTCGTGCAAATGGCCGTTTCTGATGTTGTGGGAAAAATATTTTTCAACAACATCCCTGGCGGTGAGGGTGGGAGTATCGCCAACAGTGACTCCGGAAATTCCTCGATAGACTGTACGACCATTGACACATGGACTGAAAAAATCGGCAGCATGCCAACACTTATAAAACTTGACGTTGAGGGTGCGGAATTCCGCGCACTTACGGGCGGATTAGGCTTACTAAAAAAGAGCAACAAGCTCCGCATCCTTCTCGAGGTTCATTATAATCTTTTGAAAAAATTTGGTGATTCGCAGGAAAAGTTATGGCAATTACTAAAGGGGTCTGGTTACGATAATTTCTACCTTGATACCACTGAGTGGAACGATCATTATTGGATATATAAATCTGTAGATAAGACAACTGCATGAATTTAGCACAGAGCGGTATCCCACTTCTCGGTATGGGTACTTGGGGTATGGGTGGAAAATTTGAGCGCGATGATGGTAACTTTGACGAGTCTGTGGCTGCACTGCGCTACGGTCTTTCGCTTGGCTTAAATCTTATCGACGTTGCAGAGATATATGGGGAGGGGCTTTCAGAGGAGATCGTCGGCAAGGCGATAGTAGAGGTAGCGAGAGAGGACGTGTATGTTGTGAGCAAAGTATGGAAAACTAATCTTCGCCATTCTGATGTGTTGGAGGCAGCAGAGGCTAGCCTTAAGCGGCTGAACACTGACTACATTGATCTATATCTCATCCATTGGCCGAACGATGAGATCTCCCTCGAAGAAACGATGAAAGCACTAGAGAGCTTACTTGAACAAAGAAAAATCCGTGCAATAGGCCTCAGTAATTTTTCCACTGAACTCATGAGCGAGGCGCAGTCATATCTAAAGCATGCAAAAATTGCGGCAAATCAAATAGAATACAATCTCGGAGCTCGCGCTGCGGAATCCGATATCATCCCCTACTGCAAACAAAACGACATTCGCGTCATTGCTTATCGACCCTTTGCAAAAGGCTCCCTCGCAATTAGTTCGTCGAAAATTCAGGATGAACTGGCAAAAAAGTACAAAAAGACACCCAATCAAATAGCGCTCAATTGGTTAATCTCACAAGGCATTTCCGCAATACCCAAATCAAGTGATCATGGACATCTCAAAGAGAATGCGGGTGCTCTTGGTTGGCACTTATCTATTGAAGATGTAGAACTATTGCGTTCTGCAACTTAGCTTGAAATAGGAGGGTTATTAACATAGAATAACCACACTTCCTAAGATAATATTAAGAACTTAATACGATGAAAAAACCCAAAAAAGCCCTCATAACAGGCATTACTGGTCAAGATGGCTCATACTTAGCTGGTCTTCTTCTTGAAAAAGGCTATGAAGTATACGGCATCCAAAGACGTAGCTCACTGCCGAATACTCAGCGCATCGACGAACTTTTTAGCAATAAAAAGGAAAGTCGTTTTTTCATGCTTTATGGCGATCTGACCGACAGCTCAAACCTCGCAAATATCATTCACAAAGTACGCCCCGATGAGATCTATAACCTTGGAGCGCAAAGCCACGTCGGCGTGAGCTTCGATGTCCCGGAATACACTGCGAATGTTGACGCACTTGGACCACTGCGCCTGCTTGAGATCATTCGCGGAATGGATTACCCAATAAAATACTATCAAGCGAGTTCATCTGAAATGTTCGGCAAGGTTATGGAGACTCCCCAAAGCGAGACAACTCCCTTCAACCCTCAATCTCCTTATGGTGCATCAAAAGTGTTTGCATACAATGTCACAAAAATGTACCGAACAGGCTACGGACTCTTTGCGGCTAACGGAATCCTTTTTAACCATGAATCACCTCGTCGAGGGCTCAATTTTGTCACCAGGAAAATCACACTTGGACTTTCGCGTGTGAAACTTGGACTTCAACCAGTCTTAAGAATTGGTAACCTTGAGTCAAAACGAGATTGGGGATTTTCAAAAGATTATGTCGAAGCAATATGGCTTATCCTTCAACAAAAAAAACCAGATGACTACGTTATTGCGACCGGTGAGACACACACGGTGCGCGAATTCGTCAATGAAGTTTCAAAACATTTAGACATGTCGATAGAATGGCGGGGGAAAGGTTTAAATGAAAAAGGTATCGACAAAAAAACTGGCAAGGTGGTGATAGAGGTTGATCCTCTCTATTTTAGACCGAACGAGGTTGATCTCTTGCTTGGTGACCCAAGAAAAGCCAAAAAAGTTCTGGGGTGGATACCCAAAGTAACCTTCAAGAAACTTGCCGAAATGATGGCGATAGAAGATCTTGAATATGCGAAACGTGAAGCAGTGCTTCATTCCCCTGTTGTATCTCAAAGAAAATCTGCGAATTATGGACAAGATACTTTACAAAAAAGAACTCCTGGGAATAAGAATTAAGAAACTGAGCGAAGGGTCAGTTGCTGTTACCGAAAGTGATGGTGCGCTTCAGCTACTCACTCTAAAGAATAAAAAAGGGCACATTGTCACTGCGCATGCTCATACCCCAGTAGGGCGTATAACTCAAACACTGCAAGAATGCATCGTTGTTCTTAAGGGTAAGGTCAGGGTCGATCTCTACGCCTCGGGTAAAAAGGTTGTTAAACGCATTCAACTGAAAAGCGGAGAAACTTTCATAACTATTGCAGGTGGACATAGCGTAATCTTTCTCGAAGATTCTGAGATAATAGAAACAAAGAACGGCCCTTTTGCAAAAGACCGCTATGCGCTATGAAAATAGTCCTTCTTACTTCGAAATTAAACTTTAAAACCGCTGGTGGTTCGGTAATGGATCTTCATCTAAAGGCAAAAGGTTTGGTGGAAGAGGGTCACACAGTTACCGTCGTGACTGCTTTTTCGAGAGCAAACATCATTCTCGACCAGCTCCCCTATGTGGTCATCGAGGAGAATACAGACGCACGAGATCTACTCAAGATTCAGTATCACGCTTTCAAGATCCTCAAGAAGCATCAGCATCTCGCTGACGTCATCTACATCGAAGGCCAGAATTTTATTTATGGTGGAGGCTTATACAGAGTACTCAATGGTAAGGTTCCCATCGTTGCCTTTTTTAACACCCAGCTGAACCGCGACGCATCAAAAGTTGTGAGTGAAGATAATTCCTTGTTTAGTAAGCTTAAAAAGGCTATTCGCCCCAGCATTGAGATGAGTATTGGGGTATGGATAGCTAATCATTGTGATAAATTCATCTTTAATACCCCAAATGTCAGAGCGATATATAAAAAGTTTAACTACGATATCAACAAAAGCGTAGTCATTGAAGATTTTGTAGACATGAGGGGTACGATAGATAAATTCAAGATCACGAATGACGCGCTTGTGGCACGTCAAAGCAATAAAAAGTCGATAGCGATCTTTTCAACAGGAAGAATGCTTCGAGAAAAGGGCTTTGACATCATCGTGAAAGCATTTGCCTTGCTTCCAAAAAAAGAAATGTATCACGTAACAATATCAGGCGACGGACCGGATAAGGACCGGATAGTAAGTCTTGTGAAAGAAATGCAGCTCGAGGAATATTTTACTTTTCCTGGCTGGGTAGACAAAGAAACGTTATCTTATTATTTTCTGACTTCTCAAATATTTATATTTCCAAAATGGTGGGTTGAATATGGTTCCGCTCTACTGACTGAAGCGCTAGCATTTGGTCTTCCCTGCATAATTCCCGGTGGAGGTGCGCTCGAATGGCTGACAGAGGGAAAATCGCCCACATTTCGCAACGATGACCCCAGTGAGCTCGCCCTGCGGATCGCAGAACTTGGTAATGATGAAAACTTAAGAATAAGCGTGGCTCAACATAGCCTAAGAAGAGCTGATACACTTGATTGTCGAATTTTGAGCAATAAGCTTTCTCAGGTGTTCGTTCAAGTAGTAAAAGATCAGTCCACCTCCCCCAAAAACTAGCTGTTAGACATGACATTCAACAAAAAAGAACTTAAAGAAATTAGCACCGACGAGCTCGCACATGAGCTCATTTCACGTCCCGACCTGATTGAAGATAAGCATCTCAAGCGGTCAATATACGCTCTCTTCGTCGAACTAGGGGTAGTTTCTTGTGTAGATGGAATCCCTATGCGGTAAAATAACGGCAAGACCGAGCTTATGGCTATTGTACGTAATACTGGGCCTCTCAAGGGTAAGTTCTGTTCGGTGGGTGGAAGAATACTTCTTGAAGAAAGTGCAGAATCATCCTTACGAAGACATTTTAAAACTGATCTCGGAACTGAGATAGCATTTATCACTCCTTGGGATAGACCAGCATTTTTTCATCAATTTATGCGTCCACATGAAGATGGTAACGTATTACCTGATTTTGGAATCGAGTCAGAGAGGCGCCATGCTGTCTCAGTGATCTATCTCGTGAAAATCAATGAAAAGAATATGATATACGGACAAACTGCATCGGGTGGCCAAGAGGCCTCTGGGGTAAAATGGTTTTCTGAAGACAGTATGCCCCGCGATGACGAATTTGGTTATGGGCAAGAGGTATACTACAAGAAAAGCTTTAGGCTCTGCGATTTAGGTCTTTAATCTTTCTCAGGGTTAATTCCCCGTCAGCTTGCTCTGGGACTCATGATAGAATGATGTCTTGAGGGGTAGAGAAAAAGAATAGTTACAAATTCACAAGTACCAACCAACGCTATTTGAGTCACTGCCCTAGCGCATAAGTCCGATACCCCGTCAGCTTACTGCGGAGTTATTCATTGTTTCATGTTTGATTTTCTGGTCGTATCTGTAATAATTCTCTCATGGAGGACATTGTGTTTAAGCCAATAAAAACATGGGTGGTCGAAAATTACTTAGCAATTTTATTTGCCATACTATCAGGTTTATTAACGGTACTTCCACACCTACTTGCTGCACATGCACTCGGCAACGACTACCATGGAATACCCTTTTTGATGAGCGATAATGAGGATTATTATCTGGCGCGCGTACAAGAGATAGCAGACGGGCATGGATTCGTCTCCTCTCCTTATTTTTATGAATATAAAAATACACTACCCGTCGTTCCTTCTATTGGTGAATATATTTACGCCACATTAAGAATACTGACTGGACTTTCATCTCCTGACACACTGGTACTTGCGAAATTCGCCTTACCATTACTTCTCTTCCTGCTCGTCTACACCTTCATACGCCAGGTGTCGGAGGATAATAACTCGACAAAAAATACTTGGGGTGCCATTGCGGGAGCATGTTTTATTGTGCTCGGCATTGAGCTCATTGACTATCATACGGTGTACGGAAGACTTACGGGTACGATTCACCACATGAGATTCCTTTCTGCCTGGGTCAGGCCTGTAAATCCCATCACTGGTGCGTTATTCCTTTTCACCTATTTACACTTTTTGTGGCGCAGCCTCAAAGAACACTCTTGGCTCTACCCAGTGCTGAGTGGATTTCTGATTGCACTTTCGCTAGGCTACATATTTACTGTTGGAATAGAGCTCACATTGCTTGGGTTCCTCTTTTTATTTGCGCTATGGTGCAAAGACTTCTCTCTCCTCAAAAGACTGGGCGGCATTGCATTTGTAGGCATAGGCATTGCATCACTTTATTGGCTCAGTGTATTCAACGCCCTAATAAAAGGTGGGGTTTCCGCCGGCAAGAATGGTTTGATGCATACCCACATGTTGTTGCCCAACAAAGTACTCCTTGCTACAGCATTACTTATTGCATTGTTCATTTTCATAGCACGCAAACATGAAGATCTCCTAATTGTGCGCCAGCGGGCAAAATTCTTGCCATTATGGTTCGTATTTGCCCTTCTCTTGAGCGGCATGGTCGTCTTGAATCAACAAATAGTCACTGGCGTAACGATATGGCCATACCATTTCGTGCAATACACAAACCCACTCGCAATAGCCTCCTTATTTATCGTTGGATTCATTTTACTTTCTCATCACTATGGTCGAATATGGAAAATACTCACGGGTATGATCATAGTCGCAAGCGTAGGCTTTGCGGCGTTGAACGCAACGACATATGTATATGCTATGGATACGTACCGTGGATTTCAAGATTTTGCACCTGCGTACACATGGCTTAATGCTCATGCACAAAAGGACTGCGTGGTGCTCTCTGTAGATGATGACGATGAATTGTTCACCGGATTCCTCCCTGGATTCACTTCTTGCAATGTCTACCAAACCAAAAATTTTGTAAGTGGTTCAACTCCTGATGAGCGAGTGCGTTTCAATTTCTTTGTATTACTGCGAATGCGTGGGGTCGGCGCAGGAGAGATCGATGAGTATCTTATGCAGCATAGCGATCTCGTTCTGCGCTATTTCTACAATGACTATCAAGAGTTATTTGGCTTGAATAAAAGTGATCACATTGCAATAATCACTCCTGCTATCGCAAGCGAGTACAAACATTTCCTGCAAAACGACTTCTTTGATGAGCTAAGACGCTACCGACTTGATTATGTGATAACGAGAAGTCATCTATCCAAGAAAGCAGAGAAGGAGCTTTATGGTCATCTCTTTCAACTTTTCACTTCAAACAACACGACTATATACTCTTTTAAATAATATGAGGCCCTTAATCTGTCGTGGCACGGCGCTTGCAAAGCATGATAATTTGCCCACTCAAAATTTCTCGCACCAACGGAAATTTCTCAAGAAAAGGCTGAAAAAAAAATATTATTTTGGTCGGAAAATCAGGGAAGAAGAATGGAATAAAGCCGACATAATCATTTGCAATGACTTCTCCGCCAGCTTGTTCAGTCCATTTTTTTAATGTGCGAAACATAAATGACTGTTCTTCGTGAGTGCGATGATAAGGAGAAACTTTTTCTATAACCTTGAGTATCGGATTATTTCCGTTCGGTTCCATTATGATTACTGTCTCACATATCTTAAATGCGTTCTTAAGGGCAAATTCTTGGTCGGGCAAATGATGGAGCACACCACGGATGACACCGACATCGAACTGGTGAGTCTCTTTGTCTAGGTGCTCACTCAGTATATTCATTACTGAAAATTTAATATTAGTATATTTCTTCTGTGCAGTGTATATCGCTTCAACGGCGGGGTCGAATCCTTCGATTTCAATATCTGGATACATCTGCTTGATCTCAGCGGTGTATACTCCGTCGCCACAGCCTATATCTACTAGAGTCTTACAATCTTTAGGTATGTAGGCCGCAAGCGCCTCTGTTATGCGCTTGTTTGCATAAGTCGATGAAAGCGTAGGGTTCGTAGTATAGAGATAGCCACCGTTCGCCTTTACGTCTCCATTGAATTCTTCTACATTGTTTTTGGTAGGGGTCATCATGATTTAATTACTCGTATATAGAGAAAATCAGGAAATTTTATGAATCGATCGGGACTCTGGAAGATCTTCCATTCGGTAACATTAATCTTGCCGTTCTTAAAAATACTCTTGTACGCCTCTTCGGTGCGTACGAATTTTCCTTGGTCGGCATTGATGATAAATTTTGTCATCCATGAATCTTTTGTGGGATTAGCAATAGGATCAAAAAAATGCAATTGTCCTCCTGGTTTAATATTGTCGATGAGTATGTCGGTGATGGTTTTAAGTTCGTCATCAGTAAGATGGTGCGCAGTTCCCGCAAACAGCACATGGTCAAAAAAATCCTTCTTAAATGCATCTTTGATGATATCTCGCGTGTAAAACTTTACGTTTGGATACGCTTTGAATTTTTCTTGAGCTGAAGCTATCGACTGGGGGTTGATATCCACACCAAAATAATCAAAGTCAAGAAACAAATGTGTCTCGTTGCCGCTTGAACAACCAAAATCAAGCAGAGTACCTCCTTTTTTCTCGAACACGGATGGATACATTTGATCCTTCCAACTCTTAGCTCCAATGGTGTTTTGAGCGAAGTTCCACACTAAGGGGATGTTTAGGATTTTGTTGATGATCTTATTCTCCAAAAGACTTTTCATGTCATGAGATTATAACAAATACCCTTATTTATTCAATTATAATGGTTATTTACCCTGCTATTAAGCTGTGCTATAGTTTGCCTACGAATTGATCTTAACCTATGTCACTCCGAGAAAAAAAAATCTCTGCAATCATTGCCTGTTATAAGGACGAGCTGGCAATACCTGTCATGCATAAACGGCTTACTAAGGTCTTTGAAGAGATCGGGTGTTCATATGAGATAATCTTTGTAAACGACGGGAGTCCGGACAATACCCAAGAGGTGCTGCGTGTTCTAACGGGGAACGACAAGCATGTTACCGCCATAACTCATTCACGCAATTTTAGCTCGCAGAATGCGTTCATGAGTGGCATGAGCATTGCGAGCGGTGACGCCGTGGTGCTGCTTGATGGCGATCTGCAGGACCCCCCTGAGATCATCAAGGAGTTTGCGCAAAAATGGTCAGAGGGATTCGAGGTTGTCTACGGCATCAGAGTGAAACGCGACGCCGCATTGTCGCTACGAATTGGATACAATCTTTTCTATCGGATATTTAGCAAACTTTCTTACATAAAGATCCCTCGTGATGCGGGTGACTTTTCGTTGATGGACAGAAAAGTCGTCGATATATTAATTGCCATGCCTGAGCGCGATATGTTTATCAGGGGGATGCGCGCGTGGGTCGGCTTCAGGCAGACAGGCATACCTTATCACCGTCCGGAACGCATGTTCGGCGTGACAACCAATAACCTACTAAAGAATGTGCGTTGGGCACGTAAGGGGATATTTTCCTTTTCCTATGAACCGCTCGAGCTCGTATTTTATCTTGCACTCATCGTTTCCCTTAGCTCACTTTTGGCTATTTTAGTATATATCTATCTATACTTTCACACACCTGACGCACCACGAGGAACGAGCACCATTGTTGTCTTAATTCTCTTTTTCAGCAGCGTACAGCTTGTTAGCATCAGCATCATCGGAGAATATCTCGGGAGAATATTTGAGGAAGTAAAAAACCGTCCCAAATTCGTCATTAAAGAAATTCTCAACAAGCCGGAGAAAGTAAAGAAAAATGATGCCTAAGCATCATTTTTTGTTTTATAAAACATGAATGTTTGTGCGAGACCCTTTTCGAGACTCATCTTGGGTTTCCATCCGAGTTCATTTGTGATTTTTCCTGAATTGAGGGCATAGCGGAAATCAT
This sequence comes from bacterium, assembly GCA_043758815.1. Lineage (GTDB taxonomy): Bacteria > Patescibacteriota > Minisyncoccia > Phycocordibacterales > UBA6899 > MHLP01. The sequence continues at coordinate 12,437 of JAYVMS010000073.1, forward strand.
GTGCGGGTCGATCTTCTACGTATTCGATCATTTCGTCACCAACTCCGACCAGTTCAAGTAGCTTTGTCACTATCTCAATATTTTCAAGCTCTACCCCGCCGCCGATATTATAGACATTACCAGATTCACCGTTGTGGAAAACCACATCGATACCCTCGACATGATCTCCGACATAAATCCAATCACGCACATTACGCCCACTTCCGTAAAGCGGGACTTTCTTTCCCTCAAGTAAATTGGTGACAAAACGAGGGATCAACTTTTCGAGATGTTGATTGGGGCCATAGTTGTTGGTAGCGCGCGTGATCACCGTATCGAGCCCGTAAGTTTTGTTGTAGGAGCGCACAAGGAGGTCGGAGGCAGTTTTTGATGCACTGTAAGGGCTATTGGGCTGCAGTGGTGCAGTTTCATCGACAGGGGTATCGCTCGTCACGAGTGAGCCATACACTTCATCGGTTGAGATGTGATGAAATCTTTTAATATTGTATCTTCGAGCTAAATTGAGCAGATTATGTGTGCCGAGAATATTCGTCTCGACAAAAATCTGAGGACCTGCAATAGAATTATCGACATGACTTTCTGCTGCAAAGTGAATGATGTCAGTGGGGGCATGCAGGGCGAATACTTTTTGCAGAGCCTCGGTGTCGCGAATATCAGCCTGCACGAAACAATAGTTGGGGAGGTCAGAGACGGTCACGTTTTTAAGGTTGGCTGCGTACGTGAGACTGTCGACATTCACAAAAAAATAATTCGGATAGCGTGGAACCATCGTATTCAAAAAATTGCTGCCAATAAACCCCGCACCACCTGTAACTAATATTGTTTTTTTGTATTTCGTATTCTTCATAAAAAGATATCAAACGTTACATAAAATACTCAACAGAGTACACCACGTGAGTACTTCTTGTTTTCTAGTTCGCTTCGCTCGCAAGAAACCAAAGTCGCTTCAAATTTTATACTCCTTTCAGTCGTTAAAATTTTGGTCGCACCACCAGTCACGAGAATTATCTTGTCATATATGGGCTCTTCTTTGAAGTTATTGTTTGTCATTTTTATTGCGCATATACACTGACGCGTTATGCAGGCTATCTATTGTACCGATATCGAACCACTCCTTTTGAAGTATGACGGATTCGAGCTTTCCTTCATCGATATATTTATTATTGAGGTAGGTTATCTCATATTCCCCTCTTTCTGAGGGTTCTTGATCGAGCATCTTATCAAAAACACTATTGTCGAAGATGTACAGGCCTACTACAGCAAGATTTGATTTGGGGTTTGTTGGCTTCTCTTCTATCGCAATAACCCTTTTTCTTTCATCAAGCACGGCGACACCAAAGCGTTCGGGGTCTTTCACTTCTTTAAGAAATACACGAGCCCCACCTTTGAAGCTCTTCACATGATCGGAAATATCATCTTCAATAATATTATCACCGAGATAGAGAATACAGTCATCTTGCCCGACATAATCCTTAGCAATATAAAGACCAAATGCAACTCCATTTGGGTCGTTTTGTATGCCGTAGACGATTTGGATCTGCTTCCCATCAGGGCGCTTAAAGTTTTGACCTGAGCCGAGGAGTTTTACGAAATCTTCAATATGCTGAGCCGATGTAACAATGATGATCTTATATATCCCCGCTTCCACCATTTTCTCGATGGCGTGATAGATGACCGGCCGATCATAAAGTGAGAGGAGATGTTTATTGGTGGCGAGGGTGAGTGGCTGAAGCCTTGTACCGTTCCCTCCGGCAAGAATTACTGCTTTCATCCCGTTAGAGTTAGGAAGCACTGTACTTCCGCATGTTACTGGTAAATGGCATATATGGTGTATCTCGTAATATTTTCATGTTTTTATGTCTCATCAGGTGATGGCAACTTTAACGGGATTCATATTAATAGATTATAGCAATAATTTATGAATTACCGCCTTTCATGATCTTGGTTATTTTTTTTGCCATAGCATTCGCTTCAATGCCTACGAGTTCAAGCAGGTGCTCGCGGTCACCGACAGCTTTCTGGTATATATCAGGGAAGCCAAATGCGTGAAATCTTTTCTTTGGAACACCGTTCTTCCACAAAAGTGAGGAGACAAGGGAACCAAGTCCACCGATCACACCGTGCTCTTCTATGGTGAAAATACCCTCAGCTATTTTTGAGTGTTTAACAATTAGTTTCTCATCGAGCGGCTTGATCGAAGGAATGCTTAGAACAGTGGCACTCATACCAAGATCTTTTTCGACCATCGCTCTCGCCCTATCAACAATATCGAGAATATTTCCCGTCGCAATCAGGAGTACTTGCCCTCCTTCACGCACCACAAATCCACGCCCAAGGGCGAACTTGAAGTGAGGTTGTGAATAATCAATTCCAGGGCTTTTGCCGAGGCGCATATATGCGGGACCCCCTTCTTTCATCAATGCCTTTGTGGCCTCTACCGCTTCCCAAGAATAGGCAGGAGAAAGAACTTTCATATTCGGAAGGACGTTCATGATGGCCACGTCCTCAAGTGTATGATGGGTCACACCATGAGTGGGGTAATTCACACCCCCACCAGTGCCGATTATTGTTACATCAAGATTGTGATAACAGACATCGGTACGTATCTGTTCGTACGGGCGCATCGATGCGAAGGATGCGATTGAATATGCGATCACCTTTTTTCCCTCAAGCGCGAGCCCCGCAGCCATTCCGATCATGTGCTGCTCTGCTATACCCACATTGATGAGCCGCTCGGGGAAGCGTTTCTTTATCTCTTCCAATGCATTAAAGCCGAGATCTGCGGTCAGAAAAACAATATCCTTATTGTTTTCCATTTCTATCAGAATTTGTTTTACAAAATCACGTCTCATTTTTTCTTTTTATTGGGCTTCTTATTGGCATGGTCTACATCTACCTGTGTTGGGACATAATAGTGTGCGCCGAGTGTGTCTTCAATATGTGTGATGCTCTTTCCTGAGATGGTATCGGCAATTACCACTGTCGGTTTCTTCATATCGCGTGCCTCGATCAGCTTTTTTTCAATATCTTTGGGGTCATGTCCGTCTGCGTATAAAACTTTCCATCCAAATGCTTTCCATTGTGCCCCCAAGCTGAATCGATTTGTTTCTTTTGTCGCACTGAAACCCTGAAACTTGTTATCATCGATGATCGCAATGATGTTCTGTATGCCAGCGTTGCCGATAAAAAGCGCTGCTTCCCAGATAGAGCCCTCATTACATTCTCCGTCTCCTATGAGTACATAGACTTTGCTTTTGGTTTCCTGAAGCGCAACAGCAATACCTGCTGCTATCGAGAGTCCGTGGCCTAGAGAGCCGGTCGAAACTTCAACCCCTGGCGCAGAGCCGCGCGAGGGATGTCCGTGAAATACGCCATTATTAACTCGGTGTCTTAAAAGTTTTTTAACAGGAAAATATCCACGCAAGGCGAGCGTGGCATAAAGCGCTGCAGCGCCGTGCCCCTTCGAAAGCACAAACCTGTCACGCTTCGGGTCATTTGGTTTCTTGGGATCAATTTTAAGGACTTTAAAATAGAGCACTGCCAAGATATCACTAATGGAAAGCGAGGAGCCGGTTTCACCTGACTTACTTCTGTGTGACATCTCAACAACAAGCCGACGAACCTCATCGCCGGTCTCTATCATTGAAAGTTTTTTATTTTTTGTAATTGTAGGCATGCTGTTTAAACCATTCGATGTTTTCTGCGAGACCCGTATCCAAACTATAACGTGGAGTAAAGCCCAAAAGTGACTTTGTTTTACTCATATCTGCGACCCACGTGTACGTGTCAAAACTCCGCTTTTCATAATTACCAAGGACCTTCTGTGACGAGCTCTTTGTCAGTGCGATCACCTTATCCGCAAACTCACCGAGCGTGCTTTGCACCCCGCTACCGAGATTGAGCACCTCCCCGGAAAGTTCGGGCTTCTCTCCAGCCAAGCGCAGCGCTTCTGCAACATCATACAAATAGATGAAATCGCGCGCCACTTTCGCATCGGCGAGTTGTATGTCATTCCCTGAAAGGGCATTTTGTATGAGGATCGGGGCAAGCCTGCCCGGCTCTTCATATGGACCATACACAGAGAAAAGTCGCATGGTTAGCACCGGAAGCTCCTCTGTCTTTGCAAAATGCTGACACAGGTGCGTCGCCGCCGCCTTACCTACAGCATAATAGCTATTCGGATCAATGCGCTCATCTTCGCGCATCGGATGATCCTTCGTGCCGTATTCGGAGGAACTTCCTGTGTTCACAAACATTTTAACACCAACTTTTTTTGCGACCTGCATTAAGTGGAGCGTCGAGAGTATGGATGTGCTTAAGATCAGATCGGTATCTTTTTGTGTCGGATATGCTCCGTAAACAGCCAAGTGAAAAATAACCTCAGGTTTCACTTCCTTAAGAATATTTTCGACGGACTCTTTGTTGAGCAAGTCCCCTTCGTGAAGATGAAGGTCATTCTTTATATCTTCAAGTCGCCAAAGGTTTGAGGTGCCCCGAACTATGCCGTGCACTTCGTTACCATTCGTGAGTAAGTGCCGTGCCAGACCAGCACCGACAAAACCTGAGATGCCTGTAATAAAAGCTTTCATTAAGTGAAGTTATCGAATCATAACCATACTATAAAGTTATG
>JAYVMS010000074.1:0-11900 GCA_043758815.1 bacterium
GGTCCTGTGTCTGCGATACGCGTCGCAAGACAGAACGGAAAATGGGTCACACTTCCATCGTTTAAAGTAGAGGGGGGTGTGGAGATAGTCGAGGGAGACTGCGAACTCGTTGTGTGTGGAAAGGACGGCAATGTGAACATGATAGAGATGGGTGGCAAGGAGATCCCCGAAGAAGCGGTCATGGAAGGCCTCGCATATGCAAGTAGGGAGATTGAAAAATTACAGACATTTCAGAAGGAGGTGGTGGCAAAGCGCGGCAAGACAAAGCGTACCATCGTGCTCGAGGATGTAGGGGAGGATATCAAAGCACTCTTTACTGAAAAGATCGCACCCAAGCTCGAAGCGACGATCTTCTTTGAGGCAGGCCGTGCACGCGAGTATGCCTTACTAGAAGAATGGGTGACTTGTGTTAAGGAGGTTGAAGGAATAAATGAGAAACTTGCCGAGCAATATTTCGATGATCAAGTCAACGATCTCCTGCACACAAAGGCTATCAATGAAAATAAGCGCCCCGATGGACGCGGCTTTGATGATGTGCGGCCACTCTTTGCGCAAGCAGGAGAAGTATCTCCCGTCTTGCATGGTACAGGCATTTTTTATCGTGGTGGTACACACGTACTATCGGTGCTCACCCTTGGTGGCCCACAAGACTCGCAAATAGTTGAGGGTATGGAAGTACAGGGGAAGAAGCGCTACATGCATCATTACAACTTTCCTCCTTTTTCTTCTGGGGAAACAGGCAGAATGGGTGGAATGAATCGTCGCGCAATCGGTCATGGCGCACTCGCAGAAAAGGCCCTCGTCCCAGTACTTCCAGCAAAAGAGTCATTTCCTTACACCATACGTATTGTCTCAGAGTCGATGGCATCAAATGGTTCTACGTCGATGGCATCGGTCTGTGGTTCTACGCTCGCACTCATGGATGCAGGTGTACCCATCACAGAGCCCGTCGCAGGCATCGCATCGGGACTTATGATGGAGTCTGCAACTAAATATAAAGTCCTAACCGACATCCAAGGACCAGAGGACCATCATGGTGACATGGACTTCAAGGTTGCGGGTACCCGAAATGGTGTCACCGCAATACAGATGGATGTGAAGGTCGGGGGTATACCACTTCCTATTCTCAAAGAAGCGTTCGATAAAGCAAAAGCCGCGCGCATCACCATTCTTGCGACCATGAAAGCAGCCATCGCTTCACCTCGAGTAGATATCTCTCCTTCGGCACCTAAAATTGTGGTTATCAAGATAAAGCCCGATCAGATAGGCCTGGTCATAGGTTCGGGGGGCAAAACAGTCAACGAGATTCGAGAACAATCTGGCGCCGAGATCGACATAGAGGATGACGGCACAGTATTCTGCACGGGCAAAAATGGCGCAGCCGAAAAAGCGCGCGATATCATCGCAGAAATGACCCATGAATATGTTGTGGGTGAAATGTTTAAGGGTGTAGTCACCCGACTGATGGATTTCGGCGCATTTGTGCGTATCGGCCATAGCGCAGAGGGTCTCGTACATGTTTCCGAGATCGCCTCATTTCGCATTGAACGAGTCGCTGATTATATAAAAGAAGGCATGGAAGTTCCTGTAGTCGTAAAAGAAGTTGACGAAAAAGGTCGCATCAACCTTTCGATCAAACGCGCCGACAAAGACTTCATTAAACCTAATGAGCGTGACGCCAAATTACTATCTGGCGGAAAGGCGTAGTCGCGTGAGGACTGCTCCCGAAGAAATCACTGTGATTTCTTCGGGGGTTTTTCTTTTGAGAACGATGCTATAATAAATTTGATGAAGGAAATATCATACGACAGCTCAAGGTTTGATAAAGAAAACGAAGAGCAGAACAAGAAGCATACTCAGAGCAGAGGAAGCATGAAGGCGCCCACAGTACGCACCTTTCGCGCGGACGTAGAAGGAATGATCCAAGAAACTGGGGTGACAAAAAACGCGATCACCATGGCAGAGGCGGCGCGGCGCGAGTCTCGCGGCGAGAGTCGCTTTCCGGTCGAAGAAGAAGGGTCCCATCTCGGTCGCATCATCTTCATACTTCTCCTCGTACTTGCCTTTGGTGTTGGCACTGGTGTTTATGCATTGATCGGCACAAAGATCACTATTCCGTTCTTGTCAGTTGCAACAACAACACCCGTGACAACCGATGACGTAAGTATCGATATTTACAATTCACCGCGCGAACAGATCCTTGCGGACATCTCATTGTCATTTGGAAAAACTGCGCTTCCCGGCGGCAGTGAGCGCACGGTAAACTTTCTCACTAAAAGTACGAGCGGAGACTCGGTACCCGCGACGCTTCAGCAATTCTTAAAAGCAATAAATGCGGCGCGGGCAAGTCTTTCGCTTCCAACCTTTGTCGACCCTGAGATGACCTATCACATACACTCAGGTGTTGCACTCACAGGTGTTATCGCCCTAAGAACTAGATCCTATCCAGATACGTTTGCGACACTGCTTGAATGGGAGCCGGATATGGCGAATGACCTCGTTCCCGTTCTTAATCCTTGGTATGGTCGCAAAGACCTGAAAGATCTCGATGGGAGAATGTTCCGTGACGAGCAGATCGGCACAATCAATGTGCGTATTCTTTCTGATGTGCGCGGCAATAGCCTAATCGCATATGCATTTGTCAACAAAAAGACTTTGTATATAGCTGGAAACCGTGATTCTCTGGCTGCGCAACTTCCGACCGACGCCATAGTCAGCACGCAAAAGTAAGGGGGGCTTCGCAGCTTGCCGAGGATGAGCATATTCCGTATGATTGGACGATTATGACTTCACAAAACTTATCTAAGTATAAAACCATGCTCGAAGAAGAGCTTCAGCTGTTAACGCGTGAACTCGAGAGTGTTGGGCGAGTAAACCCAGAAAATAAGAATGATTGGGAAGCCGTGGCTGCTGATGGAAATATCGACAAAGCGGAGGTAGAAGAGCGGGCTTCAGAGATTACTGATTTTGAAGACAGGAGCTCGGTTGAATTTGCCCTTGAAGAACGCTCAAATAAGATAAAGGCGGCCCTCATGCGCATTAGTGACGGTACATACGGTGCTTGTGCTATGTGCACATCGCTGATTGAAGAAGCACGTCTCGAGGCAAACCCCGCAGCGACCACCTGTAAGACACACATGGGATAAACAATATCACTATGGCCTTCGCAAAGATCTATTCGGCACAGCCCACACTCTTCGGGGCTCACCCCATTACCATAGAAGCAGACCTTGCCAAGGGTTTGCATGCGTTCACCATTGTCGGCCTTCCAGATAAAGCCATTGAAGAGTCGCGCGACCGCGTCAGCGCAGCAATAAAAAATTCGGGATGGAAGTCACCAAAACAGCGCAATCAGAAAATAACCATTGCACTTGCCCCAGCGGATCAGAAAAAATCCGGTCCGCTCTTCGATCTCCCCATTGCACTGTGCTATCTGCTTGCAACCGGTGATATCGCTTTTAATGCTGAAGAAAAACTTTTTGTCGGCGAGCTTTCCCTTGATGGTCGCGTGCGGCCCATACGCGGTGCACTTGCAATTGCGACTGAGGCCGCAAAACGAGGTGTCAAAGAATTGTATGTCCCCAAAGAAAATGCACGTGAGGCTGCGCTCATCTCAGGGATCATCGTATATCCTGTCGCATCACTTCATGATGTGATCAGTCACCTATCAAAGACCTCCCCAATACAGCGCGAAGAAGGAGAAGCACGTGTCGGGATGGTACTCAAGCGCATCGAGCCACAGCCACACACCGCACTTCCGCAACAGCGCACAAAGCAAAGCGAGAGTGCTTTTCTTGATATTCGCGGACAAGAGGTTGCCAAGCGCGGATTGATGATTGCAGCAGCAGGAGGCCACAATATTGCCATGTGGGGACCACCCGGCACTGGCAAGACCATGCTTGCACGCGCATTCACCGAGCTACTTCCACCCCTCACTGAAGCTGACGCTCTTGAGGTGACAGCAATTCACTCCCTAGCAGGACAACTCGAGCAGACGATCATCCTCGAGCCCCCCTTTCGCTCTCCACATCACACTGCATCATATGTCTCTATCATCGGCGGAGGAACGATTCCCAAGCCCGGCGAGGTGACGCTTGCTCATCGCGGTGTCCTCTTCCTTGATGAATTTCCAGAATTTGATAAGCGCGTCATTGAATCGCTTCGCCAGCCGCTTGAGGAAGGCATCGTACACATATCCCGCGCCAAAGGTTCAGAGCGTTTTCCCGCACGATTCATATTTATCGCAGCGATGAACCCATGTCCGTGCGGATACTGGGGCGACAGCAAAAAAGCCTGTATCTGTAACCCTGTCCACATCTCACGCTATCAACGCAAGATCTCAGGACCCATCGTAGACCGTGTCGACCTGTGGATTGAGGTCATGAGGCTTCCACACACCACACTTGCACCCGGGAAGCGGGAAATTAACGCGAAGAAACAGCACGAGGATTTCGTAAGTAAGATAGCGAGTGCACGTGTGCATCAATCGCGTCGCTTTGCGGAGAACACAACCGTAAAATTGAATGCAAATATGAGCGTCAGAGACCTAGACCGAATGATAAAGCTCACTGACTCTGTAAGCACTCTCCTGAATGAAAGCGCAAAGCGCCTCGATCTTTCTCCGCGAGCATATCATCGCATAATCAAGCTTGCGCGCACCATCGCGGATCTTGATGAATCACGACACATCGGTGAATCTCACATCCTCGAAGCGCTGCAGTACCGACCCAAAAGATTATTTGCGTAAAGTGCTCTGATTAAAAACTCCTCTCATCTGCTTTTAGTCCGGCGAGAGAAATCAGTGAATTTTGTGATACGCATCTGAATATTATCAACTGGGCGGAGTAATTTTTCTTGCGCTTTTGTGATGAAACGATAATGTGCGATGTTGCATGTCGCTTCTGCAATCTTCCACGCGTCTCTACCATTGATCCACATTTCAGGTGCGAATAGCGACAGATTGAGCGGTCGTGAAAAGCTTCGTAGCGTCTTATTACCTCTTGTGTCGTAATATTCATGAAAATATGACATGGCAAGTTCGCGTATCGAGCGATACACAGGATCACGGTAACGCACGTATGCATGATTGCCCTTGGATATTGCCCCCCAATAACCATTTTTTTGAAAAAGAGTGATGATATGATCTTCATCGATGTCATTTGCAGAAAGATCCATGACAAGTGGTGCTTCACCGTGCACCCAAAGTGCGAGCGCAGCGACAAGCGCTCCTTCTATACAGTGCGCACGTCGATTCTTCAACACTTCCCGAACAGACATACAGCTATCACCGTTGGGTTCGAAGTTTTGTGGGATCGCCGATACGAAATCTTGGATCTTTTGCGGGGTATTTAACTTTTTAATAACGGAAAGTTCCTTATTGCTGAGCCCGATCTTTTTATTATCAAATTTTTTCTTCAACATCGCCATCATGAATTATGCGAACTCACCGTTCTCTTGGTACTAAACGAGAGTCAAATAATTTAGTAACCGAGTGGGTTTCGAGCGCCACGAACTTCGAAATGCAAGTGAGGGCCGGTCGAGCGACCAGTATTGCCGAGATAGCCTATCGTCGCTCCTTGTCCTACATGCATGCCTACACTGACAGTCGTTGACTCTAGGTGGCCATAAAGTGTCTGTGTGCCATTGTCATGTTGAATAACTACATAATTTCCATACCCGCCATTATATCCACCTTCGCGTGAGACTATGATGTCACCTTCTGCTGCGGCCATGACAGGTGCCCCAAGAAATTCCGCTAGGTCGACACCATTATAGCCATGCAGCCCCTGAGTGCGTCGATAATGGGCAAGCGGTGCTATGTAGTAACCATCAAAGTTCGGACCACTTACCCCACGAAGCTTGGAGGTTGCCGGCTTGGTCACCCTCTTGACCGTTGTTGGCATTTCTCCATCAGGAAGTATGACAACAGAACCGACATCGAGAGTATCTCCCAAGGCGAGTCCATTATATGTGCGTACTTCATCTGGATCAGCGTGATACTTCTTTGAAATACTTTCGATGCTATCTCCATTTTTCACGGTGTGCTCAACTCCAGACACTGGAAGAATGACGAGCGTTTGCCCGACGGAGAGCTTAGATCCGCGAGACATGTTATTTGCCCACAAAATAGTGTTCACAGAAACATCGAACATCTTTGCGATAGAAGCAAGTGAGTCGCCTTGAAGCACTACGTAGATACTTATCTCACCGTGCACATCCGCACCATTATTTACATCAGCCAAACTGCCCACGGGTCCTGCGTCGGGAAGAAGTGCGCTTCCGTCGACAGTATTTACATCAGTTGTGCCACTTCGAGTGATGAGATCGGGGCCTATAGCGGCAGCAAGCAGAGCAATGTTCTGAGAATTTATAGGTTTTGTCTGCATACTCACCTTGGTGAATATGTCACCGAAAATAGAAAAAAAACCTGCATACGCAACTGTTGCAGGTAAGATCAAAAATAGCAGCATAGAAAAACCCAACTTTCGCAATGAAAGCTTTTTTTCTTCTGATCTATTTACATGATCGGACCCGCGAGAAAACGGGGAATCAAAATGAAAATTATTGAATTTTATAAGCCTACAGCAATTTTAATACTTTCCTCACGGCCACCGTCCATAACAGCGCCATACTCAAGAGGACCGTTGACAACCGTATAAAAAGATTATATCCGAATAAAAAACACCGCGTCAATCGATTTTTGCACAATCGTCGCAATTGGTTTATAAATGAGATAACTAAAAAACAGCTTAAAATATAGATATTTAATTAAAAGATAAAAAATATTTATTTAAATTTGGCCTGACAGAGCCATATTTTCATTATTTATTCGCAAATACCGATATTTATTTATATGGCTTAAAATATGGGTATTTTTAACTTTCGAAAATGTTGCCAATGGGTGCTAATATGATGGCTAATGAATTTACTTGAAGGCTTAAATAAAGAGCAGGAATTAGCCGTGCTTTCAACCGAAGGCCCGGTGTTGATAGTCGCGGGTGCGGGTGCCGGCAAAACTAAGACCTTAACCCATCGCATGGGCCATCTTATCGCTTCAGGAGTTCCGGCTGAGTCAATTCTTGCGATTACTTTCACCAACAAGGCGGCCAAAGAGATGCGCGAGCGTATGTTCCGACTACTTGATAGGCCACTTGAATCACGTGCGTGGGGAGGACTCAGCAAGGGTGTGCCTTACATCGGTACTTTCCATGGCCTCGGAATGTATATTTTGCGGGAAAAAGGTGGGGTAATTGGCATTCCAAGGAGTGCGACAATCTTAGACCAAGGAGACTCACTAAAGCTTATCAAGCAGGCGATGGCGAAAGCAGGTATCGATCCGAAACAATTCGAGCCTCGCAAGATCCAGTCACTTGTTTCTCGCCACAAAGGCAACATGGGTACAGCCGAAGACATCGATAAGGTCACGCAGAACCGCTACCTCGCACAAAATCTCAAGCGCGTTTTCGTCATCTACGAGTCACTTCTGCGTGAAGCGAACGTGCTCGATTTTGATGACCTGCTCGAGAAAACGGTACGTCTGCTTGAGACCCACCCCGACATCCGCCACTACTACAATAAGACATGGGACTATATTCATGTCGATGAGTATCAAGACACAAATGAAGTGCAGTATCAGCTCGTCCGCTTACTGTCAGGAACAAAAAAAAATGTCTGCGTGGTCGGCGACAGCGATCAAAATATTTACAGCTGGAGAGGGGCATCGATAGCCAACATCCTTGAATTCGAAGAGGATTACCCCGGAGCGAAGGTCATCTTGCTTGAAGAAAATTATCGCTCTACACAATCGATACTCACAGCGGCAAATGCCGTAATCGGCAAGAATACGATGCGCAAACCTAAGAATCTCTTTACCAACAACGGGGCAGGGGAAAAGCTTTCACTTATGGAGTCTTATGATGAGAACGATGAAGCCCGTTTCGCAGCGACAAAGATTGGCTCACTTCTCGGTAACAACATTGAACCTCGTTCGATCGCAATTCTTTATCGTACAAATTTTCAATCGCGCGTACTTGAGGAGGCTCTCCTGTTCTCGGGTATTCCCTATCAAGTGCTTGGCGTACGATTCTATGAACGTAAAGAAGTAAAAGATGTCATCGCTTATCTGCGTGCAGCGATAAACCCCAAGTCGCGCTTTGATCTCGAGCGCATCATCAATGTACCCGCGCGTGGTGTCGGCAAGGTCACCCTCGAAAAAATCATGCAAGGAGACAAAGACAAGCTTCCCCCGAGCATGCGCAAAAAGGTCGATGGATTCTTTGCGATACTTACCCGCATCAGTGAGGCAGCAAAAGAAATGCGACCATCGCAACTTATTTCCTTCATCATCAAAGAAACAGGCATAGAGGAAAGCCTAAGTGAGGGCGATGAGGAAGACACGGAACGACTCGCAAACGTAAGAGAGCTTGTCACCGTGGCAATGCGTTATGATGCACTCACATTTACTCCTTCCATGGAAACAACCGAAGAAACGGGGAATGCGGGCATCGAACAATTTCTTGCTGACATTGCACTCGAGTCAGACCAAGACAACATGAAGTCGGAACAGAATGCTGTCCGTCTTATGACAATTCACGCAGCAAAGGGACTGGAGTTCGACTATGTGTTCATTACCGGAATGGAGCAAGATCTTTTTCCGTCACGCCGCTCACAAGATGAGAGTAGGGACATCGGCGAGCGCGAAGAAGAACGCAGACTATTTTATGTCGCGCTGACGCGTGCAGCGAAGAAGGTCTATCTCTCGTACGCGTCTTTTCGTACCATATTTGGAACTCGCCAGATCAACATCCCCTCTGAGTTTCTTTCTGACATCGATGACAGCTTATTAAGCTTTGAAACTCGTGAGGGTGTGGCACTTCGTGATAAACCAAAACGAAAGGTCAGCCTTCTTGGTTGGGATGAGCTGTGGGATGATAACAGCGAGGAGACGGTGACGTACCTTTAATTGGGATGACACTCTATATTATTATTCTGCCTGATTTTGCATTTTCCTTCAAACATGCAATTCTTGTAGCATGCCACGCATTCACGCAAAGAAGTCGCTCGGTCAACATTTCTTACGCTCAAAAACTGCAGTGCGTCAGATAGTCGAGGCGGCACAACTCACTCAAGGAGAACTAGTGCTTGAGATAGGCCCAGGCGAGGGCGTGCTTACAGATGCACTCCTTTCTTCTGGTGCGGCAGTCATAGCTGTGGAAGCAGATGAACGTTGCATAGCAAAACTAGAGGAACGCTTCAGTAAACAGATAACAAGCGGAGCTCTCAGGCTTATATTTGGTGATATACGCAACGAAGCAATCCAAAAAGAGTTATTCACAAAAAAATTCTTAGGAAATAACATATATAAACTGGTAGCAAATATTCCTTACTACATCACCGGCATGCTCTTTCGCTTATTCTTGGAGCAGTTGCGCAAGCCGCGTTTAATAATTTTTCTTGTACAAAAGGAAGTGGCAGAGGCTATCATCGCACGTAACCACAAAGAAAGCATACTTTCATTGTCCATAAAGATCTATGGCGTACCTAAGTATGTCGCCAAAGTAAAGCGTGAAGCCTTCGCACCTCCGCCAAAAGTAGACTCTGCTATCATTGCCATCTCCGACATTTCTGGAGAGCGTCTCACGAACCTGAGTGATGTGACATATTTTCGCATCATCAAAGCCGGTCTCAGTGCAAAGCGAAAAATGCTTTTAGGAAATCTTACCCGCAGTTTAGGCATACCCAAAGATATATTGAGCAAGATATTTACAGAACTTGATATACCTGAAAACACTCGAGGTGAGGATGTTTCAGCTAGGATATGGCTACTCCTAGCGCAGAAGATAAAGTCAGAGTTATAAAAAAGCACCATGGTACTTTTTTGATTTACTTACATTGATGTCCCGACCATGTACATAGTTCCGTCTGTAGTGTAAGTACTACAACCTTTGCCGACATAATATGTACACGATCCTCCAGAATTCCATAGTCCAAGCGTCCACACTCCAGGACGATAGATTTGTCCGTAAGGATAAAGCATGGTGACCCCTGGTTGGTAAATAATCGTAAGGGGAGAAGGATTTGAGCTTCCTACAGTCAAATCATTGATAGTTACAGCAATATTAAATGAGCACGTACAATAAAACACGTATGTCGACATTCCACCGAATGGATCTCCGAACCCAGCTGCCTGCGCCTGTCGTTTTGCATTAACGACGAAGGCGACGTTAACCACGAGCAGGAACACGAGTACCGCGTTGATGATGCGCATTATCACTGTCATTCGTTTTGTCGGGAAAGATTTCATGATTAAATTTATATTTTATTTAATATGTTAAAATTGCAAAGTAAAAATTTCTGAGTTTGAGACGCCGTTCGGATTGACAACATAGAACCAAAGTGGTGCGCTCACATTTACTCCAGCGACATCTTGTCCGGGACTTACCCCAGGGACATCAATCTCCGCCTTAAAGGTGAGCGTAGTTCCATCGGGGGAAGTGATGCCTTTGATGATTTTCGAGCCAAGATAGATCTCGTTCCAATCCTTAGACAATCCTTTTCCTGTGAGTGTGATGCTGGTGTAGGTTGGGCCCGATATTGGGGTGAAACTTGTGACTTGCGGGTCAGCGGAATTAACATCGGTGACAACAATGAAGCTCTTATTGCTTTGCCCTTTCGCATTTGAGAACCAAAGATCGAATTTCCCCTTCGCTGCATCTTGTGGAATGGTGATGTCGAGGGTTCCCATTGCAGAAGGAGAGAGCCCCGTCCACGTGAGTGCACCAAGCGTTACGGTATTATTCATATCAGTGAATCCGCCTCCATAGATACTTACCTTTGCTCCTTGATGTGCTGAATAACTCGAAGGATAAATAATGTAGGGAGTCTTGCCACTCACACTTGTGCTCGATGTGCTGGGATTAATGATTCCAGCGGGAATTTGCGTACTTGTTGTAGCCTTGGGCAGGAGCACGGGAGCTATTGGGGGGGTAGGGGGTGGGGTAGTGCTTGCGTGCGTATTAGTGCTTGCAAGCGAGACGACACAGAGTCCGTGCAGTTTTGCGCGAGAATACGTACCAACAAATCCATTTCCACTTACGAGACCGGCGGGAGTGAGCACGTCAACCCTATAGAGTTCCTGAAACTTGATCACTGCTATCTTCGTTTTTGTTCCAAAATAACTCGTTTCGTTTCCTGGTGAACCAGAGCCCGTGAGAGATACTTGCGTCGCCTGCTCCATATTGAGTATGCGTTGTAGTGCGAGAACATCTGCTCCACTCATCCCTATTCTTAAATTTTGTGATAGTTTATCGCAGTCAGAAACAGTAAATGCGCTCGCTCTAGTTCCGAACAAAACGAATAATATCGATACGGTGATAAAAAACTTCAGTTTGACATGTGAGCGTATGTGCATACAAGAAAATTATCAATAGTTACATAAATTATATCAACAATTTTGAATAAAACAAACTGGGCTAAATTTGTCATTTAATCAATTTTTTTAACACAATTACTGTATTCCGACTATAATTCATGAATTTTCGTTACTTTTCCACAGTTTATTCACTTTTATAGAGCAAAAAATTGACTTTGTATAAAAATCATTATATTATCCCACTTGGACTTTCCATCTGCTCTTTTTCACTCTCCAAAAGCGATGAGAGCTTTCTTTCTCAACTACTCTCAAGGAGTCTAAAATGAAAGCACGTTCGATTCTTTCCGTTTTTGCTTGCGCAACCATGCTCGCTATCGCCACGTCCAGCTGGGCGGGCAGACAGGTTCGTGCATATGATTACAAGCTTGACGATCCACACCCTCAGAAATACGAAGACACTCATCTCAAGCACAACCGCCAAGTCGCGCCCTATCTACCAAGCGATATCAAAGAGGTTCCAGGACAGGTC
>JAYVMS010000075.1:0-6381 GCA_043758815.1 bacterium
GGGCAAGCAAACTTTGCCGACATAAGCGTGTCTTCCCCGAACGTTTCTGCGCCCTTCTTGGCAGCAGGATCACCGATGACAAGGCGTATAAGTCCCTCGGTCTCTCCTAATCCGCGCTCGACAGCCTCAGCAAGACGCTCGCGTACGTTCTTTTCATTATCACGGAATTCTGAAATGAAAAACTCATCGACCAGTATGTCGATGTCATGTTTCTTGGTCTTTGTGAGCTCTATGCGATCACGGAGATTCTGAACTTTTCCATCGATGCGGACCTTTGTGTAGCCCTTGGAGAGGTAATCATAAAGCAGCTGATAGTACTCGCCTTTTCTGCCACGTACCACAGGTGCGTAAATACCGACTTTGAGTGTCGAGTATGTGACGCCCATGACCGTGGAGTTCATTTCAGCTTTAGAATTCTCTTTTGATATCTCAGCCACGCGCTCAATCACAAAGTTCATTATCTCTTCGTTGGTCAGCCGCTTGATGGGTTTTCCACAGACAAGACAGTGTGGCACTCCGATGCGTGCATAAAGCACACGAAGGTAGTCATAAATCTCAGTGATGGTTGCGACCGTAGAGCGAGGATTTGATGAATGAGACTTTTGGTCTATTGAAATAGCAGGCGAAAGACCGACGATCTCATCGACATCCGGCTTCTGCATCTGGTGCAAGAACTGCCGCGCATATGCTGAAAGGGATTCAACGTAACGCCGCTGGCCTTCTGCAAATATTGTGTCAAAAGCAAGCGAAGACTTACCTGAACCAGAAAGTCCTGTAATTGCCACCATTTTATTGCGAGGCATCTCAACGGTAATGTTCTTGAGATTGTGGGTGCGTGCACCGCGGACGATGATCGTTTCTTGTTCTTTAGATTTGCGTTCTGATTCTTTCATGTAATTGGATTTATTTGCAATAATTCAACTATTTCTTTTGAGCTTGCACATTGCTCATTCTAGAACTGAGCTCAAGTAAGCAAGCGCAATACTAACATAATTTTGTCAAAATTCAAAATACATCAATAGACTTGTCCCGAAATAATATTTATGAGAAAATAAGAACATATTCGCTCATATGTTCCCCCTTATGGATATCGAAAAAGTACTCAACAGTAAACGCCTCTGCCATGCGGTTATTGGTATCAGTGCTGCCGAATTTCACGCACTCCTTCCTGAATTCACCCGTGTCGTACATGACGTAGCAGTAGTAAAAAAGCGCCGACGCAGTATCGGTGGTGGGCGTATCGGGAGAATCAAGGATGCAGAGCGTAAACTCTTCTTCATCCTCTGCTATGTGAAGACCTACCCCACGTTCGATGTGGCGGCCTTTATGTTCGCCTCTTCAAAATCCCGCACCCACGAATGGGCGCATGGCATCCTTCCGCTGCTTGAAAAAACGCTGGGGCGGAAGATCGCGCTCCCCAAGAGACGCATCAATTCACCCGAAGAATTCCTTGCTGCGTTTCCCGGGGTCAAAGAAGCGATGATCGACGGAGTTGAGCGTCCAACCATTCGCTCACAAAAGGACAAAACACAGCGTAAGCACTACTCGGGCAAGAAGAAGCGCCATATGCGCAAGAATATCGTGATCGCGGACAAGACAAAGCGTATCCTTGTGCTCACTCCATCAAAACACGGCAAGGTACATGACAAGAAGCTTGCAGACAAAGCACTTGCCGTTATTCGTCTCCCAAAAGAAGTGGCACTCCTTGCCGATACGGGTTTTGTCGGGATACAACACCAGCATCCGAATAGTCTGATACCCAAGAAAAAACCGCGGGGCGGCGTACTCCGTGAAGAGGACAAAGCATGGAACCGCCTTATTTCCTCATCTCGCATTGTTGTTGAACATGCAATCGGAGGTATGAAGCGGTTTCGTTCCGTGTCCGATATTTATCGGAACAAGAAAGGTTGGGATGATCAACTCGTGAATGTCGCTGCCGGATTGTGGAATTTACATATTCAGCTCCGGGCAGCATAGCAAAACGCAACCCGAGTGGGGTGGCTGCGATCTTTGTGACTATTTCGGGACTAGTCTAATATGCCCGCGTTATTGCGGGTAAGGCGAAAAATTATTTCAAATCTAAAGCAATGAATAACCCCGCAGCAAGCTGACGGGGAATTAACCAGGAGAGGGATTAAAATAGCTCTGAGTATGCTTGTGCATACAGAAAAGAAAACGAGCTTAAGCTATTGTTTTTGGAACACGAGGTGTAGCGATGATACGCTTTACTTCCGTGACAACCTCATCAAGGGTGAAGTTTGCTTTGATCATGAACTCGTCAGCACCCGCCTTGAGTGCACGCTCGATATCTTCTCGCTGTCCAAAATTAGAAAGCATAGCAACGTGGGTAGCATCAAGAGAGGGGTTACTACGAATGCGCTTCAGTACTTCGAATCCATCGATACCCGGCAATAGAATATCGAGAAGGATGATGTTTGGGAGCTCTTTTTCTGCGATACCTATTCCCTGCTCACCATCAACAGCAACGAGCACCTGGAGGTGTTCTTTGCTTAATTTTTGTGCCGCGAGGTCGCGTAGGAATTTATCATCTTCAACAATAAGAAGTTTTGTCATCGCAAGCTCTGCTCCTGACTCGGGAGCCACAGCGGGCTTTCGCATATCTCCAAGATGTTTTTTTATCTTTTCAACCACCCGCGCTGCATCGAAAGAAGATTTGACGTAATAATCCTTAATTCCCAATCGTAAGCCACGACTTATCTCAACGAGATCGCCCTGAGCAGAGCCAATGACAACGGGTATGGCTGACAGTTGCGCATCTCCCTTAAGAGCCTCAACGACACTGAAGCCGTCGAATTCTGGCATACTCACATCAATAACTACAAGATCAGGGTGCGAGCGGGATGCGAGTGACATAAAGGATGGCAGATCTGAAGCTGTTTCGCTCTCGTACTCGGCAAGTGAGAGCTGCTCAATAAGCGACTTCTGGATATGCGCATCATTCTCAAGTATCAATATTTTTTTGGAATATATTCCGCTCATATCTTGTATTGGTAGTAGTATAGCATGCTACGAAAACTAAGGGGAAAATGGCAAAAGAACGTGAAAGGTGGTGCTCTCGTTGAGTACACTCTCGAACCATATTTTGCCTGCATGTCTGATGATGACGCTCTGTGCAATGAATAGACCGAGCCCTGAACCATTGGTCTCGGAATGTACCGCATTGTCAGCACGGAAAAATCTTGAGAATATTTTATCTTTTTCTGTGTCAGGAATACCGATACCGTTATCTTTAACCCAAAAGTGAAGTTCTTCTCCTTGCTTTGCGACGCCGACTGAGATGAGTCCGCTTTGTTTAGTGTATTTAATGGCATTATCGATGAGATTTTGCAAAACGTCATGCATCTTGTCAGGATCGACCTTTATCTTAGGCAATTGTACTTCTGGAATACTGAGCTCAATGCGAATATTTTTTTCGGTTGCAAGCGGCAGAAGACTCGTGATCATATCCTGAACAAGCCCTTCGAATTGCACTGGAACAAAACTATACTTGATTTTGCCTGACTCAAGTCTGTCTACCGCAAGCATGTCATTGATAAGACTTATCATGCGCTCATTAGATTCAAAACCTTTCGAAAGCAGTTCGCGCTGTGCTGCAGAGACCGGACCAGCGTCTTCATCGAGTAATATTTTGAGTGTCCACTTAATCGCAGAAAGTGGCGTACGTAACTGATGCGCAACAATCGAGATGATCTCAGATTTCATCTTATCAAGCTGAGTGAGTTTTTGGTTTGCTCCCGATAGATCAAGATCGCGGCGTACAAGCAATTTTGCGCTTTGGTCAAATTCTTGGGTCAAGATCTCAAGACGTTTTACATGTCCTTCTTCTTTATTTATCTGCTCAAGTAGGAGTAAGTCTCTCGCATTTATAAGTCTAGAGATGTATCCGCCAAAAAAACCAATGAGAAGATATACCATGAAAATGATCCCCGCTTTTATAAGCGCCAACGAAAGCACTGGGGTCAGAATAACTTTAGTATTGGGGAGAAAAAAAGTACTCAGTACTCCCTCGTGTACAAGGGTTGAAAGTAGTACTAAAAGCCCCGAAGCTATCGCAACAGTGATAGCACCACGAAAACCAAATAAGATCATCGAAACAATAATGGGAACAAAGAAAAATGAATTTGCTGTACTCTCGACACCCCCTCCCGTAAACAACATGATGACAAAAAAGAACGCAAGGTCAATAGCTATTTGACTAACATTGAGCGTATTGATGTCAGCTGCTTCATGCAGTGAGTTATCTATCTTCTTGAGATAAAAATAATAATACAGATTTGTGGAAAGTACCAAAAATAGTGAGATATTGAGTATGAGTACGGTGTGTGCAAAGCCATTAACATCGCGTGCGATGAGGCCTAGAAAAAATGCAAGAAATGCATAATACCAACGTGCATCAATAATCCAGCCTGTAGACTGAAGTCGTGTACTTGAGTGATGTTCGTGTTCGTATAACATAATATGCTACCTGCTCTTCATCTTACGCAAAAACACCATTACTCAGCAAGCGCCCATACGAGTAATGATCCGTTATGGAATGGCACTTCACCCCCGAGCTTCCCGCCTATCTGCGCATAGCTATAGAATCCGGCGATCGGGACATCACGACCAAGAATACGTTGAATCACCTGAATGTCCTCATCGGCATGCAGCCCGAGCATCTTTTTGCGAGCGACGGAGTTGATGATGAGCACTGCTTTTGGTTTTCTTCCCTCAAGCTTCGCGAGTACCTCTTTTGCGACAAGTTCGGCCGTCTCGAGCTCACGCTCGACATCAGATATCATAAGTCTAATCTCGGCACCGACGGGAATCGAAGCAGTGAAGGTCATTGCACCCTTTTGATCGACAAAGATGGGGTTACGCAGCACCACGTCATTACTGTCTTTCATGAACACACCAAGCGGATACGAAACTGCGAGTGATGTAAGTAATCCTTCATGTAATTCTGAGAGATGTTCTTCCCCAAAATAATCCTCATATATAGAAGAGGCGGGTTTTCCATCGAGCTCATACAGCGTCGTTCCCTCAGCGCGTGTGACAACGCGAGATATTCCTATTGGCAAAAAACCGTGCCTTGCGACGCCTGCAGCTTTATATTCTCCAGACATTCCGACACCCACAACTGAGCCGCTGTATACCTTACTCTGGAGATATTGGAATGTCTGAAAGAAGAGGAGATCATCACCAGCAGCAGCGCCATATGTGGGAAAATTATTTCCAAAGCGATCTAGTGCACCGAGAAGGGTCTGGTCACCATTACCTGAAATAATATCCAGAAATAAAAGTGCTGAGGTAATATATCCATGTGAATTATACTCAAGAACATTGGCACACTCCTCGCCCGCCTGTCTTGCATTCCAAAGAATATGATTTCCTACACCTCCCCAAAACTGCACCTTATCTGAGGCAATACCGAGAATGACCACACTATTTTCTGTCGAAAACCCTTCACTTGATATCTCACCCGCACTTGAGCATCCTGCTATAAGGGTTTCAGGCGAAGTCTCACAAATTCCCTCAAGTAACTTGTCTTGATCAAAAGATACAGAACCGAAGACAAGGAGGATGTTTGCCTTTCCTTCAGGTAGGCCAGAAAGTACCTGAGCACAGGCTTCAGCGCCGGCCTTGTAAGCATCTAGTCCTGTTCCCACCCCAACACTTGCGGCAATCATATTTACTTTAGTATATCATGCGTAACCATAACAAAAAGCACGCAAATGCGTGCGAATGTTCTTATTGTTGCTGTCTGTTCAAGATAAGCGTGAGCGCAGGACGCTCCCCTCTAAATTCGATAGGGAGATTGAGACCGTATTTCTCAAGTGCATAACGATTGAATTCCTTGAAGAGCGTAATGTCGCGAGACAATTGATCGACCCACATTCCCGTCATTTCCACCATTGAGTTTGCGAGTGACAGCTGAAAGCGCTTCTGTGCATTCTTGTAATCTTTGAGGAAGTTCACATCGAGTCGTTCGACCTTTTCAGGGGACACGACCTCTGTCTCCTGGAGAAACACTTGCGGGTCGAGCACGACAACGTCATCACCTTCATGCACAGAAAGTGCGAGCATGTAAAAGTAGATGATCGAGTCGAAATACATGGTTACCGGTATAGAAATATTCTTTGTCGTATCCATTTCAACCCCTTCCTATAAAAGGCTCTGTGTTAATCATATGCAATACTTACATCTTGGCAACAAAAAACTCGCAATAAGCGAGTGTTATTAATGCCACACATCAACGACTATTTCTTGATGTTCATTGCTATATCTTTCGTAAGCTACTACTCTCTTTTTCGTAATAAGATGCATTAGTGCTTCTATGCAAGGTTTAAGTGCTTTGCGACCAAAGAATGTGCGCATTTC
>JAYVMS010000076.1:0-7421 GCA_043758815.1 bacterium
GTAAAACTCCCCGGGTTTGCTGGCGGAGTTGTGTCTGGTGGGGGTGGCGGGTTCTGGGTGGTGAAGTTGCCGGTGTATGGCACGCTTACATTATTCGCAGCATCCTTTGCGGTGAGCCTAAAATAATACAGGGTATTGGTTGCGAGACCACTAATACCGAGCGAGTGGCTAGTGGCATAGCCAACCTCACTTGCTGACCCTGCTCCATATGCGGTGCTTAATCCCCACTCAAGTGTCGTCTGTGCGGACTTGTCTGTAGTAAACGTAATTGTTGCAGTCGTATAGGTTGTCGTCGCTGCAACGCTGGAAATAACTGGGGGTGTATTATCAAAGATAGTGAAGGACCATGTACTCGAACCCGAAATGCCTGCAAATGCATTCCCCGCTCCATCGCGTATCGCCCCCGAATCAATCTCAACATAGTACTGAGTCGCTGAAGAGAACAGCGCTGAAGGTGTGATTGTTACGACTGATCCACCAGAGAAGACAACCTGTGAACTGCCGATTGCGATCGTTTCTACAATACTTGAATCAGCGAAGCGTCTAAGGCGTATGTTACCAGAAGAGGCAAGTACTGTTGTAGAGAATATTGCTTGAGGTTTCGTTGTGCTAGCAACACCAGTCGCACCATTTACCGGAGAGAGACTTGTGATCGTAGGCGGGGGGGGAGGGGGTGACGGGGGGGGAGGGGGTGGAGCGGGTGGAGGTGTCGTCGTGGCCACGGTCACACCAATATTAAACTGACTTGAGGCGGCATGAGCAGTAAGTATCGAGTTGTGGGCAGTAAGCAATAAAAGTAGTCCGGTGAAGACTGTACGTAAAAGCTTTTTATTTCTCAGATGAATTACGATGTGTAGCATTTTGATTTCCCTGTTTCCTGTTTATTACCGCCCACTTACGTTCTTATAGTGCAATCACCGTAAGAGTGGCGGTTGCGGTATATGAGCCACCTGGTTGGGTATTACTAGCACCTGAAGCAGCGCGAAATCGCAGGGTCGTCGCGGTTCCTGAAGGGTGGTTGGGTGTAGTGCGAGTGACGATGGTGTTCGCAGTTGTCGAAAGTCCTGACCAACAAGCGCTGCCTGTATCAAGAGCACCAGCATTACAGTTAACACCATTATCTTTATACTTTTGCACAATATCACCTCCTTCAGGCGAGAAACCGAAATTTGCGGCGGCAGCAGCTGTTATGAATGTGAAGTCAGGATTGGCTCCTGCCGGTGCATAATCCGCAAAGCTATTTATACCCGACTGAAGTGCGGGTGCGCTAGCAGAAACTATATTCATCGTGTAGCCAGCTGGGTCATCGGTGGTCACTGTCCAAGTCGCTACCCCATCTGCAACCCCACCGCCGACCGACGGAATACTGGGGAGCATCGTGACATTTCCGGGAGCACTTATCGCGAGATAGGTAGCTTGCATTTGCTGATATCCCCCCTTCAGTTGATATGTGAGACTCGACGAGGTGCCGACGCCTGATTCGCCGAGAGTGTCCTGCGCATTATAAGAAGTAGAAGTCGAAAATCCCCCTCCCGTATTTACGCTATCTGTTTGAATGACATAATTTGAGCTCGATGCGACGTATGCTTGCGCCAATGGAACACCGCAGACGAGAGCGACTCCGAGAACCACGAATGCGCTAGTTGTCTTTTTATAAAATGAATCCATGTTAAGCGATACTATGTCTCGACAATTGAAGCGAGCGGCGGATAAGCCAGACAAGTAATACAAATATGATTGCAACAAAGAAGGCTTGTTGTGCGCTCGGTAGAACATAGAACGTAACCTCCTTCGTATCGATAATGTCCTGATAGCCGCGATTAAGGTCGAGTCGAGCAGTATAGTACCCTGGAGAAAGTTCGTCCAAAACATCAATCTCGCGCATGCGCGTTGCCCCCGGAAGAACTACCCATGGGTCTATGGAGACAGCATGCTCGCTTCCAAATATTCCTCGCACAGAAAGTCGTCCATATGGATCAAGATGCACATCGCCCTTATTCTCAAATGACACTTGGAATCGCAGCGGTCGCCCAGAGGAAGGGGGTGGAACTGTCTTTGCCTCATTGAACAATCCGAATGCAGCGACCGCCCCCTCTTCCTTGACGTTGCCGCCGATACGCAGATAGATGGTCGCAGCCAGTCTACTTTTGATAGCTACAGTTGCGGGGCTTGCGCCGCCTTTTTGATTTGGGGCAAAACTAAAAACAACTGAACCATATCGTCCGCCGGGGAGCGCATCTTTGGGAACAGTGATGGTGACGGGAACTTGCGATTCATTACTTGAAAGCAAGTCTAAATGCTGCTTCGGAGTCGAGAGGATATCCCTGAGTGAGTATGTGCCTTTATCGGCCCCAAGAAGCTTAATGGGGTCATCGACTGAGCTCAATTGCGTACTTGCAGCGATATCCTCAAATGACACATCAACGAGAAGCGGAGAAAGAGTGTCATTTTGAAGAGTAAGAATGATTGTCTGAGATTGTCCTGGCAAGAGTGTAAGCTCGGCTTTTGCTGGTTTTATGATGAATGCCCCACTCGGAAGAGTTTGCGCACTCACAAAAGAAATGGGCACAAGGAAAAGACAAACAAAAAATACCACAACAACAAGTGACTGCGTGACTCGCGAAGAGCTGCGCTTAGCATCAAGGCGCGTATTCATATAAGCATTATTATAGCCAGAAAATATCGACTCTGCACCCCCATCCACACAAAAGCGATAAGTCGAAGTTTAGAATATTTTTGATTACTATATATTTGAGCTTGAAGCGGAATCATCTGTGGGAACAATGTCGTATTGATATGCTTTCCCCGCACCGTCGTCAAACACAGGCTTAACAACAATTGAATTTGGCTTTTCGCCATCGGTCACCACCACGTCATTTGAGAATGGAAGCATATTCACGGTTTTGGTATTGCTGTCAACGGGCGGAAGTGTCTGTGTCGGCAGTGGCACATCATTTGCAGGAACGATTGTATTTGTCGCGCCAAATGCCTGACCGACACCTGCAACATATGATGCGGTGTTGAGTTTGCCCCCAATATCTCCCGTGAGTACTCCTCCGACGAGCACTAAGGAAGACGCGGCGAGTATGACCGCTGCGACATTGAAGCCAACACTTTTCATAAGCGGGTGCGCTTCGTGCATGAGCATGTGATGCTCTTGTGACTTCATTGGCAGATTTTTTTTATCCTCCATGGGAAGCTGTGGCATGACACGCATAATCGGAAGCGGCTCTTTAGGAAGAAGTGAAACTTTAGAAACAGGTCTCATCGGGACAATCGGAACCATGGGAGAGTTCGCTATTGCGGAGAGTTGACTCTTGGTAGACAGAACCATGGGTGGTAGGGTAGGCTCTACGCTTGTTGGTACGACTGACTGAGCGGTAACATTGCCTTCGATTTTATTATGCTCGTGTGCTGCAGCTGTTGCGTGCCCCGGAAAAGCTTCTGGTGCGAACACCATGACCCTTTGCCCATCTCTCGGAGTCGCGCTTCTATCATTCTTTTGGCTATCGAATGCGCCGAGCTTAGTGGGCGGAAACAACATCCCATCATCGTGATGCTCAGACGCATCGACTGAGGTCTTGATGGGGCGATACGGCGAAGGCATATCAGCCTTCGAAGGTCTCACGTTTTCTGCCAACTCAACTTTCGTCTCTACGGTTTTATCCTGACCAAAAAGCATATTATCCCAATCATCTGCTTTAAGTGCAGCCTTCTTTGTGTCCTCAATCGAGCGCTCTGGGATAATAATGCGTGCTTGCTTGTCGGGTGCAATGGGTATATGCATCACCGCGTGAGGAGTGGTTTCGGCCTGATATTCATCTCGTGGTTTTTCTATAGAGGAGGGCGAGATGGGAATATGAACAGAGTGGTATATCGCATTGAGTGTTGATGCTATTTCTGCCGTAGAAGTGGGTGTTATATTAATTTCTGCTGGAACTTCTTTTTTTATTTCTTGCTTAGCTACTCCGACCTCGACCTGCTTCACCTCTTCATGGGGCAAGTCTTCGTCCATTGTTATCTGACGCTCGACGTATGCATGCGGTGTACTTAGTTGAAGTGAAATATCTTGACCAGGATGCTCTGGGTCCGACACTACGGCTCGTCCGACAAATGCGAGCGACTTACTTCCAAATGTACTCCCACCGAATCGCGGTACGGGTTGAGCACTTCCTACTCCAAATGAATTTTCATCTTCGTTTTGTGATTCGGGTACGCTCTGAATCATTGATCCCGCCTTGCTCACATCATTTAATACAGAAGAAAGAATATTCCCGACCACTGGGGGTGTTGGGTCTGTGAGTTCGCTCTTGTCGACAAAGGTAATACCTTCGTACGAAAGCAGTATTGTGTGTGTTTCTTTGAGCAGTGACTCGAGCTCGATGACAAAGGCACCATTATTCCATATGCGATAACTTACCTTGTTCAAACGACACAAGCGCTCAAGGTATTCCTTGGTATAACCAGAGATCTTGCTCCCCATCTCAATGGTAATGAATTTTGCCTCCTTGTTTTCAAGAGAAAGTTGAGCGAGTGTTTGAGCACCTATATCCATTCAATTAGCATACAACATAAGCCTCAAATGGCAATGTGAAATGCGCGTGAATATGAAAAACATCAGTGCGCAGTGAGAACTACTTCAAAAGATCTCTAAATATCTCACTCAATATTTGCGGGTTTGCTGAGCCTTTTGAAACTTTCATACCCTGCCCAATGAGAAACTGAAGCGAGGCAGCCTTACCGGCCTTATATTCAGCAGCAACATCGGGGTTTGCAGAAATTATTTCCTCCGCTACTTTTTTTAATGCAGCCGCGTCGCTCTTCTGAATAAGCCCGTTGGCTTCTGCGATGGACTTTGCGTTACCTCCATCCTTATACAAGAGCACAAGCGTGTCTTTGGCGCCGCGTGAGGACAACTCCCCTGCTTTTATCAATTTCATAAGGTCAACAAATGAGGTTGCGTCAATTTTTCCAAGTGAGCCGTTATTCGTTTTCAAAAGCGATGCAAGGTCGGAAGAAATATAATTCGAAGCAAGCTTCACAAGCTCACCGTCGCCCGCGCATAGAGTGACGACCTCATCGAAGAATTTTCCGAGTGTAAAATCACTTACGTAAATTTCAGTGATGTGTTCTACAAATCCATATTCTTTTTGTAGGCGCTCGCGCTTCTGCCAAGGAAGCTCAGGCAGTGCTGGGAGTTTTTCGTAGTCCTTGCCAAATATCTCCGTGATCATCATTTTTGGCAGATCAGGGTCTGGGAAATAACGATAATCGTTGGCGCTTTCCTTTTTGCGCTGGCTAAAGGTCTTGCTGGTGTTCTCATCCCAGCCGCGAGTCTCTTGTACTACCTTTTCACCACGGGCGATGACCTCGGCGTGGCGCTTTATCTCAAATGTAATAGCGTCACCAACAGATTTGAATGAATTGAGATTCTTGACCTCGACCTTCGTACCAAATGTTTCGGTTTCTGATATTGAGATATTGGCTTCAACGCGCATCTCACCTTTTTCCATATTGGCATCGGATGCACCGAGATAGCGCAGCAAGAGCTGCAGCTCCTTAGCAAAGCGCATCGCAGTTTCCGAATCATGAATGACCGGATCAGTAACAAGCTCCATAAGCGGCACTCCCGCACGATTGAGATCGATAAGCGAATAGTCACCGACATCATGGCGCGAGCTGCCTGTATCTTCTTCGAGATGGATACGCGTAAGTTGAACGCCGCCAATGGAGCCGCCCTCAACGAGTGGATATTTGTATTGGCTTATCTGATAGTCCTTAGGGATGTCGGGGTAGAAATAATTCTTACGATCCCACTCAGTAAAATCTGCGAGTTTAGAGCCGACTGACTTGCCTACACGCAGCACATGCTCAACCGCCTTCTGGTTGATGACGGGGAGTGTTCCCGGCTGCGCGGTACACACAGGACAAATATTCCAGTTGGGGCGCGTCTCATCAGGATCGTTCTTGCAAGCGCAGAACATCTTTGTTTGCGTCTTAAGCTCCGCGTGTACTTCGAGACCAATTGTTGCTTTGTATGCCATATAAGAGATAAACCGATTCTAGCATAAAAATAATCAGGCGCCATATTAGTCCTTGAAACTGTGGCCCAGAGAGTAGATGTTATGCGTGGGAGCAAAGAAGTGCTCAATTTGTTGATTACGACTTTAGACTACCGGTAAATATCTTTGCGATGTTGCACACGAAGCACGACGATCATGGACTTATCAAGATCGAAGATGAGACGATAGTTTCCGATACGCAAACGATATTCGCCCAGATCGCTATTGTGCAGCTTTTTTGTGATGGCCGAAATATTCGACAAAGTTCGCATGTGCATGAGTTTTTTATATAATTGTCTTTTGACAGAAAGCTCGAGTAACTCAACATCCTTCTTCGCAGATTTAGTGAAAACAATTCGATAAGACATGATGAACGATACAATTAGATAATATCAGCGAACACGTCATTCATGTCGAACACTTCGCCCTTCGCATGTTCCGTGCGAGCTTTCTTGATGCTCTTGAGATACTCTTTATCGCGCGCTGAAAGTACATCCTCAAACTCATCAATATCAAGCAGCACCGCAGTTGGCACATCACGCTCAGTTATCACCAGCGGTCGTTTACTTTCTTTGACATGCGTCAGTGCATCTTTGAAATGACTACGCAGTTTCGATGCGTTAATCGTTTTTATCATATACAATAAATATATACAATTGAGTTGTACAAGTCAAGCATCTTATAATTTACTTGGATTGTTCTTGCGCGCGCAGAACATCTTTGTTTGCGTCTTGAGCTCCGCGTGTACCTCGAGACCGATTGTTGCTTTGTGTGCCATATAAGAGATAAATCGATTCTAGCATAAAAATAATCAGGCGCCACCTGAAGTCTTGAGTAGTGTGGTTGCGCTTGTGCCTATCCACTCAGCGTGTTAATTTCAAAAGTGGATAAACTCGTACCCTGAGGTGCAACATGCGATATATTCACTCACTGTTTTTCTCGGCACTCGTTCTCGCTCCGCTTCTCACCTTCGCGACTCCTACCCCGTTTGCACAATGCCTTGTTGAAAAAAAGGTCACTGTCTATGGCGCATGGTGGTGCCCGTACTGCTTCCTTGAGCTCAAGGCAATCGATCCGTCGTTCTCGGATAGGCAGATGATGAAGAATGCGCCTGCAGTTGCAGCCCGATTCCCCTTCCTCAAAGAATGTGGGAGTGAAGCTCCGGGTTCACTCATCCCCAATTGTGTGCCAGAAGAATTGAATAAAGAAACCGGTCGCACCAAGGTCGGAGTTCCGACCAACAAGCTTGCCGACGGCACACTTTCTGTCGGCTCCATGAACCTCGAAGAACTCGCAGAATGGAGCGGCTGCCCGCTTCCGAAAAAATGACCCCGACCGCTTTCAACAAAGCGGTTTTTA
>JAYVMS010000077.1:0-9538 GCA_043758815.1 bacterium
CATCCAAATTTCCTCGCTTTGTGGTAACCTCCTCCTCGTTTCAGCTTCACATCTCATCTCTCGTTGTCGCCTCGAGTTTCATCAAATTTCTTATTTTGCTAAGCTGCTTGGTTTGGGGATTGGTTTTATAGCCTTTGTCAGGGTTGGGTTAACACCCTCGCCTTCTGAACGTCGGCTTCAGCAGGCTACTCATAAACGACCACCACTGAGACAATCCGTATTGGTTGAGTGCCACAAACGTAGAGTAAGGTTGATCTTGAATGTAATCTGCATCTATTCCTGACTTCAATCTGGTTTCAGACTGCGCACTTCAGTGCACTGTGGTTGATCACAAAAAAGCTCACATGTGTGTGAGCATTGTTTGAACTAACTAGATACAAAAGTACATTCCCAACCCGGAACGAGTGCGTCGTGGTCTGGCTTGGAGGAAAGCCTTCTTACGTACGCGCAAGCTCGTTCCGGGGTAAACACTGTCGCCTTCAATAAGACGACAGCATCGAACACGGGAAGAAAGGATCGAGCATTCTTGTATTCACGGTGAAGTGAGCGCGAGGATGATCTTGGTCATTAAGAGGTGCGATGCTAATCGTA
The DNA here is from genome assembly GCA_043758815.1 of bacterium. Taxonomy (GTDB): domain Bacteria; phylum Patescibacteriota; class Minisyncoccia; order Phycocordibacterales; family UBA6899; genus MHLP01. The sequence goes on from JAYVMS010000077.1 coordinate 592, forward strand.
CCTGGCTCCCCAGCAAAGGATTTAGAGTTGTGTTCGTTTCAGTGCGAACACAACAACCTTTTGCCCGAGAGTTAATGAGATCGCAGTCTTCTGACCATGTTCTACTATTGATAGTATACACGATTAATATATTTTGTCAAGGATATATATAAGCAATAGGTAATGAGCAAATGATCTTTATATTGAGCCATATAAATTAACAATTGCAGAGCGGAGTATGAAAAACCCCCATCAGGTGGGGGCTCAGCTCTCTTCGGCGGGCTTCTTTTTTGTCATCAACTGCGGAGGGATCTGAGCATTACTTGAGCGCGCAACAGAATCTGCAAGACCCCAGCTAACTGCTTCGTGAGCATTGAGGGTCCAGTCATAACGCAGGCGTTCACGGAATTGCTCGACCGTAATATCTGGCCGCTTTTCATGCATACGCTTGAGGAATACACGCTCCATCTCTTCGTTGTATTCCTTCACATCCTGAATCTGTCGCACAAGGTCATCGACGTGACGACCAGAAAGTGTGTACTCGGGATAATGCAGCATCACACGTGCGTGGCGCGTGAGAATGCGCGTACGTGCTGCTTGCATCAAAATGATGCCCGAACTCATGACCGCGCCACTGCCTTCTATCGTAATGGGGCAACTCGAACGTTTGATCCTGTCGTAGATGTTCATGGCGTGCGTATACTCGCCGCCAAAGCTTGTCATGTATACGGTGATGTCGCCAGTCTTGTCGAAGTATTCGAGGATACGAAGCGCACTCTCGAACTTATACACCATAGCGGCATCAACGCCACTTTCGTTGCCCTCAACGTCTGTCGTCACACTGCCGACATATATGGTCCGCTGCGGTATAAGCACTCGACTCTCGGTCCAGTAAGAGAGCATGTCGCTCTGACTCATGGTCCGACGTTTGCGTCGGTCTCGTTCGGCAGGTGTCAACACGGGTGGCACCTGTTTCTTTGCTGTCATGACAGCCTCCTTACCTGTTAAGGTACGCAATATCTTTAAATAACTATACGCATCTGCCGTTGTTATGCCAAGAAGAATCTTACGAAAAGATTCGAGAACTCAATGTGGATAACATTTAAGAAATTTGTCAAAAAAAGCGTATAATCAAGCGATGGAAACAGAAAAAACCCCCATAATGCTCGAGGTGCTCACTTCACCAGGCTGCACCCACTGCCATGCATTCTTGGAGTTTTGGAAAAAAGAGGGAGACGCATGGCCAAATGTCGCAATGAAAGAGGTATCGCTTATTACTCCAGAAGGACAGGCGATAGTAGGGAAGTATAGCATCTTCGCTTCTCCAGGCATCATCGTCAACGAAGAACTATTTTCTACGGGGAGTTTTGACAAGAAGAAATTGATCGAAAAAATTGAAGCACTTTCTCATTAATAGTTTTGCTATGCACTCTCAACCAAAAAATCTTAAGGTAATTCTCACGATATTTTCGCTGCTTATCGTCACCATCTCATTCGTTGCACTTTCGCTCACATTCGTTGCAGCACCAGCATTTGCTTCAAGTATCGCCACCGACGGCATGTGGTGGTACTTATTTTCTTTCATTAGCGGTCTCATCTCAGTTGTTTTACCGTGCTCGCTTCCGATAATCTTTGTGGTTATTCCGCTTGCGCTTGGCGGAAAAAGCAAGAAGAGCCCGGAGAGCGCTCTTGGAATGATATTCGCTTTTGCGCTTGGGGTTATGCTCATACTTTCTCTTTACGGAGGTATGGTCGCATATTTTGGCGGATGGGCAATGAGCTTCTTTCAATTGAAGAGTGAGATGGTGGTCAACTGGATGTATTACTTCTCAGGCATCTTTGCATACATTCTCGCACTTGGAGAGATAGGCTTGGTCAATATTCGTATGCCGGCATATATAGGCACCGCACCGAAGTTCATCGAGAAGCGCAAAGATCACATCAAGATGTTCTTGCTCGGTATTTTTCTCGGCAATATCGGTATCGGCTTTCCGAATCCTGCGATACCACTCCTTTTGCTAAATGCAGGAGCTTCGGGGAGCGCCGTATATGGAGCATTGTTATTCCTGGTCCATGGCGCAGGAAGAGTCGCTCCGCTCATCGTCATGACGATGCTCGCGACGCTTGGCTGGAATGGTTTGCGTCATGTTGCGCGCGAAAAAGAGAGTATCGAGCACTCAAGCGGCTGGATCATGCTTTTTGTATCGGCATTCGTGTTGACGCTCGGGCTATCTACACATGCATGGTTGTCTTCTGGTACGCATACATTATTTACCCAACTCATCGGTGTCAGAAGTATGCACGTACTTCCAACCACGACGGGGATACTTGGCCAACCTCTTTCATTTGGCAATTGGCTGCTCGTGTTTCTGTGGCTCGCCCCACTGTGGTGGTATTTTTCTCGCGAGCGAGCTCGAGTGAATGGTGCCGCACTGCTCGAGATGTATAAGCTAGAGCAACGTATCGACCGCATGGAAGCAGAACGCAGAGGTCTCACTCTCACGCTCCACATCACAGACGGGGAGCAAGCTGTTCGTACACAGGAGCTGATGCACAAGATAGACGTGCTCGAAAAGGAGCGTCGCATTCTCGAAGAGGGAATAAGATACGGAGTGCATAAAGGTCTCGATGGCGAGAAGTATGCTCAACTTGAAAGAGAGGCACTTGTCTTGAGAAGAAATTGGTACCTGACCATTACACTACTGATCATCATCGTTTTTGCTGTAAGCATATAACTTCATGAAAAAATATCTGGCGATGAGTTTCATTTTACTTCTGCTCATTGCATTGGGTGTTTTTTATCGCACATCTTCATCTGATGTGACACGCCGTCTTAGTGACGGACAAAGCAAGAATATTATTATCCGCATACCACTTCATTCGTGGAGCTTTGAGCCGGATCATATCGACGCTGTGGCAGGGGATACACTTTCGATCACCGTCATCAATGAAGATGATATTACGCATGGTTTTGCAATTGAGGAATATCGTGTGCGGCAAAGCATCCCCGCATTTGCAACTACAACTCTTCCCGCTTTTACTGTAGGTCGCGAAGGTAAGTTTCAGTTCTATTGTTCAGAGATATGCGGTGATGGCAAAGCTGAAAGCGGTATTCACAAGGGAGATAAACGAGGTCATTTTGATATGGGCGGACAGTTAACGGTCGTAAGCAAATAGTCAGTTCACCCCTCACCCCTCACTCCTCACGCCGCATCTGCATTGTTCCGTATGTTTCGATGATGTGCGAAGCCTCATCAATGTTACCTTGCTCGATAGCTAGAGTAAGCGCGGTGCTCGCATCTGGGTCGACACGCTGCATGAAATCATTGAGTTCATCGCGAAATTGACTATAGTGTTTTTCCAATTCTTCGAACGCTTCAGTGATCGCAGTGTATGCATCAGGATCGACATTCTCGATATAGGTTCTCATGTCTTCGTTTGTTGCAAATTGATTTGGGTCGAGTCCAAGTGACTCTATTGCAAGAAGAGGACCTTTTGCGACGTGATTCCAAATACGCCTGATCTGATTATCTTCTGAGAGAGTATTCACAAAGAGTCTGAAGAAGGGACCGTTGGTTACGATGAACATAAATTTTTTCCATTCACGGTCTTCGAGATCTTCACACTCTCTCGCGTGACGCAGGTCATTTGTGGCCGCCCGCTCTTCTTGCTTGAACTTCTCGTCTAAGAGTTCTGCTTGTACAGGCAGTATCTCGCTATTTGCGGGTGGCATACGTGTGCGTAGTGAATGAATAATCAGTTCTATAGACGTTCGAATTTTCCGCTCGCCATCAATGTCTCAAAAAATTCCTTATCCTTGGGGTGGGTCAGAAGTGGGGTGACCTCGCTAATGGGTACCCACCTCGCCTCTTTATTAATAGGATCTTCCGGCTTAAGATTCTTTGCTGTTGTTTTAAAGAGATAGAGGGTTATAGAGCGCATCTCAGGTGGATCGGTAGGATCAAAGGGAATGCGCGCTCGTTCGTAGGTTCCTATCTTTGAAATGAGCTTGAGTTTATCCATGGGGATGCCGGTCTCTTCCTTTATCTCCCGTATGGCGGCACCTAAATGGCTTTCTCCCTCTTCGACATGCCCCTTAGGAAGCGACCATGTTGCATTGGGCTGACTAACGACAACCACCCCGTAAGCGGGATTCCACACCACTCCTCCTGCGACTTGTATCATGCATCTAGTATATAGTATTTTTGATGAGTTTCCAGTACAGCCTTTGTATTATGGATATTTACGGGTTATCCACTCAGCACATTTTGGGGTACTTGCATTATTTTCTTGGGGTGATATTATAAATAAGTTCTCTTGTTCTTTTCTATCTTTCCCTCGGGAATAAAAATAGACTGCCCTCACTTTTGTGATGGCGGTTATTTGTTTGTAATTAAATACTAAATAGCGAATTGCAGCATTGCATCGTAATGAGGATCCCAGCTTCTCTGTCAACGTAGTGGACGTGCCTTCTTTAGGGTTTTCCTCATGCCTCGAACTTAGTTTATTTCTATTTATGTCTTCAATCTTACGCGAGGGAAAGAATAGTTTTAAATTCTATTTCGGTGAGGGGAGTGATGGACAGTCTTGAGTGGATCCACAACATGAGTCCTTTCAGCGCCGAAACCTTTTTCAGTTCTTCGCGTGTTATCGTGCGTGAGAATTTTTTTACAAATGCAACGTCGACCATGAACCACCTCGGCACATCTTTAGTGGCTTTGGCATCGAAGTAAGGTGACCTAGGATCAAATTGCGTATGGTCAGGATATGATGTGCGCACTATGCGAGCTACACCCGACGGGCCAATCGTGGTTGCGTTTGAATGATAGAAGATTACCAAATCGCCAACTCTCATATCATCACGCATATAATTGCGCGCTTGATAGCCGCGAACGCCATCCCAGTACCATCTTTTCTTTTTCTTGAGATTGTCAATAGAAAATACATCAGGCTCAGATTTCATGAGCCAGTAGTTAATAGTTTTTTTCTGTGTAGGCATAAACAAAAAAGACGTTGATCGATAAATTACGCCGTGAGCTTAGATATTTGGTTCCGAAACTGGCGTATTTTCTGCAGCGGGCATGTCCGCGAGCTTTTCACGAATGCGAGCAACAAGTGCCTCAAGTGACCATTCTGATTTTATAAGGAAATCTGTTGAACCAAAGCCAGAAACTGTTGCTATCGTCTGTGCATCTGTAGAGTTTGTAAGCACTATGACATTTACATGTTTTCCCCATGAGTCGGTACTGCGAAGCTTTGAGAGCATTGTAATGCCATCCATATGGGGCATGAATATATCAAGAAGAATAATCGAGGGGTGACTGCTGAGTGCGTACGCTAGTCCCTGTAAGCCGTCGGCAGCTTCAAGAACATTGAAATGTTCGTCGTTCAATTTGTCCACCAATACCTTGCGCAGAGCGAGGTCATCTTCGACGATGAGTACGGTCTTTTTATTGTCAGTATCCATATGTGCTTATTAAGGTTTCGGAAATTATTTCTTTGTCTTGAATAACTCTTTAGCGCGTTTCACTACATCATCAAGTCCTGTCTCTGCTTTTACTAAGTATGCATCGAGTCGCAGTGGGCCCAAGCGAGATTCTTCTTCTTGTGAATTCTGGTTGGTGAGCGCAATGATCAATACTTTGTCACCCCATGCTCCAAGCTGTCTTATCTTGAGCGCCATTTCAAGTCCGTCTACGGGGAACATGACTATATCAGTAATTATCATGTGTGGCTTCTGTGCTTCTGCAATCTTGTACCCCTCCTCACCACCAGAAGCTTCAAGCACTGCGTATTTTTCATCCCTTAGTTTTTCTGCGAGCACCCTCCTTAGTGGTTCGCTGTCTTCTACGACGAGTATCTTATATTCTGACATTAGTTAGATTATAGCATGCTTATTATTTTGGGATAGCGGCGGTACCAGCGTCGCAAAAAGTTTGACTAAAGCAAGCACATGTTGCATTTTGTTGTTCATCGCTTTTTTAAGAAAGCGCCGAAGATTATAGAGCAAAGAAACTTCCGACATCCAAACGACTTCGCACTTGTTTGACTTGTTATTGTATGGGAGTACATTGAAACAATGAGCGCACGCGTAATAATTGCAACAGGTATTTCTGGTTCGGGACGCAAGGAATATCTTGATCGCTTTGAGCGCTATGCGGCGTCGCTTGGAAAAAAAGTTAAGATTTATCATGTAGGGAAGCTTCTCCTTGAGCGAGCGAGGCAGGACGGTCTGAATATTACTCCCAAGAATATTTTAAATACTAACAAGCATACGATGCTCGCGCTTAGGAGCGCCGTCTACCAAGGTATCCTCAAGGATTTTGAAAAGGATAAAAAAGCTTACGACTGCATCATTGTTTCAATACATGGATTTTTCTTTTGGAAAAAAACATTTCATCATTCATTTGACCATCAATACGTGAGCAGATTCAAGCCCGATCTTTTCGTCACCGTCATGGGAGATACAGTCGATATCGAGCATGAACTCCGTGCGCGTGAGCAGTGGAAGGGAGAACGACTCTCGGTGCGTGATGTAGCGCTATGGCAAAATGTTGAAACGGAAGTCATGTCGACGTGGGCAGAGCTTTCCAAAAAACATTTCTATGCGTTCTACAGCATCCAGTCAATGTCGACGCTCTATAAGCTTGCATTTATTCCCGGAATGCAATCAACATACATTTCGATGCCGATGACGCATCTTACTGATCCGAAGGACCGACTGCGTATAAATAAATTCATTACAAAACTCGAACGTTATTTTATTGTCTTTTCTCCTGTTGTCACGAAGGGCAAACTTCCCGAAGTACACAAGGGACTCACAAAAAAAAGCGACACCGAATACATGAATTCACACCAGTTGATCATGATCGATCTCGAGCTACTACTCGGGCAGAGCGATCGGATTACTGTTTTCTTCCCCAAGATTGTCTCAAGCCCCGGTGTGGTTGGTGAGTTGCGCGAGGCGCATGAAACAAACAAAGAAGCACTCGTGATCTGGCCGTCAAAAACCGCGAGCCCTTTTCTTACGTATTATTTCGATCATTCATTCCCGAACGAAGCAACATTTTTTACATATCTTGAAAAAGAACTCAAGCACACTGCGCGGTTTACAAATAAACTGAACTGAGCTTCATTTTGAGCGAGTTCCAGTATTGATTGTGGCCACGCATCTCGTCACTGCACAGAATGCGACTCGGAGGGATATCGCAATCTTGCAGCGTCGGGTCTCATCTCAAAATGAGGCTCTGTCAAGTCGTTCTGCAACACTTTCATCCGGTTTCCACATGATGTAGAATGTTGGTACTTACTCTTGATAATACAAAAATCAAATGAACGATAAAAATATCATTGCGGGTGTGCTCGTGCTTATGGTTGCCGTAGGAGCGATACTCTACGCTATTAGCGGTAACACAGTAGCCCCAACGGGCGCAAGCAGTAAGCTTTCACAAGAAGCTTCTTCGACAGTACCCGCCTCAGGGCCCAATCTTGCACTGGCACAATGCTTGAAGGACAAGGGCGTTGTCTTTTACGGTGCTTTCTGGTGCCCACATTGCAAAAAACAGAAAGAACTATTTGCCGATGCAGTTCCCGCACTTCCATACGTCGAATGTTCGACTCCTGATGGCAACGATCAGACGCAGATATGTAAAGACAAAGGCATCCATAGCTACCCGACGTGGAAATTCCCTGATGGAGGTGAGCTTACTGGTGAGCAGCAGCTCACAACTCTTGCTGCATCTTCGAGCTGCACGCAAGCCCTTTCAGGTCACACAAACATACCTCCCGCTCAAACTATAAAAGTATCAGCATCGAGCTCTGTTGTTGGCGATGGGGGATTTGGAGCAACTGGAGTACCAGGCGCTGGTGCAAGATAATTATTTGCAATGGACTTAGGAATTATATTCACCAAAGCGCTCGCATTCGTCACACTCAGTGGTAACATTTCTGCTCTTGGGATAATTCTCGCGCACGCGATGTTGAAACCACAATTTCGGAAATTGATGCTCTATGTAAGCGACCAGGCACTGCCCATAGGCTTCTTTCTGTCCGCGTCTGCAACTCTTGGAAGTATCTTCTATGCGGCGGTCGTTGGTTATCCTGCATGCATACTCTGCTGGACACAGCGCATTTTTATGTATCCAATGATGTTTTTGTTTGCATTCGCATGGTGGAAGCGGGATCGCTCGATAATTCCCTACGCTTTGATGCTTTCACTTGCGGGAGGTGCGGTAGCGCTCTATCAGTGGGTGAAAGACATGCTCGCACTTTATGCGCATTTTTCGCTTGCATGCCCAGTGGTGCCGGGAGTTCCGTCTTGCGATCGCATCTATGTGCTCGAGTTCGGCTATATCACCATACCCATGTTTGCCCTCAATATTTTTATTCTCATTGCGATGGTCATGTATGCCTCGCTTCGCCTTAATAAAACTCAAAATGACCGATAGTACTGTAGTAGACAATAAAATGATCGAAGTTGTAATAGTTGGAGGCGACCTAAAATTTAATGACCGTAGGGAATATAAATTTGGAAGTGCCTCAATGAGCAGTAAAGATTTCAATAGGGGAAATATATGAATAATATAAATGATAAAATAGAGGTGGTAATAGTTGGAGGCGGCTTCGGAGGCATACGCACAGCGCTCGAGCTCGAGAAGAAGCAACTTCCTAATGTGCACATCACGCTCATCTCCGACAAACCCCACTTCGAGTACAATCCTGCGCTATATCGCTATGTTACCGGCAATTCCGCTATCGAAGTCTGCATCCCGCTTTCTGAAATTTTTAAGAATAGAAATGTAACAGTAGTCGACGACAAGATAACCGCGCTCAATAAAGATACACAAGAGCTTACTGGGGTAACGGGAAAGACCTATCACTACGACCATCTCGTGCTCGCGCTCGGTAGTGAAACAACATATTTTGGCATTAACGGATTGAAAGAAAATTCTTTTGGAATGAAAACAGT
>JAYVMS010000078.1:0-17243 GCA_043758815.1 bacterium
ACACCGGTGTTGTTCGGCGGAAAGCCGTGTTCACCATAGCGGTCCGTATGCGTGCCAGAGGCACACATGTGGAAGACCACGTCAGGTGTCATTGCCGAGCCGAAGAAGTGCTTGTCGCCGTAAGTCTGGATGCGCGTTTTGCCTTCCATAAAGCGCGTAGGGTTGCCCCGTAGCACATCATTTCTAATCGCACCCTGAAGCGTGTCGCCCCACGAACCCATTCGTGTCGGAGACGGACGCAAATCCATTCCCCATTCGTAGCCACCATCAATCTTAATAGTGCCCCATCCGCAGAAGAAGTTGCTGTACAATGGCGCGCGAACCCACTTTTTAAGAAGGTCACGTTCTCCTCTCCACTCGTCTCGCTGAAGAAGCTTTTCGCGTAGGTCTCGCTCGTAAAGGAAACCTTCCGTCAGCATGCTCTCCACTGAGTGATCGAAGTGGTTACCTGATCCCCAGTTGATGATGCCGAGATCACGATTGTCGAACGGAACACCGTAGTGCTCCGATGCAGGCTTGAGAATAAGCCCCGAACGCTTCGCGCGCAACAAGATCGCGCTATAGTAGTCAACGTTCGGTTCGATGAAACGATCAAAGAGATCATCCATCTGATTCTGCACCCAATCGATACCGCGGTTATCGTTCTGCGTACGCATCAGTCGGTGGTATTCAGCAAAAATACGCACTCGCTCTGCACCGCTTGCGGCTTCGTGTCTTTGCATGAAATCTCGAGAGATCTCTTCAAGGCGCATATTCGGGATCTGCTGCGATTCAGGCTGCTGCTCGGTCGGATAGTTGTGCCCCTGCACACCATCATCGTTACAGGACCACATATGAATGCCGAACTTATCTCCGCTGAGATAGTTGCTCTTGCGCATCAGATGCGCCGTGGCTTCAAACATGCCGAGTGCATCATTCTTTTCAGGGATCCAGACTGTTTGCCGCGCACGACCTCCAAGGTGGGGGTCAGTAGCCGTGGCAAGGTAAATATAAGGCGCTTTTCCAAAGTTCGGATAGGCTGCCTCCTGGGTCTTCGAGCTTTTGCGCCGCAAATGGATTGTTGGCAAGGGACGCGTAATCGGCCAAAAATCCTGCGCAACGACGTTCGCGTCACCGTGGTAGCTGAAACGAAGTGCTCCCGGTTTAAACTGATCGTGGTAGATCACTCGCTGAATCGGGTGGGTCGAACGAACGACGTCGCCGAGTTCCGAACGTAGAAACTTGCCGTCGACCAGGATCGGCGCGACGAAGATCTGCACTGAGTCACGCTTGCCATCATGGTCCGCTTCACGGACTGTGTCGCGCATTTGGTACGCATAGGGATGACAGATAACCGTCAGCTTTGCGAGCGCCTTGCGGATAACCTTCGGACCGCTCTTCGCAGCATAGTCTGAAAGCAGCGTGTCACTCACTCGCTTGTGGCCAGGGATGCTGAGTGTCATCACTGGCTTATCGTTCAACTGAACGTGCGTCGTGCCCTGTCCTATGACTTCGATATTCGGCACCAGCTCCCTGAGCTTGGTGAGAATAATCGAGCGGATCGGCGGCACGAAACGATTAATGTCTTGCGCCGTGATCGACGAAGTCGCACACATGACATGCTGCTTCTTGAGCCATGTATGACGAGTCTGCGCCGCTTTATAGGCGTCAAAATCGTGTTCTTTCTTTGCGACCGACATGTCTCGCGCTGAAAGAGCGATCTCGCCCCGTAGTACGTTCTGCTTCAAGATGCGCAGATAGTTGAGCACCCAATACGCAAGCGTATTGAACATCTCTTCATCATTGTGACCCAAGACCATACAAACCTTACCGGAGAATTCGGGCTTGAACTTGGGCTTACCGCCTTCGTCCTTGCCATCCGGTTTCATCATAATCTTATGCAGACCAGTGATGAGGTTGATCACGCGCACCATCGGAGGTTCGAACACTACTTCGTCATCAGGCTTATCGCTCATGATGCGTCGGGCTTCGTCCTGATACTCGGAATCCAAAAGGTCGATATTCGTATTCAAACCAGCGAGACGTGCACGATACACCATAAGTGCGCCGCCGGCTTTCACTATCTGAAGCGCGAACACGTTCGTCAAAAAGACAACGTCGACACCATGGAGTTCGGCTTCGGCGAGTTTACGCCGCAAGGGGTTCTCTTCGATGACGGGGTTGTAGACCAATCCGAGGTTCATGCCGTTGAAGACCGTAAAGTCGCATTTCGCCTTCGGATCGAGTGTGATCTTATAAGGCGCAACATACGAGCTTTTCGGCAATTCCACATCGGCAACTTTGTCAAGCCAGCCTTTTTCGAGGTAACCGCCAAGACCAGGAATCATCGCGACCGGAGTGACAGCGCTTGAGACGCCACGCACCCATTTCACTTGCTCTTTCACCCAGTCGAGCGGGATGTGCGAGTAGCTATGTTGCCACGTCAGCACCGCCTTGTCTGGATCTCGCGAATGGCGCAGGTAATCTGCGAGTGACTCTTGCGCCTTGTTGCTCCACACGAGCTCTTTGACGAGCTCGGTGAATTGTTCAAGCGTGAGCGTGTGCGAGGATTTGTACAATTCAGTACTGTATCGCACGCCAGCTTCTTTGAAAAATGCTGCGATGCCTCCTTCACGAACGAGTGCACCTGCTTCGATCTCATTCTGAATGTACGAACGAAGACCGCTCACATCCGAGAACGCGTTAAGCGTACGCTCTTCTTTTGGATTTGCATGCTTTGCGCCACCGATGCTGCCCCAGCTCAAGCCGTAATACGATGTAGCATATTTGAGCATCGCCTCCGTGACACCTGAGCGACCCTTTGCCGCAAGCGCGCTGATAAGCTCACCCTTGAGCGCGCTTAGTTCTGCGCGAGTGTTGAGCTCATGCGACCTGTCGCAATACTCATGAACGATATCAAGGTGCTTCTTTTCCCAGACTGGGATCGCACTCTCAACCTTGAGTTTCGAAGTGTCAATAACTATGGGATCCCTATTGCTGGCGGCCTTTGTCGCCGCAGTACGGGTATGCCCCATGGACTGACGACGCTGACACACGGCTGCCTTGGTAATGCGTTTCTTGCGACTCCACTTGAAGTGCGAGTTGATTGCATTGGCGATGTCGCGGTCGGAATACTGCTTCCAAAACTGGCTGATGACCGCGTTGATCAGAGCCGAAAATTCACCGAGGATCTTTGCCATGACGATCTCCTTACGAAGTTATGATGAATGAACAGTTATGTTTCAAAGGCGAAAATTTCCGCCAGATAACATTCCTGCCCTAGATTCCCTTCGCGAGACTGTCGGCGCACGGGAGGGCGCAAACAGCACTGTTATCCATGTCTTCTCCTTTTGAGAGTTCTTGTCAAAGTACTATGATTTATGAATTCTTTCTGAATTCATTGTAAACTCATGAAGCAAAAAACCTAGATTGACATTAGCTTTGGGGTGTATATCAGTAAGCATTTTCTGTGGATATCTCCTCGACGAGATGCGTTTCGTATGGGAGAACGAGGTGAGTAGTTCATCTAGGAGAAAACCGATGAGGTCGGCTTATAGTCTTTTTTTTCGTCCATCATTTTTGCTTGGATTTGGCGTGGTACTCTTGTGTGCATTAGGGGTGATAGACTTTCTTCATGCTGGAATTGTGATGACACTCGCAGGTACGCAAAACATCGCATACACGATGCAGTCACGTGCACGCATGCGCACCAGTGATCTATACCACGGCATCGCTGCAGTGGTATCGACGGTTGCGTTCTTCTCTTCGGTGTATTTTCTTATCTCAAAAGGTATGACCTTGTACCTCTTGGTTCCCTACACATTCGCAACGGTATGCGGAAACATGTGGGGCAAGAAACTTTCCGAACGCATTGAAGCAAGCATAGGCGCACGACTTTCGCTCGGCGAAAAATCGCAAAAGCCGCAGCCGCTTTCCTTTAAAGCTGTCGCACTTCTACTTTGTGTCATTGGCATTTTTCAAGTCATTATGTGGGGCGTGGTTGGCATGGAAGCGGTGCCACTTTCGATGCTCTCAATCGCGCTTGCTGCATTCATTTCGTCGGGAATTTTCTCGGCGCTTTCAGCTGCCCGCAGCACCAATGCATACTGGTCACACTTTGCCTTTGTCCTCTTTCATGGACTCATCGTGTACTTCACGTACAAGATCATGCACGATGCAAATGGTAATTGGTCAATCTTTTCTCCTTATGTAATAGGCAGCGTAAGCGGTAGCATTCTCGGCGCACGTGTTGGGATGAGGGTCGAATCATGGCTCAAGTCGTCATGGGATGCACACGTCCTTAAGCAAGGCGACATTCCTCGCCCGTACATTCAGACAGCACTCGCGCTTCTACTTTTTGTTCCACAGTTCGTTCTGTTTGGAACAGGCATCAACTCGTTCGAGTTTGTAATACTTTTTGCAAGCGCATTGGTCTACAATGCCGCGCTCACACTGTCGTCGCGCTCACGTCAGCGTAATCATGACGGCTATATAGAGTGGTCGGTATTCTTCTCCAACAGTATCTGGTTCCTAACGCTCTCCATCCTCGTAATGGGCAAACTCGAGACGTGGCTCCTACTCCCCTATCTAATCGGGACAACGATCGGCAGCCTGTGGGGGCAAACAGTGGCAATGGCTATCGAGAGGCGGATTGGCGCACTCATGGGAGATGCGCCGCAAAAAACTCCAGTATAAAAAAACTCCAACCATGTGTTGGGGTTTTATTTCATATGCTTAAAGATGCTATTTCCCAAAGAGGAGAGTACGCACTTCATTGACCCCCGTCTTCTCTTTTGCGGAGAATGGAATGAAATCAAGTTCAGGATTTTCGAGGGCAAAAGCTTTGAGCACTTGCGCGCGCTCGTTGCCGGAAAGTTTGTCTATCTTATTCAAAAGAATAAGGAGCGGATGACCCTCACCAACGGCGATATCGATGAGCTCGCGGTCATGCTCGGTTACACCGTGACGCGCATCAACAATAAGCACGACAAGCTTCGGATGTGCTTCTCCACCCGAAAGATACCAGAGAATATGCTTGCGTATCTGTTCGCGCTCTTTTTCGGGCATGTTAGCGAAACCATACCCAGGCAAGTCGACGAAGTACATATTCTCGTTGATGAGGAAAAAATTAATCTCCTGAGTCTTTCCGGGAGTTGCCGAGGTGCGCGCCATACCCGAGACACCAAGCAGTGCGTTGATGCTCGATGATTTGCCAACATTTGAGCGTCCCACGAACGCTATTTGGGGAAATGGCGTTGCGAGGATGGAGTCTGAGCCGTTTATTCCACGCGCAAACTTTGCACCATAGGGTCCTTTGCCTTGGTCGACGCGCGCTTGTTTGGATTGGGCTTGTTTTGACTTGAATGAAGGTTTTTGCGGCATAAGCAGGACTTCCCTAAATGGCGAACTTCATCGTTACGGAGCCAGAGCGTCTCGGTCATCATATAACTCATATGTTTTCCTCGTCGCATTCTCCGTGCCTAGAATTTCATCCATTTTCAAAAGACCTGATAATACTAACCTAGTCGAGGCACAAAAGAAACACCACCGTTCTTGGGTGGTGGTATATACCTAGTTCGAGCTTGTGTTACAAGCGCCGCAGGTTTGCCCACAGCCTTCGGTGTATGTACCGCCGTCTTCGTAACGCTTGTGGTGATCGATGTGAAGTGTTTTCGGAAAATCGAGCTCGCGCAAACACAGGTTACAGAACTCCATACGGCCCGCAATACGCTGTCCGAGAGTTTGCGCACGTGCCTTGCGAATTTGTTCAATGTGCGTTTTCGCACTTTGCGGCATATCAGCAATGAACATAAATATTTCTCCTTATTGTGACAATTGAACTAAAACGCACAATACCAAATAATTTATAAATGTCAATGTATTTGGGAGATTAGGCTTGGCTCTCTTAATTAGAGAATGTTATAATCAAACAACTTAATTCGCATATAATATAAGCTATCTTTATGGAACAAAATCAAACAGGCGAGACTTCAAAACCGACCGTGCCGATGTCGCCAAAACGCAAAAAGGATAGCCTGAGTATTCCTATGGCTATTGTCCTTTCGGGAGTACTTATAGCCGCTGCGATACTTTTCACCGATCAACCTGTTCCACAAAAGCTAGCCGTCGCACAAACAATAACCGCCAAGCAAAAAGGTGCGGATATTACTGGTGCTCCTCTTGAACTCCTGACTCTTAAAGCAGACGATCACATCCTCGGAAATCCAAAATCTGATGTCGTTATTATTGAGTACACCGACGCACAATGCCCCTTCTGCGCGCGCTTCCATCAGACCATGCTTCAGGTGATGAACAATTATGGCAAGGGTGGGCAAGTTGCCTGGGTCTATCGCCATTTCCCGCTTGACCAGATACATCCTTATGCAAGAAAAGCGGCTGAAGCACTTGAGTGCGGCGCTGAGATCGCCGGCAATCAGGGCTTCTGGAAGTTCGAAGACAAAGTCTTTTCTGCTGATACCAAGAGTATTGCCGAAGCAAACCTGCCAAAACTCGCAGCATCGGTCGGTATTGATGAAGCAAAATTCACAACGTGTCTTTCAAGCGGCAAGTGGGCCGCACGTGTACAGCGCGACTTTGAAGAGGGCGTCAATATCGGAGTAAAAGGTACGCCTTATACAGTCATCTGGAACAGAAAAACCGGCAAGCAGATACCAATCAACGGCGCATATCCTTATGACAATGTGAAGTCGATCCTGGGTTTGGTCGCCGCCTCTGCCCAAAACCCCAATTAGCATTAATTTTGGCATTCTCCTCGTCGTTCCCGCCGCAGGCTCGGAGGCAGTACAAGAGTACAGCCTCTCGAACACTGCGTTGGTCCACGACTTCGGATTATGCACAAAATAAATACTAATTGTATTCATGTGTGGACTTCGTATCTCATCTAATTTTCTTTTTTAATTAACAAGACAGTGTTACATGGCTTCGGATTACATCCGAAATAAACGCTAATTCTCCACCTTCGCTGTTCTGTTCAAAGAAAGTGAACATTGTTTGTTCACTTTTTTGATCATTTAGTTTCTCGCTTATGAAAGGCCGAGGGAGATCTTGAGATCTTCGGAGGGTTCCCACTCTGGCTCGAAGGTAATGTCGACGCGGACTTCAACTCCGAATTTTTTTAGCGCCTTCTCGACATTCTGTATTATCTCGTCGCCATACGGACAAAATGGTGTCGTAAGTGTCATGAGAATATCGATACCATCCTCGCCTATTTTGATATCGTAAATAAGCCCGAGCGTATGGATATCGAGTCCAAGCTCTGGGTCTTTAACTGTCTTTAATTCTTCGATAATATTTTCTTTTGAGAGTTCCATATTAGATATTTTCGAATCCTTCACTTGCAACTCTCAAAGCGAGGTCGCCACCCCCTGAGGCAACTACTCGCCCGCCGCGCATGACATGAACTTTATCAGCACTGATATGTTCAAGAATGTTCGTGTAGTGGGTCACAAGCACAAAGCCTATTCCCTTCTCCTTAAGCATGTTTATACTGGCGTAAACCTTTTTCATCGCATCAACATCGACACCTGAGTCGATCTCATCTAAGAATGCAAACTTTGGTTCAAGTGCTAACAGTTGCAAAACTTCAGACTGCTTCTTCTCCCCGCCAGAAAGGCCGCTGTTCACATGCTTCTTCAAAAATCCCGCGTCAAGCCCTGAGCTCTCCGCAAGCTTCACGGTGTTCTTATAAAATTCAAGAGGAGTGATATCGCTCCCCTTTATCTCTTTATAGGCACGATGCAAAAAATTAGTCATCGTAACGCCTGCGATTTCAGGAAGATGCTGGAGTGAGAGGAACAATCCAGCTTTTGCTTTCTTTTCTGTTGGGAGTGTTGTGATATCTATACCATCAAGGACGACAGCACCACCTGCGAGCTGATACTTAGGATGACCCATAATCGCATTCAAGAGTGATGACTTGCCTGAACCATTTGGACCCATAAGTATGTGCACTTCCCCTGACTTGATCGTCAAAGAAACGCCCTCAACGAGGGTTTTGCCGGTCTGAAGTGGCGATGTGTCGGTTGTGACGAATATATCCTTTAACTCCAAAGTATTCATTTGTAATTCGCATTAGACACCAAAATCATCAAAAAAGCAAACCCCCTCGCATAATGCTTGGGGGGTTGTGTGATCATTCGATCAGCATGGGAAAAAACATTGTGACAGATTTTCTTGTTCTTCTTTAACATCAAGAAGTATCTCGCGTGCGGCATTATATCCGCATGCACCAGTGACTCCGCCTCCGGGGTGCGTTCCCGCACTTGCAAGATAGAGCCCTCTTATGGGTGTGCGATAGTCTGCCATTCCCCGCATGGGTCGAAGCGCGAACAGTTGCGATAGATCCATTCCGCCGTGGAAGATATTGCCCCCTTCCATGCCGAACTCGCGTTCGATGTCTTGCGGCGCAAGCACTTGTACCCCACCGAGAATCTCATCGATGTTCGAGATATATTCGCGCAAGAGCGGAAGCACGCTTGAGACAAAGAACGCCTCAGGGCGACCCTTGATACCGCTTTCATATGGATAGAACTGGAGGAAAATGTTCATCACATGTTGGCCCACGGGCGCGAGCGTGCTATCGAGCACACTCGGAATCGTAAGTTCGAGGATCGGTTTCGTAGGAAACTCGCCTCGTTCAAACATCTGCTGTGCTAGGACTATATAAGCGACTGTCGGGGCGATGTGGATCGTACCTTGGTGCTGTGGTCCAGGAGCTGTGCCAGGCATCGCACGAAAATCAGGCAGACCATTGAGCGTGCAGTTGATCTTCATTGATGCGCTTTCATAACTCTTCTTCGAGAGTTTTTGTGCAATCCTCTGCACTCTCGGCTCAAAGCAAAGCAGTTCCTTAAAAGTTCTGAGTGGGCTCACAGCTGAGACAGCTATGTCGGCTTTGAAAACACACTTATTAAGGTCGATGCCGTACTTCCACACTTTCGCAAGCACTGCAGTTACCTCACCCGCTTCATTGGTATCTATCCGATCAACGGTTGCCTTGGTGACTATCTTCACTCCGAGTTCTTCGCAAGCAAGCCGAAGCGCATTTGAAATGCCACCCATGCCTCCGCGCATGTATCCCCAGACTCCTCGCGCGCCGCCTGCTTCCCCCATTACGTGGTGAAGCAAAACGTAGCCCTTGAGGTCGACTGCGCCGATCATCGCATCCGTAAGCAAAGTTGCTTTCAGGATGTCGGACTCGAACCATTCGTCGAGATACTTTACCGGATCCGAAAGCAGAAGCTTCGCGAGTCGACGCATCTGCCGAGGAGTGAGCGTGAAGAAATGCCGCAGTGCCCTCCACGCATTCGCAACATCGTGAAAACTACGCGGCGGGACATTTGGCGGTGTCATGGTCATGAGCTTCCCCATCCAGTCGGCGATCTCACCGAGCTCATGCTCGTACTTCGGATATGCACGCGCATCAGCCTCCGAAAATTGCGCGATCTGCCGCTGATTGAACTCCATGTCGGGGCCCATCAAAAGCGATCGCCCGTCAGGAAGCGGGGTGAATGAAGATGGATCGCGTTTCAAAACTTCGTATCCAAATCGCTTTAGATCGAAATCACGAACAATCTCGGGCAAGAAAAGACTATTGAGATACGATGCAGTCGAGAGTGTGAATCCGGGAAACGTCTCTTTGTCGCTTGATGCGGCGCCACCAACCTCACTGCGCGCTTCAAGCACGGTAACTTTATGCCCAGCTCGGGCAAGATACGCTGCGGCGACCAGACCGTTGTGTCCCCCGCCAATTACGACGACGTCTTTGGCTTCAGGATGATGAACTTCCATCGTATCCTCCAAATGTAAGTGAACTATGCTTATATCGTTCTACTATTGGTTGCGCGTTAACGCAACAATGTTAGACTCACCGCAGATGTGTGTTCTATTTTGGAAGTGCAAATGATTACAATCCGAAAAATACCTGAATACCCTGTGTGGCATGTCGAATCAGAAGACAAGTGGGAACTTGCAATGACATTCCTCCGCATACAAGAGCATTATGAAAGTGGCAATCCCGATTTTCATGGAAAAGTATTTACGCTGGAACAGTACATGGACTGGTATGTGCGTGAATATTCCAAGTCCCAAAAGCTCTACGGAGCATTCACATATGCATCTGACTGGTCAGCATTCAACGTGCCAGCTCGCGCTGTGCGTGCGGTCTACGAGAAGTTTCAGCAGCATTCTACCAAAGAGTCGTGGCTGTTCAGAGAGCTCAAAAGGGGCGGTGCGTTTGCTGAAGTGGATTTTTATTTGATCGGTAATCAGAGAGGTTCGCCGAGGGCGTACTTCGATCATGAGTTCCGGCACGCATTGTTTGCGGTCAATAGCGAGTATCGTGATGACGTCATAGCTATTGTCTCGCGCTATCCACTCGTTCTACTCACGCAATGGATACTCAAGCACTATGCACCGAGCGTTCTTGTCGACGAGATACAAGCATACGCACTCACCGGATGGCCGAGTAAAGTCCGCGCCACCGACGAAATGCGAGCACTTCGCCGTGAACTGAAAGCCGTCGAAAAGAAATACCTGACCCGCACGTAGCGGGTTTTTGTTTATCTTGTTGACTAGCGACTGAACGCCTTATTCCACGTATCCATATAATACGCGACCTGCGCATTTACCTCAGCATTTGAACGTGCGCCTGAGATCGCACGCTTGAAGATCTCCTGCTGTTCTTCGTTCTCAAAAAGATCTGCCCATGCCTTGGTCGATGTATAATGTGAATCGAATATAAAATTCCTATTGCTTGATTCTTTGACTTTCTTATCGAGATAACCCTGTAGTGCGCCTATACCATAACCCGATTCTATCTGCAGCACCGAGTCGATAGCTTTAACGTGCTGGTCTCTGCGATTTACATCGGTGATCACACGATTAACAAATGGCGTATCGAGCGAAAGCACGATCTGCGGACCGCCGAGTACATAGCGTGGCTTATATGGATCATCTGATGATTCAGGGTTCACATAATACTTCACGAGCATTGCCTTTTCTGCCATTTCAAAAAGTTTTCTTGTGTCGCGGGTCTCAGGCTCATGCAGACCACCCCCTTGGAGCCATGCACCAAGCTCGCGCGCATTACTTGCGCTAATATCAGAAACATAATCGATATGACGTTTCACCCGCTTCAATTTCTCATCAAGTCCAACGGGACGAGCATTCTCTTCTGAGGCAAAGTGCGGTGCGCGAGATACTCCCTTGAGATCCTTTTGATTAAGGGTCACGTCGACAGTTGAGACTAGAGGCTCACGCATATGCGTAGCTTCGAGTAGCACATCAGCTCCATGCTTGTAGTCGTCATAAAGAGATGCGGGGCGGGCAATAATTCCATTTCCCAAAATGTTGTCATTGAGCCGATCGTAAACGAGTGCCTCTCCGACCGGACCCAAGCTTTCACCATTATTATCCTTACTGAACAATTGCGTCAGATTCTCCACCTGTGACATATCGCGCGAGTAGCTTGAATAAATTTGACCAAATTCAGGTCCGCTTTCGATGCGCTCTCGTTCATAGCGTTCACGAAGTAGGTCTGGCTGAAATCTATCTGCTTCGTTGTTGGGTATTCGTTCCATATATGTGTTATTGAATGACTATAGCAAATAGTTAGTTGGGAGGAAATGTGAGGGCGTCTTTGAGTGTACCGAGTGCGAGCATCGCGCACTTATCGCGCTCATGCGTTATCTCGATACCATAGAGGTCGTACATATCCTCTGGCGTGAGCTTTGCAATTTCTTCCTTCGTCATCCCTTTCACTTTGTCTGTAAGCATTGAAGCCCCTGACTGCGATATAGCGCAGCCAAATCCCTCGAATGAAATATCTTTCAAGGCGTCGCCTTGCCATTTTAGATATAGGATGAGGTCATCACCGCACGATGCATTGAAACCCTTTTGCTTCACGTCGGCATCTTGCATAAGCCGCCTGTTGTGCGGATGTTTGTAATGCTCAAGGATGTTTTCTTGGTAAAGCGTGTCCATATTATTTAAATATTTCTTTTGCTTTTTTGATACCTGCTATGAGCGCCTCGACATCCTCTTTGGTGTTGTAGACATGGAAACTCGCACGCGTACTCGCCTTGATGACAAGCGCCTCGTGGATGGGCATGGCGCAGTGGTGCCCAGCGCGTACTGCTACTTTGGCATCTCCTAATATTTGAGCAATATCATGCGGATGCGCAAATGTCGCAGCAAAACTTACGATACCGGAATTGGCAAGCGCGTCTTCATCTCCGACCACAGTCACTCCTTCAATGTTCTTTAGCGAAGAAATAGTCTCGCTCACAAGCTCGCTTGTGTACGCGTGAATGTTCTTCATATCAAGAGCGTTCAAGTACGCAAGTGCGGCATGCAGACCATATACTCCGCCAATATCCTTTGTTCCTGCCTCAAACTTGCTCGGTGCAGGCGCCCACGTCGCGTCAAACGCTCCGACTGTTTCAATCATGTGACCTCCGAACACGCTTGGCTCGAGCTTGTTGATGAGATCGTGCTTTATCCACAGTATGCCAAGTCCCGTAGGACCAAATATTTTATGTGCCGAAAAGTAGAGCGCATCTACATGTAGTATGCGCACATCAACGGGAATATGCCCGAGCCCAGCAGTCGCATCAGTAAGCATGAGGGCGCCAACTACATGTGCCATATCTGCTAACTTTGCGATATCATTTATAGTGCCAGTCACATTCGAAGCAAGCATTACCGATACTATTTTGGTTTTTGAAGTGATGAGACTTGCCGCAGCATCGTAGTCGAGGCGCACTCCTTTCATCGGAATATATTTCAATACCAGCTTCTTGCGTTTGGCGAGCTCGATAAGCGGCACAAGCGCTGAGTGATGCTCCATGTGCGTTGTAACTATCTCATCCCCCTCCTTAAGTTCAAGCGACTCTTCTATAGAGCGGATGAGCATATTGCTCGACTCCGTCGCACCCGAGGTAAAAATTATCTCATCCGCGAATGCGTTGATGAATGCTCCGACTGCGCCGCGCGTATCCTCAAAGCGCTCTGTTGCACGCACCGCCTCACCATAGAGCCCGCGGTGCACATTCGCACGATCGTGTACGTAATAAGAGTTCATCGCCTCAATAACTGACGTGGGTGTGAGCGAAGAAGCTGCCGAGTCAAGAAAGTGGTAGCTCGCATCAGTTAGTTGAGGGAAATCTTTTCTTATTTTGTTTATATCAATAATCATAGTTTTACATAGGGTACCCCTTGGGGAGGGTTAGATTTTGGTGAGTTTTGCGATACGCTTGGATACGCTTTCCATTATCTCTTCTTTTTTTATTTTACTTAAGAGCGAACCGAAGAAGCCTTCGATAGCGAGCTCTCTAGCCTCACCCTCAGGAATGCCGCGCGTCTTTGCATAGAAAAGATCGACATCGCGAATGTGGCTTATCGAAAGCTTGTGCGATGAAGCGACTTCTTTGCTTGCAATATCAAGTTCTGGTATGGCATCGATCTCAGCTTTGGGTGAGACTATAAGAAACTTCGCTTCTTGCGCCCCATCCACCTTTGCAACCCACTTCTTCATATCGACAACTCCACGATAGACTATCTTCGACGTATCTGAAGCAAGACCGAGTGCGTAAACTCGAGAATGTGTATTACTAGCGTGATGAATACTTCCCGCCCAGATATCATATGAGGCACTCCCTGTGCCGATGAGCGTGTGTAGAGTTTCTGATTTTGCTTCCTCACCCAAAAGAAGTGACGTGGTTCTCGAGCGGTAGCGGCAGTTGGTGTCTGGGTCTTCTACCCAGTTCATCTCTGCATGTCCTGCGACAAGTGCATATTGCTCGAGTGCGACAAATCCACGTGCACCCGCGGCATTCGTGTCGATATCCGCCTTCGCATCCCCTTCAAGGAGCACAAATAGCGTGCGATTGAACACGCTCGTATCTTCACCTCCATGCAAAACATTTTTCATTGAAAATTGTGCACCGGTCTTAATGATGATGATGACAAGATCTGCGGCTCCGCCGAGCGTAAGACTCGTATCAAGTATGAGCGTTTCTGTCTTACTCTCGCCTTTCTCGTCGAGGTTCGGCTGCACATACACCACAAGTCCGGTTTGGAACTGCGCTCTTGCAAGAGCTGCGTCTCGAGATGCAGCGGGCGGCAAAAGTTCGCTTTGCAATAGTCGCTCAAGTATTGACGCTATCTCATCCTGCCCGAGTGCCTCTTTCCATGTGTAGAGTTCGATACCCTTAGACGGTGTGACGTGGTAATCGACTTGCGACGCATGACCTGGATCCTCTCCTGCCTCTAGCGCTGTGATACCGATGCCATATTTCTCAGCACGCGGAAATGCTTGAGATAATTCATATGACTTCACCCTCCACGCCGAAAGCCACTCGGGTTCGCCGAGCTGTTTTGATATTTCCACGATCTTTTCCATATTTGACAAGATTTAAATATTCTATTAGAGTTTGGCACAGTTGTAAAGCCGTTTTAGAAGGAGTAGAGATGGGAACTGAAAGACACGTATTTTCACGCATTGTAGTAGTGAAGCCATATCGCAAGAGCGGCAATGGTGCCAAAGGCGGAGGCAGAAAGTGCAATTCAGGGAAACTTGGCACGATCTATTCCCTTGCGCAGGGTGGCGCACGCACCGAACTTGCAAAAGCCGAAGGTGCGACCTTCATCGATCTCTCGCGCAAGCTTCGCGGCACCGGCTTGATTCCACAACACGTCACCCTCAACAAATCCGGCGAAACCCACTTCTAATCGCGCCACGAAAAACCGCTGAAAATTCAGCGGTTTTATATGTCAAGGCGACGCCTTGACATTGCTATCCGACACTATTTTCCATTTCAAGTTCGATTAGCTTATTGAGCTCGACGGCATATTCCATCGGCAGCGCCTTGACGATGGGCTCCATGAATCCGCCCACAATAAGTCGCAATGCTTCGGCTTCGCTATAGCCGCGGCTTTTGAGGTAAAATATTTCTTCCTCCCCCACTTTACCCACACGAGCTTCATGGCTGATGCTTACCTTATCTCCCTGATTCTTTATCGACGGATACGTGTTTGAGACCGAGAGCTCGTCGAGGATAAGCGCATCGCATGTAACTGATGACTCTGCGTTGGTGGCTCCAGGAAGCATGCGCACGAATCCGCGGTAGTTCGAAATGCCGCCGCCTTTGGATATCGACTTCGAGCGAATGACCGAGACAGTGTCGGGTGCCATGTGTACTGCCTTTGATCCTGTATCTTGCACCTGTCCGGTGTTTGCCATGACAATGCCAAGCGACTCCGAACGAGCGCCGCGCTCTAAGAGTACAGACGAGGGATAGAGCATGGTCGTATGTGAGCCCATGTTGCCGTTGACCCATTCCACAGTTCCCTCTTCGAACACCAATGCTTTCTTAGTATTTAAATTATAGGTATTGCGTGACCAGTTCTCGACGCTGATGTACTTCACTCGTGCATTCTTTTTGACCCACAGTTCAACGCAGCCTGCATGAAGCGAGCTTTCGGTGTACTGGGGCGCTGAACATCCCTCTATATATGTGACCTCTGCACCTTCGTCGGCAATGATTAGCGTATGCTCGAACTGTGCAGAGCGAGCTTTGTTCATGCGAAAATACGCCTGCAGCGGAAGTGAGACTTTTACCCCCTTAGGGACATAGATGAACGTGCCCCCGCTCCAGACCGCAGCGTGTAGCATAGTGAACTTATGATCTTTGGCTGGAACACACTTCGTCATGAAGTGTTCTTTTACAAGCTCGGGATATTTCTCTAGTGCGACATCCATGTTCTCAAAGATGACGCCTTTATCAGAAAGCTGCTTTTGGATGCGGTGATAGACGATACCCGAGTCGTATTGCGCTCCTACTCCTCCAAGATAATCCCGCTCTGCCTTAGGAATGCCGAGCTTCTCAAATGTGTCAGTTATTTCTTTTGGTAGGTCTTTCCAGTCATCTGTCTCTTTCACCCCAGGGTCTACGTAGTAGGTAATGTCGACGAGATCAAGCCCTGAGAGGTCTGGCCCCCAATTAGGCATGCGCGTCTCTCGCCATAGCGCGAGACCTTTTAGTCTGAGTTCAAGCATCCACTCAGGCTCTTTTTTGGTAGCAGAAATTTTCCGAACCAGCTCCTCGGTTGGTCCGACTTCGTCGATATATGCCACTTTTGTGGTCTCATTTACCACTTTTGTTTCTGCCATAGAAGTCTTGACAGTATACTTATTTATGTTAATTTTGCAATTGTAAACTTTTAATCGTTTGCGATTGCGGTATACTTTGTTTTCAATAGTTCTTTATATAGTTACAGAAAGGCAGCGTATGGCACGAGGATTAAGGCAGCCCGACATCATCGGTACACAGATTGAGTATTTTCTCTACCACGTACTTGATGTACGTTTGAGTTCTCGCAATACCGAAGCGCTCATCATGCGCGAGATAAAAGAGCACTTTCTTTTTCAGCAGCTGGTGCAGTCGGCACCTGAAGCGAGCACGGCCCACAATGAGCAACTTGCTCATGCGCTGCTTTCAGCGCGCAGAAACAACATCACTGTCTTTCCGCTTATCGACACCTACGCACGAAGGTTCATCTACCCCCACCGCGTGAAGCGTGTCGTGGTCTATGATCTTCCCCCAGAGAGACACTAACCAACATCCGCATACATTTGTATGCGGTGCTTTTTTGACCCTATGAACGCTTGTAAATTTGAAAACTAATTTTCATTGCAATAAGAAGAAGCACAAGTGAGGCAATAACGATATTCGCTATAAAAAATGTCATGTCGTGGCGGAGGTATCCATAGTATATCCACAACATATTTCCCAAAGAGATCACACACAGGAACAACCATGATACATCTTCGAGGTGTTTGCTCTGATGTGCCTTCATTATCTGAAAGACGTAGCTCCCACCAACGCATGCGGTCGCAAGCCACGCTATAAATTGCGGATCCATCATGTTCATCATGGTGGTATTATTTCACGCTTTGTTCACAGTTTCAAATTGTTTTTATATACTATCCCCCACCATACTTGCTATGAAGTCTTATTTCTATATCATGAACTCATGTACGACAAAAAAATACTCATAGTTGATGACTCAGGTTCGATGCGTGGAATGCTCGAAGAAATTTTGATACAAGCGGGATTTGTGAATATCATTATGGCCGTTAATGGCGAAGACGCGCTCACCGCAATGCACAAACATCACCCTGATCTCATTTTACTCGATGTTATCATGCCCGTCATGAACGGTATGACTGCACTCAAAGAGAT
>JAYVMS010000079.1:0-4394 GCA_043758815.1 bacterium
GCTCATAATGATTCCCGCGCTCGGAGTTCCTGAGTTTAAGCAACAAAGTGAAGGAGAGCTGTTTGCACAGGAAATGGAACGTATAATGCTGTATCAACAAAAAGGAGATGTGGCGACATATGCTGACGGGGTCATTTACCTGTCCAGGGGATGAAAAAGCCCCCGCAATTGCGGGGGCCGAACAACTTAGCGCTGGAAGCCCATAATGAGGGCGGTTCCCACGAAGGCGAGCACTGCTGCGGCCACTTCGTAGCGGTCGAACTGTCTACGTTCCTTGGGAAACAGGACGAGGAAGACTGTCGCTTGAATGATCATTTCACCGACCATAAGCACAGGCATCGTCGCGAACTGTATTACTTGGTGAAAGATGATGTATTGCAGGCACATCGCAGATACGATGAGCGCCGCAAGGAGCGCGATTATGCAGATGTCACGCACCTCGAGATCCGCCACCTTCTCGTAGATGTTCTTTTCTCGAGACAGATAGCGAGTGAGGATGAAGGCCGCGATCGCACCACCGATGTACCACCCTCCGATTAGGTTCATCATTCCGAACGACTTCATGGCGAACACACGCTGGAGAAAGAATGACAGTCCCCATATCACACTGTAGGTAGCTACGAACGCGAAGAATCGCATCGGGGTCTTTTGAGCTTCTGCCTCTTTCTTTCCGAGTGCCCGAGCAACAAAACCAATGATAGAAAGTCCGCAACATGCGGCACCAAGGAGAGCTATCTTGGTTATTTTCATCCACTCATCGAGGACGCTCGCACTTAATCCCATCGCTATCACATCATCCATAAATGCAAGGATCGAGGTCTTTGCTCCTGATATTGCGAGTGCCTTCCATTGAAAGAAGGTTCCAGCAACCGTTAGTGCGCCAACCAAAGCTGATATACCGAGGATAAGTGGTTCAAACTTGTTTGACCCCAGAATGAAGAGCACACTCGAAAAAATCGCTGCGAGGAGGAATTGAAGCAAGAAACGAGCATTTGCGTCTACCCGACCGGCTTGTTTTTTGATCATCACTGGTACGAGGATATTACCAATGAGTATTCGAAGAGAAAGGGCAGTTTGCCACTGAATCATTTTCGACTCCTATGAATTGAACAATTTACATCATAATACAGCTTTTATATCTTTTGTCAAGTATAGAGTAATCTTACCCGTGGTAATATGTGTGTCATGGATACACGAAATATGAATTTAACTGAAGCAGAGGAGAAGGCGATGGTGGGGATCATTTATAATCACCTCGTTTTTTCAACTACAATGGAGATGTTTGGAGAACTTGGAGAGGGTGGGGTGACGCGTATCAACAATCTACGCATAGCACTTGGAAAATTATTTCGTAAATACGATCTCGCGGCAACACTTCCGACAGAAACCTTTCTTCTTTTAGGGATGACTGATTTTCTAAAAAAAGAAGATCTCGATGCATGGGCGCTTCTCGAGGGCAATAAGCATATGCAAAATAGAGCAAAGTTTTTTATAACTAAACTCGATTCAGCTCTGAAATAATATGGACGCGAACGCTGCAAAAAGTATTATGGGTAAAAATTTTATTGGACCGAATGAGCTCACGTCAATCGCGGCCGAGATTAATATCACGCCAATAAAGACTATTCCTAAGATCCACTACGACGAAAAGACGCTAAAAAAGTGTGCGAAGGATTATGTGCTTGTTCTTGGTGTAGAGAAGAATAAGAACGGAACCGCACTCACGCTTAATAGCATGCGCTCATTCTTAGGGCTTGGCCCAGCAATAAGTGAGCCATGCTTTTATAATCAAGATTGGTACATCAAAGAAAAATTTGCCAGCACGACAACGCTTAAAAATAAATGGTATTTGATAAGAAAAAATGTGCTCAAAGAATCCCGTGGGGTGCGACCAGATATACTTCTGGGAAAGCTCAAGAAAGGGGAACAATTTCCAAGCGCAATTCTCACCGCACACACTTTTTTCGCTTTTTATTTCTTACACAACGGCGTAAAGCTCTGGAATAATGACTTCATTTGGTGTTGTGATAAAGACAAAAATGGTGACCGTATTTATACAGGTCGATACACCGACCCAAAGAAAATCAACAAGAACGGCTTTAATATTCATCGCCATCTTTCAATTCGCCCCGTTTATGGTGCAACGATTGTTATAAGTTAGTGGTTGTAATTACTATCATGAAACCAAATATCAAACGCATTGGAGAATTAGAGACTGCGTATGTGAAGGAAGTGCTTGAATCGGATTTTAGAGGACCACGTGACACCAAAATGCTCAAGCGCGCCGAAGAGGCGTTTTCAAAAAGAATGGGAGTTGAGTACTCGATCGGCCACACCAATGGAACAGCAACCTTACACTCGGCGCTTATTGCTGCGGGAATAAAACCTGGGGATGAAGTGATTGTTCCGCCGCTTACCATGGCCGCCACCTCTATGGCTGTGCTTCAGGCGGATGCGGTGCCAGTATTTGCCGATGTCGTCGAGGATACTCTTCAGATTGACCCTAAGTGTATTGAGAAGTTAATTACTCCGCGCACGAAAGCGATCATGACTGTCGCACTTTATGGACTCTCTCCTGATATGGATCCGATAATGGAACTTGCGAAGAAACACGATTTCGTCGTTATAGAAGACAACGCCCAGTGTTTTCTTGGTGAATACAAAGGAAGACTGGCAGGAACTATCGGGCACTATTCTAGTTTTAGCTTCCAGAGTACCAAACATCTCACAGCAGGGGAGGGCGGTATGCTGTGCACCAATGATGTTGATGCAGCCGACAGAGTAAGAAGATTCTCTGTTCTTGGATATGCATCAGTGTCGGCGAAAGCAGGCAAAATTTCAAAAGATGATATTCAGAATCCTAATTATGCCCGACATGCTTCAATGGGATACAACTATCGCATGCCTGATATCTGTGCCGCTGTCGTACTC
Source organism: bacterium (assembly GCA_043758815.1). GTDB lineage: Bacteria > Patescibacteriota > Minisyncoccia > Phycocordibacterales > UBA6899 > MHLP01. The sequence goes on from JAYVMS010000079.1 coordinate 2,932, forward strand.
GGACAGATAGAGCGCATGGATGAACTCGTACAGCGACGCATTGATTCAGCGGAACTATTTTTGGAGGCCATGAAGGGTTGTGATTGGCTAATTCCACAATTTACCCCTGAGGGTTACAAGAATGTTTACTGGGGACTCGCAGTACGGCTCGTAGATGCACCTTGCAGCTGGGTTGATTTCAGAAAGAAGTTTATGGAGCTCGGTGGCAACGGTATCTACGCAACATGGAAGCTAACCTACCAAGAGCCCATGTTTCAGGAATCAAATTTTGCAGGCAAAGAAGAGATATTTAAGGCTATGTACACAGGCACGTTGCAGTCTTGGAAACCAGGGCTTTGCCCTGTGGCTGAGAAAGTGCAGCAGCAGATCCTGGCATTCAAAACTAACTACTGGGAATGGGATAGAGCAGTAGAGCAGGCTGAAATACTTAAGAAAACTATTGCACACTTTAACGGCAAGTTAGGATGATAAACGGCAAAAGAGTGGTCGCTACAATAAGTGCTCGCATGGGTTCAACGCGATTGCCTGGGAAGGTCCTGATGCCGCTTCTTGGCGAGCCGGTGCTTCTACGTATCGTGGAGCGCCTCAAGCACGGCAAATACTTTGATGACATCATAATTGCGACATCAGACAACTCAAAAGATGATCCGATAGAAAATTTCTGTATCGAGCGCAGCTATAAATGTTATCGTGGCAGTGAAGTTGATGTGTTGGCGCGTGTATATGAAGCGGCCAAGATTTGTGATGCGGGTATTGTCTACCGTGGGATGGGGGACAGCCCACTTGTTGATTGGCGCATCGTCGATGATCTTATTGTGCGATTAGATGAGGGGGGCTTTGATTTAGTTTCAAATGAGATGGGAGAAAAGCCTGTCCCGGACGGCTTTGATGCGACAGTGTTTACAATGAAAGCGCTTGAAGAGGGGTATAACGAAGCAACACACCCCGAAATGCGGGAACATGTAACCGTGCACATTAAAACTGACCCCGTGCGCTATAAAGTGCTCGCACTAAAAGCAGAAGGAGAGATGAACGCACCCGATCTCAGGCTTACGCTCGACACAAAAGAGGATTATGAGCTGATCAGTAAGGTATTCGAGGAACTGTATGCTCAGAATAAAGATTTTACTGCTCACGATATTATTAAATTTTTACGAAGTAGGCCCGACATCGCTGCTATTAATTCTTCTGTGCATCAAAAGGTCCCGACACTATTGCAGTAATTTCGTTGTGAATAACTAAGCTCTTGGACTTGATGCGATACGAGGCGCAGTCATAAAAACGCAAACGAGGCGTACTGGCCGTACGATGAAGTGCGTTTTTTGAATGCAACGACGTAGCGCGCGAAGTCAGGAGCTTAGGTTCGGCCGTAGTGGTCGTCGTAGCGGGTGATGTCGTCTTCGCCGAGATAATCTCCGACTTGAGTCTCTATCATGACGAGCTCCTCGGTTCCTGGATTAGAA
>JAYVMS010000080.1:0-4087 GCA_043758815.1 bacterium
TGACGCTCATGCACTTATTTTATCTGGGAAACCGAGGATTTCCCAGACCCATCCTACAAGGATCCCAAAGCAGAGCTGGGGGGTATGGCTGCGCTAATCAAGAGAGAGAGTTGGTGTGTCAGTCTAACTCCTCACCTGCCAAGTAGCGTCACTCTCACTCAATGCTTTGACCACCCGAAGCGAGACCTCGTTCGCTTCTTCGTCGGAAAGAGTTCGTTCGAAGGATTGGAGAACCATGCGAAATGCCAAGGATTTTCTATCCTGTTCCGATGGCTCAAAGACATCAATAAGCGTAACAGATTGCGACAATTCACCAGCGGCTTCCTTGATAATCGCTTGGACTTTCCCAGCCTTTGTCGAAAGTGGCACGAAGAGTGATACATCGCGGATGATCAATGGATAGCGTGAAGGTACTTTGTAGACAAATGAAGAGCCAGATAGGTCAACAAGCTTAGAAAAATCACACTCAAAGCCATGGATGCTCATGGTTCCAAGTAGTGTGTCGTGCACGAATATGCTCGCAATAAGCTCGCCTCCTCCCTCTTCAAAGCGCACGCTCGTTATGGCGAGAGCTTCAAAAATTCGCTCAAGCACTCCTTTCAAAAAATAAAAATCATCTTTCTGCTGTGCTTCCTTTCTTTTTTGAAATCCCACAAGGGCGGCAAAAGAACTTTCTTCGTTGAGCATGCCGTTGGTCTTTCCAAAAACATGCCCGAACTCAAATATACGTACCTCAGGTTCATATTTTAGATTCTCGGTGACCGCAAGCTTGAGTCCAGTCATAAGATTGTTGCGCAGATATTTTTTGTCGCTTGAGATAGGATTTGCGACTTCGATCTCGCCTGCCCCCATGAAGGCATACGTATATACATCCGAAAATCCCGCGCCAAGCATGACCTCGCGTACAATATCGCGGCAAAGCCATTCTTTATTTATCTCGGGAGCAAGCACAGTCTCAATGGGCATTATGGACTTAAGCTCGTCATAACCTGCCATACGACCAACCTCTTCAATTAGATCTTGCATGATGGTGAGATCAAGGCGCTGATGCGGAATTGTGACATCGTATATGATGGTCTCGCTTTTCTTTTTGGCTTTATATGTGAACCCTAAGGATTTCCATACCATCTGCACGTCCTTGTCGGCGAATTTCGTACCGAGAACATGGTTGATGTCAAAAAGTGAGACAGCCACTGTTCGTATTTTGGGCTTTTTGGGAAAAATATCGATTGGCTTACCAACAACACTGTCACCACTTCCCGCAATGTCGAGTATGAGCGCGGCGACCATTTTCATGGCATCTTCTGCGGTATATGGGGAAAGACCGGATTCAAAACGCTTCGAGGCATCAGTTTTAATATCAATCTTTTGTGCAGTCATCCGTATCGTGCTTGCATCAAAATTCGCCGACTCGATCATGATAGATGTCGTATGCAAGTCGACTTCTGCCTTTGTCCCACCTTTTATGCCCGCAATACCGAGCACTTCCTTGCTGTCTGCGATGACCATGATGCTCTTATTGAGCGAGACTTCTTTGCCGTCGAGCGTGGTAAGCATTTCATTGTCTTTGCCAGGACGGACAACGATACTTCCCCCCGCTAATTTTGCAAGATCAAATGCGTGCAGAGGCTGACCGAGCATGAACATAACATAATTCGTCGCATCAACAACATTATTAATTGAGCGCTGACCAAGTGACTGCAAACATTGTTGTAACCATTCTGGAGATTCTTTTACAGCTATTCCCTCAATTGTAAGACCGATATAACGTATGGCACGCTTATCCACAAGCGTTATCTTTATCTGCGAATCTTTGGCACTGGCTTTTGGATATGCGCTTTTAGAAAATTTTTTTAGGGGAATGTTCAATATTGCTCCCACTTCCTTTGCTACTCCGTAATGTGAGAGACAATCGTGTGCGCGATTAGGTAGCACCTTGATGTCGATAGCGGTATCAGCTCCCTTCTGTTCCATCCCTTCTATTTCGAAGGCGTGAAACGTGAGCGCTTCGCCAATAGCTTCTGGTGTAGGAAGCTTTTTATCGAAATACGTTTGCAGGAGTTTGTAGGAAATTATCATAATATTTGAATATGACTTTTATTTTGAGATGAGGTCCGAGGCGGCAAGAAATTATACCCTCGAGGCGTACTCATCGTACGTCTCGAGGGTTCATTTCGCAGGCAACGCCGGAGATCGCTCAAAATAGAAGTCATACAGTGGGAAATTGTCTAACAAGTCGCAGGTCGCCAGTATAAAGTGCGCGGACATCAGGAATGCCGTACTTAAGCATGACGAAGCGGTCAACACCGCCACCGAATGCGAAGCCTTGCCACACATTCGGATCAATCCCTCCTGCGCGCAACACCTCAGGGTGCACCATACCTGCACCCATGACTTCAAGCCACTTTTCTACATTGCCGTTCTTGTCCGTCCAGCCAATGTCAATCTCAACTGAAGGCTCAGTAAACGGGAAGTAGCTTGGGCGGAAACGTATCTCCATCTTTCTCCCGAACACCCGTTCAAAAAAGAGAGAGAGCACGCCTTTCAAATTCGCGAGCGATATATCCTTTCCCACCATCAATCCTTCGAACTGATAGAACTGTGCCTCGTGCGTTGCATCAGTTGCCTCATAGCGATATACCTTCCCGGGTACAATGATACTCAAGGGAGGTTTGTGTGACTCCATGTGCCTTATCTGCACCGGCGAGGTGTGGGTACGAAGAAGTAATCGCTCTATCCCATCCTTGTTCTTAAGCATGGTCCCTTCGGTTGATGTGCCTTCTGGCTGGTGCTGCTTGAGCCAGAAAGTGTCCCACATGTCACGGGCGGGGTGGTCCTTGGGAATATTGAGTGCATCGAAATTGTAATGCTCTGTCTCTACCTCAGGTCCGTCAGCAACAATGAATCCCATCCCGCCAAAGATGCATGCAATATCCCGCATCATAAGTGTTACCGGATGCAAATGTCCTCTTTCAGCTGCCTTTCCAGGTACGGTGACATCGATACCCAATTTCTCGCGTAAGTTCATCCTGTTAGAAATAGGAAGTGCTGCACTTCCGTAGTTTATTGATAATTGGCATATCTAATGCTTTTTGGTATGTTTTTGTCATATGTTATTATGCGCGAAGTAGCTATTTCTAACGGGATTCATTATTTTTCATTATAGACGCTTGAACTCAAATCTCAAAGCCGAGCGCGAGATACAAAAAACCCACCACTTTTGGCAGGTTTTTTGAATTAAAGAGAAATTAGATTTCTACTTCTCGATAAATTTAACTGCTGGAGCTATCCCTGTACCGCTTACAAAGAAGCGAGCGAGTGGGACCCCCGAGAGCCATACAGCGCCGCTTGCAGAACCGATTGCAGTCGGCGAAAAGCGTACCGTTATATCAGTAGATGAATAAGCTGGAATATTGTAGTGGCAAAGACCATCGCTGATATCAACAGGATTTATGCACACGAACGGACCGGTAAGTGTGAATGTTCCTGACCCAAGGTCGACACTACCTGAGTTCGAAATGGTGAAAATTTTATCTTTGAATTTACCGACGACCACGGGACCATAATTCGTATCGCTACCGCGAATATCGATGATCGGAGCAAACACACCGTTACCAAATACGCCGAGAGATTGTGTTCCATTAACTGCGTTGGAGTTAATTGTCAGTAGTGTCGAAAGCGAACCGACTGAATTTGGGGCGAATTCGATGGTAGAAATGATGTTTCCGCTGGCAAGAATATTATAGGTGCAATTAAGTACACAATAAAAATCGAGCCCTGGTGTCTTCACTTGTGCAATATTTCCGACCAGAACACCGAGTCCTGTATTCGTGATAGTAATAGTCTTTCGGCTATAGAGTCCTTGATTCGTATCAGGGAAACCAAGACTTGTGGGGCTTACACTTATGACTGGGTCGAGGACACCATTGCCAGAGACTGACGGACTACCTCCTCCTCCACTCGAACCAATGGTACCCCCGTTTGATGTAAATAGCGGGAAGAACCAGTGTAATCCGGCAACTGATGGGGAGAAGGTTATGTCGACCGGAAGTGACTGACCATTTAAGAGTCCAGAAGCAGTACAATT
>JAYVMS010000081.1:0-9178 GCA_043758815.1 bacterium
CTGTGGGAAAGACATTCGCTGGAAACCTTGGAGTATCTGAAGCAGACGTTGCATCACTGCGCGTATGGATTGATGATCCAGCAGGCACTAAAACAAACACCAACAGTTCCTTGTCTTCTGGTCTCGACATCATTCCCTCTGTAAATATTGGCCCAGATACAAACAGAGACCAAGATTTTGGCAAGAATTCGAGTGCTGGCGCATGGTACTTTGCAAGCACCACAGCACCTTCAGAGAATATGATAGTTGGCTTCTCGACCGGAAGCACGAGTGGAGTTGTTGAGCCTGCAACAAATAGTTCAGCTATCGTGGGTGTCAGATCCGGATATACAATACCTGTGGGTGCGCAAATCGGAAATATCGTAGTTGCATACAGTGGACGCGTAAACACCCTCGTTTCGCTTCAAAACGGTCGCATTATGACTGGCGATGCAATCGCAGTCTCTACGACCACCGCAGGTATTGGTATGCGCGCAACTCGTGCAGGATACATTCTTGGCCACGCAGTGCAGTCATTTGACCCTGCGAACGGCCTCGGCAAATGCGTCACTGGCGGAGTCGCAGCTGATGCAACCTCGACCTGTGTTGGCATCATCGCGGTAGAGTTGGGACAAGGATGGTCAGAGGGTTCGACAAGCCTCTTCCAGGACTTAACAGAAACCATCACTGACGTTCCTCAGGCACTAAGTGATCTCGCAAGTAGCGCATTCAGTAGTGGTGCCGAGCTGACCAAGTTCGTCGTCGGCAAGCTTGTCGCACAGACCGGCGTCATCAAAGACTTCTTCGCTCAGGTTCTCACCATACTTCCAAACGGCAAGATAAACGTCCCAGCAGGCTCCAACCAGATAGCAGGTTCTGACACGCTTCCTGTCGGCGCGACAACCTACTTCGTCGCCAACTCAAACGTCACCTCGGGCGCAAAGATCTTCATCACCCCTCGCACCTCGCTCTCGATGCCTATAGCAGTGACCCAAGTCACCCCAGGTTCAGGCTTCACCGTCTCTCTGTCAGGTCAGGCACCGACCGACATTCCGTTCGACTGGTTCATGGTCGGCACCTACGACGCAAATTCTGGATCCGGCGCTCCCCAGACCGCAGCGGTAGTCCAGTCGACAAACGGCAGCGGGGGAGGCACGCTACCACCTGCACCCGCACCATCAAGCACTCCAATTATCGTAACCGCCACAACAACGCCAATCATTGGCTCTGGTAGCACCACTCCGCACATCGATACGAGCTCAACAACGCCAATCATTGTCTCTGGTAGCACCACTCCGCGGATCGTCACCACCACAACAGTAGCAACGACAACAACTCCATAAAATTAGATGCAAGTTTAAGTATATTTTGCACAAAAACACCCCTTATGTGCAGTATTTTGCGCGGCCGTACAATTACAATCGCACGCTCCTGCGCGGGGCTGGAACCGCAGTTTGCGTATCTGCCCTGAGGAAGCAAACGCGACTACATCGTAGTACTTCGAACTCTACATATCTCACGGCGGCCCACATCGATCCATCCCACCGAGCGGCGTGGTGTGAACGGTACGAGATGCATCACTGATATCAATGCAACAAATGGGTACATATCGTTTCCCTAATCGCAGAACTCAATGAATAGTACAGCCTATTCGTTCGATAAAGTTTTGCACATGAGCCTAGTTCGCTTCGCTATTGATTACGATGTTTATCGGTTATAATTAAAGTATTGTTACTAAATTAAAATTAACTTAACGGAATAAAAAGTTCCTATACATTGTTACCCCAGACTTTATCCATATCGAGGAAACAATCGAGCTAGAACGTGACATTACTATATAAGAATCTATTTGCTATAATTAGAAGTCTATGAAAATTGAACAACGACTATGGACACAAGATAAAGGCTGGGAAATCACCATGCCGGGGAATTTCAAGGAACCGCCACAACTCATTCTGGTGTTTGGGGGGAGACGAATTGTTGAGGAAGAAAAGTACTACGATATTATTCATTCTTATTATCCTGAGTCACACATCATTGAGTGTTCTACTGCCGGCGAGATACTCGATACGCGTGTACGCGATAATTCACTTTCAGTGACCGCTGTCCATTTTGAGAAGACGACACTTCAGTTCGCAGAAATTGATATCGTGGGTGTTGACGACAGTCTTGCTTCGGGTGAAAAGCTTGCCGCAATGCTTCCACAAGAAGGGTTAGTGCACGCAATGGTTTTTTGTGATGGATTACGCGTCAACGGCACCTCTCTCGTACAAGGCCTCAACAACAAGCTTCCCACGGGAGTCGCGATTACGGGTGGATTAGTGGGGGATGGGGCTGAATTCATGCATACCGCCTTGGGTCTTGATCATGCAGCAAAAGAGGGCAAGATCATCCTCATCGGTTTTTATGGTGCGTCACTTCGAGTTGGATACGGGTCATATGGCGGCTGGGACACACTCGGTATCGATCGTACGATCACAAAATCGAAAGGTAACGTCCTTTACGAACTTGATGGCAAGCCCGCACTAGAGCTTTACAAGACCTACCTCGGCGATAAGGCTTCTGGCTTACCCGGTACTGGACTCCTCTTTCCACTGCGCTTACACTTTGGCGAGGATGGCAATGAAGATGAAGTGGTGCGCGGCGTGCTCGGAGTTGACGAAAAAGAGCAAAGCATGACCTTTGGGGGAGACATGCCTGAGGGCTTGCAGGTCACCCTCATGAAGGCCAATTTCGAGCGACTTATCGATGGCGCTAAAAGTGCCGGTAGTAGGAGCGTAAAGAGCCTTGAGTCATTCAAGCCACAGCTTGCGATACTCGTAAGCTGTGTTGCGAGGAAGCTCGTGCTCAAAGAGCGCGTTGAGGAAGAGATAGAGGCAGTATCTGAGATCGTGGGCATTGATGCAGCAATCACCGGTTTCTATTCATACGGAGAATTATGCCCAACTGCCGCAGGGGAGAATCAGTGTCGTTTGCATAATCAAACCATGACCATAACCGCATTCTACGAAGATTAATATGCATCATGTTTTAGAACGACAACTCAAGCATGTTTTTGGGTCCATCTATAGACATCCCGCAGGACTTGAAGAGTTCCTCAAGGTTGTTTCTGAGACATACGAGCATTTCGACGAGGACAGGGCTCTACTTGAAAGAGTACTTGAGCTGAGTTCCAAAGAGTACCGCGACAATAACAAAAAATTAGAGGAGGCGAAAGGGAATATCGAAAAATTGGTAGAAGAGCGCATGCAAGAGCTGCGTAGTGAACATGCAAAATTTCTTGCCATAATCAACAGTATTCCTATTGGCATGATTCTTGTCGACAAAGATAATACTGTCACTAATTTTAATCATAGCGCCCAAACTATTCTCGGTGTTAAGGACACTGCTTCGGCGCTTACATTTTTGGATGTTGCATCCGCACTTTCTCCGGTGTGCGATATTTCTAAAAAGTGCTACGAGTTCAGAGAAAAAATGGTAACTATTGATACCCATGATGTCACTTTTGGTCCAAAGTCACTCCGTATCACCCTCGTTCCCGCTGCTTCCACTCGGGAGATTGCAAGCACAGGTATTGTAATACTCATCGAGGACACGACCAAACGAAAGATACTCGAAGAGCACAAGTGAGCAGTGTGTTTGTTTTTATTAAACAAAGTTGCGAGTCAGCATAAAGGATGCGGGTGTAGGCATCTCTCCCGAGAACAAAAGCCTCTTGTTCCGCAAATTTCCGCAGGCAGGCTCAAGCATCATCTGTCGTTACGTGACAGGTACCGGACTCTATATTATTCCAAACTCTTAGTCGAGGGTATGGGAGGGGGAATAGTGCTTGTGAAGGGTGTGGTGGGTAATTGGGAGTACGTTTGTGTTTATGGTGTCGACCTCCTCCGCCGACAGGGTAGATGTTTCCTCGAGTACCATGGAAGTAAGTAGCCAAAAAGGCAATATGAGGCGTCTTTTTCGTGTCTTGTCTATTTGTTGGAATGGCGTTTTGCGCGCTATAATGCGCATATGGTATTTTTCAAAAGACGCAAGATTTCCATTGACCTGAGTCGCAAAAAGACCGTACTTAGTCTCTATTCGATAAGAAAAAGCGTACGTAATATGCTCCTGCTTATCGTGGCAGTAGTCGCGCTACTCTTAGCACTTCACTACTACCGCAAATATGCTGAACTCCGCGATGTGGTGCAAAATGTATCTACGCAAAATACTACCAATCCTGCCGCCGCGGTCATCTCAGCTGTAGACAAGCACATGCTTCTACCTGCCAACGAACAGCCAGTGCTTGCGCAGGTAAGCGATCCAAAGGCACTTTTGGGTAACCGATTCTTCAGAAACGCACTATTCGGAGACGACGTGCTTGTGTACTGCAGATCTCAGCTTTCTATACTTTATTCTCCTACAAGAGACAAGATAATCGAAGTATTACCGCAGGCATTAAGCGAAGCGTGCACAAGTAAATAAATGAACTTCCTATCTCCTGTTAATTTGAATCAAAGTTACACAATAGATACCAAGACAGCTATTACCAATAAATTATCTTATAATATTATCATGATCTTATGACAGATAACACAACGACAACCCCAATGGGTCTGACAAGCCGTGAGGCAGCAGTATGCCTCGCAAAGTACGGAGAAAATACGATATATCATCGAAAACGACTACGACCGATTATTACATTTGTAAAAAAATTTAATAGCCCGCTTCTTCTTTTATTGATTGGCGCAGCGACAATTTCTTTTTTTATTGGAGAAAAAGTAAATGCCTCGATCATTTTAATAATGGTGTTTATGTCTGCAGTGCTTGATTTTTTCAACAGCCACAAAGCAGAAGGTGTAGCTGAAAAGCTGATCGCACAGGTTGCGTCGACTGCTACCGTATTCCGCGATGGTGACAAACTAGAGCTCGCATTTAGTGCACTCGTTCCTGGGGATGTCATCGAACTTTCTGCGGGGGATGTTATTCCCGCTGATTGTACCGTGCTCACTGCCGATGATTTTTTTGTAAACCAATCAGCTCTGACGGGTGAGTCTTTTCCTTCTGAAAAACATCCTGCCAAAGAAAGACCCACTACTGTCGGTGTCTCACTCAAGCTGAATGATGACTCTGCGGTATTTATGGGTACAAGTGTGGTGACCGGTTATGCAACGGCCATAGTGATGCAAACGGGCCCTCTTGCTGAGTTTGGTAAAATAGCTGAAAAACTATCCGCAAATGATGAGGAAACTAGTTTCGAACGTGGACTCAAAAACTTTAGTATTTTCATCATACGCCTGACCTTCGTGATGGTGTTGGTAGTATTTTTTGCCAATGCGTACTTCGGTCATGGGATACTTAACTCATTTATTTTTGCTGTCGCAATTGCCGTCGGCCTCACTCCAGAACTTCTACCGGTCATTATGTCAGTGGCGCTATCGCACGGCTCTATGATAATGGCCAAAAAAAATGTTGTGGTAAAAAATCTTGCTGCAGTTCAAAATTTTGGTGGAATGAATATTCTTTGCACTGACAAAACCGGCACACTTACAGAAGACAAGATCGAGCTCGTGAAATGCGTTGATGCAAAGGGTGAAGTATCAAAAGAGGTTTTGCTGTATGCCTACTTAAGTAGTGTGTATCACACTGCGCGCAAAAGCCCACTTGATGCAGCAATACAAGCACACGAGAAAGTTGATACAACAGGCTATATAAAGATCGACGAAGTGCCTTTTGACTTCGAACGCCGACGCGATTCTATTGTTGTAGAGCAAGATGGAAAGAGGTTTATGATCACCAAGGGCGCACCCGAAAGCATTCTCAGTATCGTGACTTTTCTTCAGGATGGAAATGAAAAAGTACAGTTTACGGATGTATTTTATAAAAATGCCCGAGATGAATATGATCGTTTAAGTAATGACGGATTTCGCGTGCTGGCAGTTTCTGTTAAAATATTAGACAAGGAAGATCGCATAAAATATGAACGCGATGAAGAGTCGGGGATGACATTTCTCGGCTTTGCGGCATTTCTCGACCCACCCAAAGAAAGTTCTCGAGCTGCTCTCGAGGAACTTCGCGCACTCGCGATCGAAGTCAAGATCATCACCGGAGACAGCGAGATCCTCACTCAGCGTATTTGTAGAGATCTGCAGATAAAAGTTAATGGAGTGATGACCGGAGAGATGCTCGACAAGCTTTCTGACTCGGAACTCACTCGAAAGGTTGATGGTATTACCGTATTTGCGCGAGTCTCTCCAGAACAAAAAGAACGCATTGTTACGATATTAAGAAAGGCGGGGAATGTAGTGGGTTATATGGGTGACGGCATCAATGATGCTCCTGTCTTAAAGGCAGCGGATGTTGGGATCTCAGTGAACAACGCCGTTGATGTTGCAAAAGAAACAGCCGACATCATTCTGCTCGATAAAAGTCTACATGTATTAAAAGATGGAGTCATAGAGGGACGTAAAACTTTTCAGAATACATTGAAGTACATAAAAATGGGATTTAGTTCAAATTTTGGCAATATGTTCTCAATGATGGGAGCATCAGTTATCCTACCATTTTTGCCCATGATGCCATCTCAGATTCTGCTCAATAATTTTCTTTATGACCTATCGCAGACTACGATTCCCTCAGACAATATCGACAGTGAAGCAGTAATCGCACCTCTGAAATGGGAAATGAGAGAATTTGCTAAATACATTATTGCATTCGGCATAGTGAGTTCGATATTTGATTTCCTCACTTTTTATATTCTATACGGAGTATTTCATATGCCCGAACAGAATTTTCAGACCGGCTGGTTCGTTGAGTCTATTGCAACGCAGGTGTTAGTGGTATTTATCATTCGCACAAAACGTGTGCCATTCTTTAAGAGTATGCCAAGTATTTTTGTCGGAGCGAGTGCAATTATGGTGGTAATAATTTCATGGTTAATTCCATATACACCCATCGGGTCGCTACTCTCATTCACCGCGCTTTCGCCCATATTTCTCACTATGATTGCAGCGATTGTGGTGGTGTATCTTGTGGTGGCAGAAACAACTAAGTATTTCTTTTATCGCTCGTTTCCCCGTGCGCCTTAGAATTTGTTGGCTCTTAAGTATAAGAAAAGTGGAATCTCTTTGCGAGAAAGATTCTCGGCTTTGGCACGAGGGCCTGAGTCGCTTGATTTGTGTGAGATCCATTCTTCGAGGCGGTCGACAGCGAATCCTGCCTTACCGAGAAGCTTGAAATAGTATTGTAGTGGGCGATGAAATGACAATGTCTGCGGAGAGTCCTTCATGCCGGGGTGCATGTCGATAGACTCGCGGGACTCACTGGCGTATTGCTCGACGCGACGGAACTGCACCTTCTTCTTGTCGTCATATTCCCACGATGAGCGTTTGGGGATACGGAATGCAGGATGGTTCATGACGATGTGGAATGTGCCGCCCGCCTTAAGTACGCGCGCTACTTCTGAAAGCACCTTGTTGATATGCTCGATGTTCTGTATTGCAAGAACGATGACCGCCTTATCGAAGCTCTTATCTTTGAACATCGAAAGTGCCTCAGCCGAGCCAACATGAAAGGTGATATGCATGGACTCTTGCTTGGCAATGGTTATAAGCTCTTCGCTTATGTCGATACCCGTTAAGGTCGCGCCTTTTTGTGCGAATGCTTTAGCAAAGAACCCTTGCCCACACGCAAGATCAAGTATCGTCTCACCCTTTTTGGGTTCGACAAGGCGAAGAATATTCGGAAGGATGACTTTTTCGTGATAGGTGTCGCCCTTGGAGAGATGAGTGTCGTACCAGTCAGCTACCTCGCCCCATGAGGTTGCGGGGTTGGTTGTGCCATTGGGGGCAAAGCTCACAAGTTTCGTGCGCTCAGGTTTGGCTGCAGTGAACTTTCTCACCGGCTTTTCGTCGCGTGGTGCTGCTCTGGACCCAAGCTCTGTTCTAGGTTTATTTGCATATGAACTACGCGGGATACGAGCTCGTGCGAGCGTTGCACCTGCTCCTGGTCTGTATGGTGCTTTTTGGGGGAAGGGCACAGCCTCTCGCGTATCAGAAGTACGTGGGCGAGCTAGTGCATCGCCACGAAACGGAGCAGACGCTCCGCGAGTACGAGGGGGCACAGTGTGTGAGTATGACGAAGAAGTACCTGTTCGAGGCTTAAACGCTGCCGATGCGCCACGAGTGAATGGTCTTGGCGTAACCGTGTCTCTCTTTGTATAGGGGCGAGCAGGCCGCGCGGGCGCATCTACATCACGTCTCACGTATGGGCGAGGGTATGAAGTAGCGCTTCTGGTATTTTCGGTATAAGCGCGGGGAGCACTTGAAGTACCTCTAGCGCGAGAGCGAGCAAAAGCAGGTCGTTTTGCAAACGGTTTGCCACCTTCGGGAGAATTTTTACGGGGGATATATGCCATGTGCATGATTCTTACATACATTTCCCAAAACACAAAACTTTTGTGCAATTGTGTCAATCACACTTGGGGACTGTCCCCAAGTGGAAACATTGCAAAAAACTAGTAAGTACGGTATGTTTTAATTATCGATGCCCCGCCTGAGGGCTTTTCATTTGACTCAAAAAATTTATAAAACAAGGCTAATTATTAGACACAAACGACTTATTATATGGAAATTCGGAATATTGCGATCATTGCTCACGTCGATCATGGGAAAACAACACTCACCGATGCACTCATGCGCCAAACCGGAATGTTTGAAACGGGTGAGAGCATGGACTCCAATGCGCTTGAGCTCGAGCGCGGTATCACCATCTACTCGAAGAACACTTCGGCTATGTGGAAGGGGACCAAGATAAACATCGTGGACACCCCAGGTCACGCCGACTTCGGTTCAGAAGTCGAGCGCGTACTTCGCTCTATTGATTGCGTCCTCCTTATTGTTGATGCACAGGAAGGGCCGATGCCTCAGACCCGTTTTGTACTTAAGAAGTCGCTTGAATTGGGTCTCCGCCCTATTGTCGTCATCAATAAGATAGACAAGCCAGCAGCCAATGCCGACGAGACAGAGGAGAAGGTGCTCGAGCTATTTATGGATCTTGGCGCGTCCAAAGAGCAGCTTGATTTTCCTGTCGTGTACGCTATCGGACGCGAGGGTGTTGCGATGCGCAAACTTGCCGATGAACGCAAGGATCTCTCACCACTACTTGATCTCATTCTCGAATTCGTCCCACTCGCCGCAACTCCCGATCAAAGCGAGAAGCC
>JAYVMS010000082.1:0-6790 GCA_043758815.1 bacterium
GATGGCCGAGTAAACATCGTCGATCTTATGATAGCGACACGGCAAGGGGTATTCATTGATAAGGGTGGACACGAATTCTCCGGCGGATTCTCGATAGACACCGATGCGATACATTTCCTTGAGTCAGCGCTCGTGGAGGCACATCTGACAATTCCCAAGAAAGAAAAAACAAAAGGAATTCCAGAGGTAGATGCTGTGCTTTCTATCGCTGATGTGAACGAAGAGACTTTTCATGCCATAGATCTGCTCGCCCCGTTTGGTGTCGGTAATCCCAAGCCGCTTTTTCGTTTTGAAGGAGTTGTCGTCGATAAGGTAGAGCAGTTTGGTAAGGGCCGAGAGCACCTTAAGCTTATCTTGCGCGACGCAGACGGAAAACGCGTAAATGCACTCGGGTTCTTTATGAGTGCTTCGAGTTTCCCAAATGTCGACATGGCGAACGGGTCGCGCATTGACCTCACTGCAAGTTTTGAGAAATCATATTTTCGCGGTTATCCCGAGCTGCGACTGCGAATAGTCGATATTAAATAAAAAAAGTAGCGCCACCCGCGCTACTTTAAAGTTCTACCGTAAGGCATTCTTGCCAAAATTTATTTTCGTTCGGATATCCGCGAGGGTTTACGATTACCCTGGTTTTCCCAATGGTGTAATCAAAGCAGTCGTGTACATGACCATGGATAATTAGATCTGGTGCGCAACTCATGATTTCGTTTGAAAGTTCACTTACAAATGAACCATTTAACATGTTGTTCTTGTATCTTGGGTGTATCGATTGTTCGCTCACTCCGTGGTGAGTGATCAGTACAACTTTTTTTCCTTGAGATTTTGCTTTTTTGAGCGCACGAAAGAGGAAAAGTCTTGAGTGATTGTGCGCAAGATATAGGTCTTCTGGACAAATGTACTCTGGTTTTTGTGCGTCAAGGCAAATCTGGCGATAATCCGCCATTTCTCTTTTGGCAACTTGCATGGCAAGCATATTGTTATTGCAAAAGTCAGTCCATAGTGTCGCCCCAAAGAATACAATTCCGCCTAAAGTTTTTTGTTGTTTTTCTAACAGGTGAACATTATTTAGCTCAGCATTTTTTATCAAACCGCGTATAATGTTGTACCCGTCGCTAAGTGACCCGCCCTCATAGAATTCATGATTACCGAGAACGTACAACACATGCTTAAATTCAATAGATACTATACGAAGAAAATTTAAAAGTATTTCTTTGTGTACGTATGGACAAATATCACCAGCGAGTACGAGTACCCCATTTTTGTCTGTTTCAAGTGAGATTATTTGAGTTATGTTTTTAAACTCCAGATGAAGATCTGACATTATTCGAATATGCATGTTATGCCTCAGTTTTGTAAATTAAAGTTCTTTCTGCGAGAAATATTACATTAATATGTGACTGATTTCAATCTGTTGTGCTAATATTGTCTAATAATGGAAGACGACAAACACTTACTCTTCACTGACGGTAGCTCGCTTGGAAACCCAGGGGCTGGTGGGTGGGGCACTGTCCTCGTGCTTTTGGGTGAGCGAGTAATGGAGCTCGGAGGAGGTGAAAAACGCACAACAAATAATCGCATGGAGCTCACGGCGCTTATCAAAGGATTGCGCCGCATCGAGAATGAGTCAGGAGATCTCAAGATATTCACGGATTCGAAGTATGTACATTTGGGGGCGACTGAATGGGCAGATGGCTGGAGGCGGCGTGATTGGAAGACCATGGCAAAAGCTGACGTTGAGAACCGCGATCTGTGGGAGGATGCACTCGTGTTACTCCAAGATCGCAAAAAGTTTGGACATATTTCTTGGCAGCGCGTCCCAGGACACTCCGGTGTTGTCGGTAACGAGCGCTGTGATGCGATCGCAACCGGGTTTGCATTTGCCATTCAGTCCAACAAAGAAATTCCCGAGCTTTTTGAAGGAGATCTCGGCGATTATGCCGTAGACATTTTAAATATCAATATTGATGAAGAGGCACTCGAGAAACGTAAGTCCGGAAAAGCGCGCGCAAAGATCAAGGCGTACTCATATGTAAGCAATGTGGACGGCAAGGTGGCGGTACACAACACTTGGGCGGAATGCGAAGCACGAGTAAAAGGCAAAAAAGCGCAATTCCAGAAAGTTGCATCGAAAGAGGAAGAAATTGAGCTGGTTAAAAAATGGAGTAAATAAAATCAAGTGAATTAAATTCACTTGATTTACGGTGACCAAAGGCAAGCACAAAATCACCGTGAGCAAGAATTCTCTCGATGATGAAGCGGTGATGGCGCTCTGTGTCTAGGATTTTGAGGTCTGCACACTAGAACAAATTGATTTTTTCTAGTGTTAACATAATGTCATTATATCAGAAATAGGCTTATATTTCAATGCGCTGAGGCAGAAAAACTCCACGAAAAATCTTTTTAATCTCTCTCTGGGTTAATTCCCCATCAGCTTGCTGCGGGGTTATTCATTGGAACCTCCTGTGGGTAGTGAGGTGTTGAAATACACACGTGGTAATTTTAGCAAGTTTGGCAGCGGGGTGAGATGTAAATTATAACTTTGTATTTATTGATATTGTCTACTAGGATACTCATATGTATTTAATGGCACGCTTATTGCCACCACTACTTCTGGCATTTCTTGTTGGGGTGTTTGGTGCATCGTTTATTTCGATACCCACATGGGTGCTTTGGCTCTCTGCGCTTTTTGCGGCCTCTTGCTTATGTGCATACCTCATCCGGCGCAGACTCATACTCATCTTCCTCGCCGTTATCTTTTTTGGCCTCAGCCTCGGTTGTGCGCGCTTTATTTTGTGGCGGGATGCCAGTACCGATCCATTTGTAGACGCTGCAGTCGGAACACAGGTCACAATTTCTGGAACGGTCATTGATGAGCCGGATATACGCGAAAACAATACGCATCTAACTGTGGCGCTCAAACAAATTTTAAACGAATCGCCGCAGGATGTATCAGGAGTAGTGCTCGTATTCGTGCCGCGCTATCCAGAGTTTAATTACGGTGACGTGCTAACTCTTAAAGGTAAGCTTGAATATCCTAAAGCATTTGCTGAGGCAGATGGGCGCATATTTGATTACCCTGTGTATCTTCGCACGAAAGACATTAGATATCAGATGCGCTATCCGAACATACAGACCATTTCACATGGACAAGGTAGTGCTCTCACCGCAGCACTTTTTAAGATTAAGCACACCTTCATTCACGCAATTGGTGAGGTGCTCCCAGAGCCGCACAATTCGCTATTGGGAGGACTCTTGCTTGGCGGGAAACAGTCTCTTGGGGCAACATGGCTAATGCGTTTCCGCGAAGCAGGCATCATTCATATTATCGTACTTTCGGGCTACAACATGACAATCGTTTCAGAATGGCTTGTCGTTATCTTTCGCTCGTTTGGTTTTTACGGGTCAGTGTCAGTGGGAGGAGTGGGTATCATTCTTTTTGCAATGATGACAGGCGGCGGAGCGACAGTTGTGCGTGCAGCAGTGATGTCGCTTCTGGTCTTGCTTGCTCGCGCGACAGGCAGGACGTACGCGATGGGACGCGCACTGCTTGTCGCGGCGGCGCTCATGGTCGCACTTAACCCAAGCATCCTCGCCTTCGACCCATCTTTTCAACTCTCATTTCTTGCTTCACTTGGACTGATATTTGTCTCACCGATCCTTGCCCGAAAGATAACGATTTTTAAAACAACACCCATGTGGCATGAGATACTTATATCTACCCTCGCGACACAAATAGTCGTCCTGCCCGTCCTGCTTTATCAGACAGGAATGCTCTCACTTGTCGCACTCCCAGTGAATTTTCTGGTGCTTCCGCTCGTCCCACTTACCATGCTCCTCGGATTTATTGCGGGAATATCAGCATTGTTGTTTCCATTCTTACCTTGGTTAGGTTTTATCGTTGCTTCGCCTGCGCATATACTTTTGTCATGGATACTTGATATCGCATATATCGCTTCTCAGATTCCTTATGCTTCTGTCTCCCTTACATTCTCGGCTGGATGGGTGTTTGTGTCCTATGCAGTGATCGCATCTTGGGTTTGGCGTGAAAATAATATCGGATTCCCGCAAGAAAATACAACCGATCTTTTTGAAGACCACAAAAAAGATCTCGCACCTAGAACATTGAGTGAATAGCGCTAGGCGATATCTTCGGCGACCTCTCTTAATACATCTTTTGAGTTCAAGGTTCGATAGAATAAGAACATGATGACTGCTGCTACAACAATAAGTATCACTCCATACGATTTCCACACCTCAGTGCTTTTTCCAAAAAAATATCCGATGGCGATGAATATAAATGACCATATCCATGACGCAAAGAACATCAGCACGGCAAATATCCCTCGATGCACCTTGCCGAGGGCCGCTGGGATGGGGATGAAGACTTTGATCGCGGGCAGGAGTTTGCCGACAAATAAGAACCACAGACCTTTCTTGCGAAAAACGATCTCAACTTTCTTTATATCTGCCGCACGGAAGATCTGAAATTTACTCACATACTTGACTCCATATTTTCGCACGGCTTCATAGAGGAGGACATTGCCAAGGGTGTTCCCAAGTGCGCCGAAAAGTGTAGCAGGAATGAGCGCAAGTGAGCCCGTGCCGATAAAATAGCCAACTATAATATAGAGTATCTGACTTGAGGGGATCGAGAAGAATCCATTTGTGGCCATGAGCACAAAAATACCCATATAACTCCATGCAGTAATGATAGTTTCGACATCGAACATTGATATTATTATAGCAGAGTCAGTACTTATGTTGGAATAAATCCCGTTTTCAGATTTTATTCTTTCTTCACACATTCTTAAATATGTGTTGTAAGCTGAATTAGCTTGTCATGAGGTCAACGCTCGCTATTATTGAAATGGTACTAGTTTTTTGTCAATTTGCTTAAGGAGACTGTCATGGTAAATAAAGACCGTGGGGATACGAAGTATTCCTTGTTCATGCGCTGGGTCATCACGAACGCCCTCGGATTCATGTTCATCGGCATTGCATGGAAGACTGGGTGGATTCAAGACGTTGTTGCGATGGACTCGCTCTACATCTCGCGTGCGATCGTCGTATACTTCCTTGTTGCGATGATCAACTGCTCGTGGAAGATCCTGCAAACCTCACGTGAGCTCAACGTCGCTCAAGACTATGTCCGCGAAATGCGCGGAGGCAACACAAGCGCTTGCGATGCTATCGAAAAAAAGAATTATCGTGTGTCGCAGTACTTGAGCGAAGTGAAGGGGATGAATGCTGAGGGTCGCCATGAAATGGGTGAGATCTTCACAGATGATCTTTCGGGTAACCTCAACAAGGTTGGTTACAGCCTCGCACGTCTTGCTGCGCTCGGCTCCATCGGTATGCTTTTTGGTATCGGTATAGCCCTAAAGGTGTTCGAGGTTCCTCTCACTGACGTAAGTCAAGTGCTTCCGCTTTTCAACAAAGTTCCGGTTGGCCTGCGTATCGCCGTTTACCCCGCACTCATTGCAGGTATCGCCGCATACTGGCTCGACCATCCGTTCGAGATCCTCGACGAAGGAACTCGTAAGCTGATTCTCTGGATCAAGAAAGCAGGGGTGTACCATGCGCAACAACAGAGCTCATGATCTACGCAAGCAGTCTTTCTCCCTCATCAACCTGTCAGCTTGGCAGAAGTGCGCGCTCGCATTCGTCATTTTGGCGGTGATGGCGCTGCCGTTCGTCCAGCCGCTTCAAAAGAAGCCTGATGCAAAGACGGAGGAAGTGAAGTCTGCGGGCGATATGTTGGTCGAGATCCATTGGCCGGATAAGGTTGATATCGATATCGACCTCTGGGTGAAGTCACCCGATGACGAGCGTCCCGTTGGATACTCCAATCGTGCAGGTAAGACCTTTAACCTGCTACGTGACGACCTCGGTAAGTCCAATGATGCGACCGATCGCAACTTTGAGATGGCCTATGCCCGCGGACTTCCCGAGGGTGAGTACATCGTCAATATCCACTACTATGCGAATCATGAACCAGGAGACGCACACGAGGTCCCCGTTGATGTGGTGATCAGTACCAAAGCCAATGGCACGGATAAAGCGACCGGCGGAATGAAACAGATCATTATGCGCAAAGCTGTACTTCGGGTCGTGGGCGAAGAGATCACCGTTGTCAGGTTCACCCTCGACAAGAATGGCGAACTCGTCAAAGACAGTGTCAATGATTTTTACCAGGAGCTGCGATCATGGCAACCACCAGTAACTCAGTGATTTTGTATGCGTTCATCGTTGCGCTTGTCGGCTTCGCGCTCGCATCGATTGCTGTCTGGTCACGCCGTGATATGCGCATGCGTCTTGCTGCATTGACGCTTTCTCTCATCGGAGCACCGGTGATGTGGTTTGCATTTTCGCAACTCCCCGGCAAACCCGATGGTATAAGTACAGAGGATTTTCGCGCGAACTATCATTGCGCAACTATCCTTCCTTATCCCGAGATACGGAAACAAGATGGCATCTACATGCTGGTCAAGAAAAAAAGGCAGCGTAATGCTGCATATCTTCACGTCGAATGGAACATCAAGCTTGCCTCTTCGCTTCAAAAAAGCGTGCGCGTTGCACAGATGAACGGCAAAGGCTCGATTATCTACGGCAGCGCCTCATGTAATGATGATGAGGATAGCGAAGATGCTCAAGGCAAGGGTAAGGGGAAAAAGGGTAAGGGTAAAGGAGCAGCAGGCTCTGCAGGTGCTCGTCCTGCTATTCCGGGTGTTCAGCGCCCCGGAAGTTCGGGGCAAGAAAATAGTGGGGATGAAGAATTCAATTTCTACCC
>JAYVMS010000083.1:0-8721 GCA_043758815.1 bacterium
AAGTTCGGTATTCATACGACAAGAAAGAGAATGATTGGTGTTCAGCGTGAACTCAAAAAAGCAGGCAAGGACTTCCGTGCATTCGAGATACTCAACGTGGGCAAATATGAACGTGCGAATTTTGTCGCGACAAATGATGACCTGCGGGCTGAAGAAAAAGCCAAGCAGGCAGAAAAGAAAGAAAAGCAGTTTGTTGCGCTCATCCTCTCGGCATACAAAGCCGAGCCACTCGAGTCGTTCGTCAGTATGCTCGGCAAGAAGCGCGATAGACTGGTCGCGGTTGGGCCTATTAGTACTCCGGTGTCGTCAGCGATGGTCAAAGAGATATTCGAAGAGTGTAAGTCTAAGGGCATCACCAAGGTGGATATTCTCGGCTTTGATTTTGAGATGGGGATGGATTTTGAAGCGTATAAGGGCGATGGTGTAGACTTCGCATTTAAAATAATTCCGCGCGAAGTGTTTGATAAGAAAGCAGTAGAGAAAGGGCAGGTGAAGTTCTACGATGTGGCGTTCATTGAGGCTACCCCCATCGTCTTAGGTCGCGGCAACGTCAGGGAGGTTTCGATTCAGCTGACTGACTTCTCTGTTTTCTATAATCAAGATGAGTCAGGTGAGGTGGAAGAGGCGCTGAAGCCTGGCGCATCGAAAGTGGTTGTTGAAAATGGGCAGGTGATAAAGCTTTCAAAAGACAAAACAACCGAAGTGGTGACGCGCGACGTACTGACCAAGAAGTGGAGCGACTGGATCGACTACTGGGCTGTCGACTACGATTTCGCCAACAGAAAAGAAATCATACGAGTTGTAGACGGAGAGCAAGAAAAAGAAGTCTGGACCGGAGACTATATTTTCGACAACGAGTGGCAGAGTTTCCGCACAAAAAAGAATCGCACACTTGAGCTTGTTTCCGCCCCCAAGGAAATGCCGAAGGGCACGTATAAAGTTGCAGTTAAAGTGGTCGACATCTTTGGTAATGATACGACTAAAGTATTTGAGGTGAATGTGTAAATGTATGGAAAACCAAACTCATAATAAAAAAGAAAAGTTTTTAATGTACATTTGCTACACATGCAAAACTGCAGAGGATGTTTGGTATGATACTAGAGGTGACAATGGTAATGAAGAGATTTATCACTGCTTCAAGTGCGGGTACTATTTTTCTGTTTCAGAGAGCTACCCTCGTCACGGCGAGGCGATAATTGAAAGATCAAACACATGACAACTACAATTGAACAATTAAATAGCTGGCTAAAGCACCCCGAGAATCTTAATCTTGAGTTTAAGAAAGCTGAAAATAATTTTAGTAAAACGGAACTTTTTAATTACTGCTGCGCACTGGCAAATGAGGGTGGCGGAAAGCTCATTTTTGGCATTGTGCCACTTGTTCATACGGTATCAGGCACCAAATTATATGAAGGTACTTACAACACGCTTTCAAATGAGATTCTGCAAAAACTCGGCATCCGTGTCGATGTTGAAGAAATAATTCACCCCGATGGAAGAGTTTTGGTTTTTCATATTCCTGCTCATTATGTTGGGAAGCCGATTAAATCGGATGGGGTATATTATATGCGCGCCGGAGAGTCACTTGTGCCAATGGATGAGCAGACGCTTAAACAGAAACTCACTCAACATGAGCAAGATTTCTCTGCTCATGTTGCAAAGGGTATCACTCTTGAAGACTTGGACGGTGAAGCAATGGTTTCTCTTCGCAATATACTCGCTAAAAAAGGAAAACCGCAATTATCTCAAATGAATGACAGTACTCTTTTGGATGCATTAGAGTTGACCGTTAACAACGAGATTACTTTTGCTGGACTGATACTTCTTGGCAAAAACAGGAGAATCAATAAACATCTTCCCTCCGCGGAAATAATTTTTGAATGGAGGCAAGACCAAAAAATTACTCATGATTTTCGCAAAGAATGGAGAGAGCCATTTTTGAAGATATACGACGAAATATGGGAAACTATTGGAAATAGAAATACCCGTATACCAATTCAAGAGGGACTATTTCAGGGCGAAGTATTGGCATTCAACGAAAATGCGATACGAGAAGCATTACTTAACGCTGTCACTCACCGAGATTACTCTATTTCATCACAATCCGTATTTATCAAAGCCGACCCCGAGAGACTGACAGTAATTAGCCCCGGGGGATTTCTTCCTGGAATAACCCCGGAAAACATAGTTAATAAACAGGGGTCAAGGAATCGTAGAGTTGCTGAAGTGTTTCAAAAACTAGGACTAGTTGAAAGATCGGGTCAGGGAATTGATCAAATATATGAATCAACGATACGAGAAGGAAAAGGATTGCCAGATTTTTCCGAGTCAGATGACTTTCAGGTTGTTCTGAAGATTCCTGCACAAGTAAAGGATAAAAATTTTATCTTATTTATTGAAAAAATTTCGAGCGAAAAACAGACCATTTTTTCTTTTGAAGAAATATACGAACTTGAGCTCTTGAGAGAAAGTAATATAGTCTCCGATTTAAAAAATAAAAATAAATTTCTAGACTTAGGTATTATTGAAAAAATTGGAAACACAAGCGGCTCGAGATACATTTTGTCGCACAAGTACTACAAGTATGAAAACAGGCCCGGTATTTATACTCGCATAAAAGGACTAGCGAGAGAACACAAAAAAGAAATAATATTGAAACATATCGAAAGAGAAGGAAGCGCTTCTCGAAGAGACTTTATCGATGCTTTCCCAGAATTAAAATCAAGAGATATATCTAACATACTTCAAGAACTTAAGAGTGAGGATAAAATTGTGAGGGAGGGCCCTGATAGGTCTGGAATATGGAAAATAAATATACCCCTGTGAATAAGTTGCAAAACATCAATTTTAGTTCTAAAACATAAGAAATATGCATAAAAATATAGGTGTGAATAAGTTCAAAAAATGATTCTTGGCGATAAGATGTAAATTTATGGCACTACACAAAGATTTTCCAAAAGACCCATACAAGATATTAGACCCTGAAATCAGGTGGTTTCCTGCCACTGAAGATTTGCGTGAGAAGGGCTTTGAGAAGCTGATTCCTCCGCTTGTTGCAGAACTCCGTAAACAGGTCAAGGAGTGGAGAAACAAGAACTACGAGGGCGCTAGTGAGACTTCGCAGGCTCTACTCAATTGGTGGTTCAAGGAAGAACATATCATAACGGAAAAAGACGGAAGCGCATATAACTTTCAGTATTACTTCGCACAGAGAGAGGCCGTCGAGACCGTAGTGTGGCTTTATGATGTTGCCAAGGTGAAGGATAAGCATGACCTGATTCGGTACAACTCAACAGGGGTGCTCTCGGCGAACATGTTCACCGAAGACTGGCTACGATTTGTCATAAAAATGGCGACAGGGGCAGGGAAGACAAAAGTCATGAGCCTAATACTTGCGTGGGCATATTTTCACAAGTTATACGAAAAGGACTCCGTGCTCGCAAAGAACTTTCTCTTGATAACCCCGAACGTGATCGTTTTCGAGCGGATAAAGAATGACTTTGAGGGACTCAAAATATTTTTTCAGGATCCCGTGCTCCCTGACAATGGGTATCAGGGGCAAAATTGGAATAATGATTTTCAGTTAACCCTCCATTTACAGGATGATCTTAAAAACATATCTGCTACAGGCAATATATTCCTGACAAACATTCATAGAGTATTTGAGGCAGACGTATCAGAAGCAAGCTTCGATGACGAGGACACGAGTGAGTATTTTCTTGGAGGTAAACCAGTCTCTAAGACGAATGATTCAAAGGTTGACCTCGGGGCCATCGTGCGCGATATTGACGAGCTTATCGTGATCAACGACGAAGCGCACCATATTTGGGACGAAAAACTGGCGTGGTTCAAGTCTATCCAAGATATTCATAATCATCTCAAAAGCAAAGGTGCAAAGCTCTCACTACAGATTGATGTGACTGCAACGCCGAAGAAGAATGACGGCTCCATTTTTGTGCAAACGGTCTCTGATTATCCACTTGTCGAGGCAATACATCAGCATATCGTTAAAACTCCTGTTGTGCCGGATGAGGCAAGCTGCGGAAAGCTCAAAGAGAATCAGAGTGCCCTCTTCAGTGAAAAATATCGTGACTACATCAACCTTGGTGTTGAGGAATGGAGAAAAACTTATAAGACGCTCGAACCAACGGGCAAAAAATCCATTTTATTCATCATGACCGATGATACAAAGAATTGTGATGAGGTTGCGGAGTATATCGAGACGAGCTTTGCCGAACTCCGTGGTGCAGTGCTCACGATTCACACAAATAAAAGCGGTGACATCTCCGAAACGGTTTCAGGAAAGAACAAGGAGGAACTGGATAAGCTCCGGAAGCAGGCAAATGATATTGATAGCTGGGAAAGCCCCTACAAAGTTATCGTCTCGGTTTTGATGCTCAAAGAGGGGTGGGATGTAAAGAATGTCACTACGATTGTCGGATTGAGGCCATACGCCGCCGACTCGAAGATCCTTCCTGAACAAACCCTCGGTAGAGGACTCCGCAGAATGTATTTTGGCAGAACGGATATTGAGGAGTATGTGAGTGTCATTGGTACTGCCGCTTTCATGGACTTCGTCACTTCGATCAAGGGTGAGGGTGTCCTACTTGAGAAAAGACTAATGGGAGCAGGATCGAAGCCCCTTACTCCAATGGTTATTGAGGTTGATAAGGATAATCCCAACAAAGACATCGAGAAACTCGATATTGAAATTCCATCTATGTCCCCTCGTGTTCAGAGAGAATACAAGAACCTCGGCGATCTCGATGTTTCAAAATTTGGAAACAAAAAGCTTGCAGTAAAGACATTCAGCGAACAAGAGAAACGCCAGATCGTATTCAGGGATGTTGTCGGAGAACAAACGCATCATGTAACAGAACTCTCGGGCGACATAAGTCCTAATTTTCAGTCTGTTATCGGATTCTTTGCACAAGCTATTATGAGGGATCTGCGGCTATTCGGTTGCTATGATGTGCTCTATGAGAAGGTTAAGTCATTTGTTCAAAACAACTTGTTTCTGGGACCGGTGGAACTTAATGATCTCAATATTTTGACAAATTTGTCGGAGCAGGAGGCAATTAGGACAATCAAAGAATCTTTCAGAAAGGCCATTAATGATCTCACCGTTCAGGATCGTGGCGATGCGGAGATCAAGAATTACATTAAGATCAGTCAGGCGCGTCCGTTTGTGGTAAACGATGTGAATGACATGGCCATCCTTATTCCGAGAAAATCTGTATTCAACAGGATTGTCGGCGACAGCAACTTCGAAATCACTTTTTCTGAGTTTCTTGAGAACTGCAATGATGTTGTTTCGTTCGCGAAGAATTTTCAAAACAAGGAGGCAAATGCCCTGCGTATTGAGTATAAAAATTCTGAGGGCTCTATCTCCACATACTACCCTGATTTCTTTGTAAAACTGGGCGACAAGTCAATTTATATCGTTGAGACAAAGGGGAGAGAGGCGGAGGACGATAAGCTTAAATTCGAAAGGCTCCAAAAATGGTGCGAAGATGTGAACTCTCGCCAGGATCGCGCCCTGTATCAGGCGCTCTATGTGAAACAAGAAGAATGGGAGGAGTATAAGGTAAAGACTTTCGCAGACCTAATTTCTGTGCACAACATAAATATTAATTCACATAACTAATTCCAAAATATGAGTAATGCACGATTTCACTGGAGACAAGCATCTGAGATAGGGGCACGGACATATGTCTGCGGTCATTGCGGGAGCTCACTCTCTTCTAATGACGGATATACAAAAGCCGCCAACGCTGACGGTAGCGGTGGAAATATTGGGTTTATATACATCTGCCACCATTGCAATAAACCAACCTACTTTGAGGGCATAGTACAGATACCAGGGTCAAGGCATGGTGATGATGTGGAGGGAATCACAGATTGCGGGGTTGAGTCGCTCTACAAGGAAGCAAGGGATGCGTATTCACAAAATGCATACACAGCGAGCGTTCTAAGTTGTCGAAAATTATTAATGCACGTTGCTATATCAAAAGGAGCAAAAGTGGGGCTTAAGTTCATCGAGTATGTGGAATATCTTTCAAATGAAAATTATATACCGCGAGATGCAAAAGCTTGGGTTGACCAGATAAGATCTACTGGCAATGAAGCTAATCATGAAATAGTAATTATGACTGAGCAGCAGGCGAAAGATCTACTATCTTTCGTTTCTATGCTCTTGAAGCTCGTTTACGAATTTCCAAGTAAGGTTCCTGTACCCAAAATAGTCCAGGCATAATAATAAAAGATGACAAAATGAACTACGACCAAATAAACTTTTCGCGACAGCTGGTTAAAGGCAGAATTGCCAATGCGCATTTTTAATATTTAGAAAGTCTTAGGGTTAAAAAATAATATGTATAATTCTTTAATCTCCAAAACTACATTTCTTGAATACCTCTATTGTCCAAAGAACACATGGCTGAAACTTCACAAGCCAGAGCTTTTGGAGCAATTCACGCTATCGGAGTTTGAGTTGAACCTCGTAGAGCAGGGGAATGAGGTTGAGGCATATGCAAGAAATCTGTTCCCTGGGGGAGTTGAGGTGATGACGTCCGGTGAGGAAGCATGCCGCGACACAACTCAATATATGGCTTCAAAAGTTCCGGCAATATTTCAGGCAACGTTTATCGCAGATGGGTTTATTATCAAGGCTGATGTGCTTGCGTGGAATAAGCAGAAACAATGCTGGGACCTTTATGAAATAAAAGGAACAAATTCGCTTAAGGAAGACTCCAAGGAGCGTGACCATATCGATGACGTTGTGTTTCAGGCATCTGTACTTCGCCGTGCTGGTATTACTATTGGGACATATCATCTGATTCATTTGAACAAAGACTATGTTCGTTTTGGCGACCTCGACGTGGAGGCATTGTTTACCAAAGAAGATCTTAACGACAGGGTTGCCGCCAAGCTGCCTGAGATCGAAGGGCTGATGGAACAGGCTAAAAGTGACTTAACTAAACAAGAAGAGCCCAAAGGTGGATGCGAGTGCTTTTATGAGAGCCGCAGTAATCATTGTGCAACTTTCGCATATTCTCATCCTCATATTCCAGAATACGGGGTTCATGACCTCGTGCGGATAGGCAATAGTAAGAAGAAGCTCGTGCTTATGGTTGAGAATGAATGGTACAGACTCGAAGACATACCAGAAGATTTTGAACTCACAGACAATCAACGCCATCAACTAAGAGCCCATAGATCAGGAAAGCTGCATATAAATGAAGAGGTGGTGCATGAGGAGCTGGCCAAGTTGAATTTTCCGCTTTATTTCCTTGATTACGAAACATACGCACCCGCAATTCCGATGTTTGACGGATACCACCCCTATCAACGTATTCCATTTCAATTTTCGCTGCACATACTTCGGACCCCTGATGGAGAATTAGAGCAGGTTGAATTTTTGAAGCTTACAGCAGAGGATCCATCAGAAGAAGTTGCAAAGCTTTTGCAACAGCATATCGAGCCAACGGGAACAGTAGTGGTTTGGTACCAGCCTTTCGAAAAAGGAGTCCACAAAGAAATAGGTGAACGCCTTGTACACTATCGCCCACTTATGGAGCGTATCAATACACAAGTATACGACCTCATGGAAATATTTTCTAAGCGACACTATGTCCACCCTGGTTTTCGCGGAAGCGCATCGATCAAAAAAGTACTACCTGTTATTGCCCCAGAACTTACCTATGAAGACCTTTCAATAAAGGAGGGGATGCAGGCGTCTAACTCATGGTGGGAAATGATTGCCCCCGTAACGAGCGAAGAGCGAAGAAATGAGATCGCTCAAGGCCTTAAAGAGTATTGCGGACGTGACACATACGCCATGTACGCTATCTGGAAACATTTGCAAGAAAAGGTAGGCATAAGCTGAACAGTTTTCTTTGTAGTTACCATTGAGATAACATACATTTTTTCACTTTAAATACCCTGCTCTCCAAGTTGAATTAAGTGGACAATGATGTATACTCTCCCTCATATGTCACTCTCTGTAGGTATAGTAGGGCTTCCAAACGTCGGCAAATCGACGCTGTTTAAGGCGCTTACCAAAAAGGCAGTGCTTATCGCCAACTACCCATTTGCGACCATCGATCCGTCGGTTGGCGTTGTTTCCGTACCTGATGAACGCCTACAGAAACTCTCAGAATTTTCTCATTCTCAAAAAACCGTCCCCGCAATAGTTGAATTCGTCGATATCGCCGGTCTTGTAAAGGGCGCTTCTGAGGGAGAAGGCTTGGGCAATAAATTCCTCGCCAACATCCGCGAGACCGACGCAATAGGCCAAGTCGTGCGCATATTTGAAGACAGCGAAATAATTCACGTCGACGGCAAGATAGATCCTGTTTCTGACGTGACAACCATCAACTTCGAGCTCATCATTGCAGACATGCAGACAGTAGCGAAGCGGCTAGAGAATATTGGTCGGGATGTGAAGCGCGGCGACAAAGAGGCCGCAAAAGAGCAGGCAGCATTGCTTAGGGTAAAGATAGCACTTGAGGCCGAAAAGATGGCGAGCAAAGCCGAACTAGATACCGAAGAAAAACTTCTCGTGCAGTCTATCCACCTGCTTACCATCAAGCCGATACTTTATATACTCAACAAAAAAGCAGGCGCAAAGAATCTCGACGAAACAAACGACGAGCGATACGCCAAGCTTCTCGCATATTTCAAGCAAAACGGCGATCACTATGTTGTCGTCGACGCCAA
>JAYVMS010000084.1:0-9276 GCA_043758815.1 bacterium
TGAACATCATAGCGAATGCGTCCGTCAAAAAGCGGACGTATAGTGCGATCGATGATACGCCCCGAAAGAACTGCAGCATCGGATGGACGTCCCTCACGGCGCATAAAACGGCTGCCTAATATTTGTCCTGCTGCATAAAAACGCTCCTCGTAATCAACAGTGAGTGGAAAAAAGTCACCACCTTCTCGTTTTTTACCCGACATCACGGTGGTCGCAAGGATGGTCGTGTTTCCATAGCGGATCATGACCGAACCATGCGCCTGATCTGCAAGATCATTAAACTCCGCGATCAACTTCTTCCCCCCGATCTCAACTTCATATGATTCTTTGTACATAAGAATTTTTTATGACAACAACACAATTTAAGCGAAAATTTATTGCCTAAAGCTGTTATTGCCGAGTGGTATCCAGATTCTCGTATTGAAGTGGAGGCTACCCTGTTCAATTCGATGATCTGGAGGCCACATGAGTAATGAGGCAACTATAGCAAAAATGAGACAAAACAAAAGCCTCTTTAATGCTCACTATTATGGGTGTATTTTTATAGAGAAACTGCGCGTCGGGTGGTGGTCCTTACGTCTCCGTCATCACTACGCGGTCGTCTTTTTTCTTTAAATCCTATCAGGTATTTTTCTGGATGATCGGACAGGTCAAAGAATTCATCAGCCGCCTCACGCAATTTCGATGAGGCAGATTTTCCGAAGGCCACTACTTCAACCTGTGTACCCATGTTTATCTGCAAATACTGCACCAAAGGCACAAAATCTCCGTCGCCTGAGGCAATGATGACCGCATCAAGCTTCGGCGCAAGTGTGATAGCATCGACGGCAAGGCCGACGTCCCAGTCTGCTTTTTTTGCTCCCCCCCAGAATTCTTGAAGCTCTTTAGAGCGGGTCTCGATCCCTATCTTTCCGAGCGCATCAAAAAATCCTGATTCCTCACCTGTTTTAGTAGAAATCACATAAGCCATTGCGCGGATAAGCTTTCGATCGGCTACTGTGTCGTGAAGAATGTTTGCAAAATTAACGCGAGCATCATCATAGAGATGTTTCGCGCTGTGATAGAGGTTTTGCGCATCTATAAAGAGACCGACGCGCTGGTCCATGTGTTTGATAACTGGCATAAAATTGGAGAACGTTTCTATGAAAGATTGAATGCAGTCCGCACCCGATGTCATATTTAACTAAAAAACGTCCAAAATATTACAAAACTTTATAAAAATATGTGAACAGTTGAAATGTGGAGTGTCTCAAAAAACAAATACATGCAAACCAAAATGAAAACTAAAGAGAGAAAGTAATAATGCGCGTTCATCGCGCATTATTGTTGCTTACTTAATACCTAATTTTTTTACGAGCGCATTATATTTTGGCTCGCTCTTCTTTTTCAAATACTTGAGGTGGGCGCGACGATCAGAGACCATCTTCAAAAGCCCACGACGTGAGTGATTGTCCTTCTTGTTGTCCTTTAAATGCGCCGCGAGCTCATTGATCTTTTGGCTTAAAATCGCAACCTGCACTTCCGGAGATCCCGTATCACTATCGTGACGTTGGTTCTTTGCAATGATGACCCCCTTTTTCTTGACTGTTAACATTAATCGTAGCCTAGCATAATCCTCTAAAAAATGCAAGCGGAAGCTATTTTTATCAAAACAGGTGACCACTTTGCTTTGATTTGAGGAATTGCTTGAAAGAAATGTCGTCTTTTGGTGCTTCTGCGGGCATGAATTCGATGTCATCGAGTTTTGTGTTTTGTTTAAGTTCGTCATTCATCTTTTTTATATCAAGATCGCGAGAAGAATCGTCGTCAGAAGAAAAAATGTCTCCATCATGAATAATGGTTATTCCGAGGCCGAGCGTTCCATCAAGGGTGTCACTGAAACTTGGGATGGGCATGCTAGTTCTGATTATTTTCGAGATACGCTGAGAGATCGACCCCGTGCTCGCGCTTGAATGCTTCAACAGCCTCAGGAGAATCAATCGTTACTGTGTCAGGTGTAGGCTTAAAGCCAAGCTTGGTGTCCGCATATGCTTCGAGAATGTCTGCATCTGCAGACTCAATCGAGCTAAATCCTTCAAGAGAGTATCTTTCGCTCATAAGTAGTATGATGTTCTCATCGTAGCACTCCCTCTTTATTTTTTCAATGCAGTTGTAACCATTATGCACACAAGAACACACCGCATATAATAGACACATGAATCTCATTGAGTGGAAAAGACGATTTCTTGAATATATTGAGATCGAAAAAGGCAGAAGTCTTAAAACTGTCATAAACTATGACCACTATCTTTCTCGGTTCATTGAGTACACAAAGCTTTCTGATCCTGAAAAAATAACACATGAAATTGTGCGCGAGTATCGTCTGTGGCTCAACCGGCAAAGTGCTCGCGTATCGAAGCGCGGCATTGCTTCGGATACACTGAAGAAGCGCACGCAAAATTATTACCTTATTGCTTTGCGTGCATTCCTCAAATATCTTTCTCGCGAAGGGGTTTCGGTTATGTCCCCTGAGCGCATCGAACTTGCCAAGGCATCCGAGCGAGAGCTCGACCTTATCTCATCGCAAGATCTAACACGACTTTTAACTGCCCCCGAAGGAGAGACATTTTCTGCACTCCGCGACCGTGCAATACTGGAGTTGTTTTTTTCGACCGGACTCCGTGTCTCTGAGTTGTGTGGTTTGCCTCGTGACCTTGACTTGACGCGTGATCAATTTTCCGTGCGCGGTAAAGGTGAAAAAGTGCGAGTGGTTTTTTTGTCAGAGACAGCGAAGGATGCACTTAAACTCTACTTAAACAAAAGGACAGACGTAGATGACGCGTTATTCATCCAGATTGGTCGAGGCGGAGAAAAAACGATAGCTTCAAAGAAGGGTGATCTACGATTAACGCCTCGTTCTGTGGAACGACTAGTAAAACACTATGCAGTTAAGGCAGGTATTTCTAAAAAGGTTACCCCCCATGTTATTCGTCACAGTTTTGCAACTGACCTACTTGAGAATGGCGCTGATCTACGATCAGTACAAGCACTGCTTGGACATGCAAATATTGCAACCACGCAAATATATACGCATGTCACCGACAGCAAACTCAGAGACATTCATAAACAGTTTCACGATAAACGTCGACAGTAGATGAGTAAAATTTATTGATAGGATATAATAGACCGATGAAACTCGTCTCATGGAACGTGAACGGTCTGCGCGCGGCACACAAAAAAGGTTTTTTAGCGTGGTTGTATGAAAGCAATGCTGACATCGTTGGCTTGCAGGAAACAAAAGCCGAAGCAGAACAGCTTCCCGAAGAGGTTCGCAACCCTAGCGGTTATCATGGGTTCTTTGCACACTCTAAGGGACGAAAGGGATATAGCGGTGTCGGACTTTACTCAAGGACAATGCCTGACAAGGTGGAGTATGGAATAGGCATAAAAAAATTCGATGATGAGGGGCGCATCATTATAGGACATTTTGCTGAAATAGTTGTCCTCAATGTTTACTTTCCTAATGGTGGTGGCGGTCCCGAGCGGCTAAAATATAAATTCGAATTTTACGACGCATTCTTGATGTACATTCAAGGATTACGCAAAAAGGGCAAGCAGGTCGTCTTCTGTGGAGATGTAAATACCGCACATGAAGAGATCGATCTTGCGCGCCCAAAAGCAAACGAAAACAATACGGGGTTTCTTCCCGAAGAACGCGCGTGGATCGATGAGCTTGTATATTCAGGCTATCACGATACTTTTCGGCATTTTTATCCCACCAAAGAGGGAGCTTATAGTTACTGGGATATGAAGACCGCAGCACGTGAACGTAATGTTGGCTGGCGCATAGATTATTTTTTTGTCTCACCCGAACTTCTGCCTAATCTTAAAGCAGCTGGTATCGCCGCAAATATATACGGCTCAGATCATTGCCCAGTCTGGATCGAGCTCAAATAAAAAAACCGCACTAATGTGGTGCGGTTTGTATCAGGGGGCAAAGTGCCAAGGAGCTTCTTGGATAACGCGCATGAAACCACGAGCGAATCGTGAATGATCGAAAGTTGTCCTTGCAATCTGTTCTGATTGCTCGATAAGCGATGCGATCTCCTCGGGAAGTTTACTACCAAAAACATCTC
Source organism: bacterium (assembly GCA_043758815.1). Classification (GTDB taxonomy): domain Bacteria; phylum Patescibacteriota; class Minisyncoccia; order Phycocordibacterales; family UBA6899; genus MHLP01. The sequence goes on from JAYVMS010000084.1 coordinate 4,116, forward strand.
TGATGGTGAGAATACCCATTGCAAGCGCAATGCGATGCGTCTCGATAAGCGGTTGCAAGATTTTTTCACGATCACGCACTGCTTGAGGAAAGTGACGAAGCAATTCCCCGCCGCTTTTCAAGTGCCGCACACGCGTCTCACCCTTTTGTCCACCGAAGTAGTCGAGATCTTGTGGTGCATAGGCAATGAAGCATGCATCCACGACCATACTACCTTCGACACACTTTTGTGTCTCAATACCCTCTGCACTGCGTTCGGTAATGGGTCGCAGTCCGTAGAGAAAAAAGTTTGGAGGAGTGAGTGTGATGTCGAGTTCTTCACGAATTTCGTTCATCACGCAATTTCGCACTGACTCATTCTGTCCGTGCTCGCCGATACGGTCGCTACTCGCGCCGTCGTAGTCGGGCTGCACTTTTCCACCACCGAGGACATATGTCGCCTTTTGTCGATCATCGCCTGCGCAGATAAACCCTGTGCTGTTACCGGTCGACGTTTTTTCGTGGCCAATAATCACTGCCCGCGTTGATGAGACAACGTACTGGGTAGTGTGTCCATTCTTGCCGATCAAGGTCAGCATGTCTGGTCTTGATGGCGGATCGTCAGGCCATTTTGGCTCTACCCCATTCCACTCACGCGCAAGTTGATAATACCCACTCTCGATGAAGGAATTACGATCAGGTACCTCGAGAATCTGCGACACGGCAGTCTCCTTTCAAAAATGTAAGTTAATGAAAATGAACCTTCTTATTGTCCCTCTATTTTTAGAGTACAGTACTTTTGTGTTCTGTCAAACCCAGTGCGGCGAAGTTGGAAAATGCTTGAACGAAAATCTAATTCTCGTAGTTGCAATGTTTAAAATACCTTTATTTTACTCGATACTTCTGACGGATCGCAGTTATCTCCCCCTGCTCTTTCTCGTCTTTTCTTTCTTTTCCAGCCTCACCGAGCCTTCTTAGGTTCTCGCAGTCGTCTTTTGCAAGCTCATTGGCGCGAGAAGTGAGGTATTCAACAGAATTCAGTGTTGGGTCTTCGAGAACTTCTTCAAAAAGCGCATGAAGAATCCAACCGATCCTTGGGCTCGGGTTCTCATTTGTGATCGTCATTATTTTTTGACCATCAAGCTTGAGCATGCCGACAGATATTGGGTCTCGCATTGCCTCTTCGATCATTGAATGGTATTTGCGTAATCGATAGGGTGTTTCCTTCGGTCTCCCCATTCCAATGCGGTCACAGGCGCGCACATTCATAAGGTCCCATACCAACTCAGGTCCGACATTAGAAACAATGCGACGCACCGCTGAAAGGGTTATTTTTTCAATATCAGAAAAAAACAAGTGATAGCGTACGAGCGTCGAGACATCATGAATGAAATGCTTTGGAAAACGCAGGCGCTCAAGGATATTTGCCGCCATTCTTCCGCCGACAACATCATGGCCATAGAATGTCCAGTCCCTTTTTTCATCTGACCATTTACGGGTCGCAGGCTTTCCTATGTCATGTAATAGCGCTGCGACACGCACGTGCAGTGGCCACTTTCGCTCTGCAGAATGCCGTAGTGCACGGAGATTGTGCTCCCACACATCATAGATGTGGTCACCGTTCTGTTCGCAGTGGAGACCCTGTTCAAGTTCAGGAAGGATGAATTTGAGGGTTTTTGTTCGCTCTAGCATGATAACCCCCTCCATTGGTCGCTCAGACATGATTATCTTCGAAAACTCATCTCGTAGACGCTCCCCTGCGATAGCCTCAAGTCGAGGACCATAGAAAATGATCGCATCCATCGTTTCCTTTTCAATGGTAAAACCAAGTTCAGCACCCAAGCGAACGGCGCGCATGATCCGAAGCGCATCTTCGTGAAAGCGATCCGCAGGTTTCCCAACAGTGCGTATCAAATGCCGCGTGATGTCCCCCTGCCCATCATAAGGGTCTACGAGTTCATTTTTTGCTGCATCATAAGCGATCGCATTCATGGTAAAATCTCGGCGCATGAGATCGTCGTGTAGGTTTCCCGAAAAACTTACCTCATCGGGATGACGAAAATTAGTATAAGTGGTTTCTTTGCGATATGGAGTAACTTCTACCACCCGCAGCGAAAGTTTCTCTGTGTTATCTTCCGTAATCGATTCATTGACTACTCCAACGGTGCCATATTCATTTTCGTAAAATGTCTTTGGAAATAAAGATATTATCTGTTCGGGATTTGCATTTGTCGTCACATCCCAGTCTTTAGGAGTAGTTGCGCATAAAAGATCTCTCACGCACCCACCAACGAGGTACGCCTCAAATCCAGCACTTTGCAGGGTGTTGGTGATGTGCGAGATTTCTGGTGGGATAGAGAAGTGGAGCATGGTGGTTATTGTTTATTATATCCAAAAAACTTCAAATTAAAGTTTCCTAAATTATAGAATATTGGATTCTCGGCTACCGCCGCAGGTGGTTTTCAATTTCGCAGACTCAATAATGAAAACCCCTTCGAATCCAGTCGGAACTGAGGCAGCTCAGTTCCTCGGGAGCCAACTCGAAGACTCGCTGTGCTCCCGCCAGGATTCGAACCTGGAATAACTGCTTCGAAGGCAGTCGTGATATCCATTTCACTACGAGAGCGTAAGCTTAAATATACTCTATATTACACCAAAAGCAGAGTTTTTTACTCAGAACCCGCTGTAATAGCACACCGGTTTGCCATTTTGCTGAAGATTCGCTAGTATGTTACGACATGCGGGCATGGTTTAATGGTAGAACATGACCTTGCCAAGGTTAAGATGGGAGTTCGATTCTCCCTGCCCGCACAATTTAAAAACCGCAATATAGGCGGTTTTTTGTTATTTGTACAGTTGGAACACATATCTGTGGATAAACCTGTGGATACTGTTTATAAAGGACAGACAGACTTTTGATGTATTGTCCTTTATCCCCACTATGCACAGCTTTATCCCCACTTGCTGTGTTTTATTATAAATGTCCTTTATTAGTATGTTACTACGTAACGTTATATTTAACTTTCCTACTGTTTCACAAATAACATTAAAATTTGTATAAAATGCTGTGAATAGTAACTATCATGATATTATTCTAAAAATGGGCATTAAAACACAACAGCAAAAAATCGGTAAAATGGGCGAGGATCTTGCTTGTAAGTTTCTTGTGAAACACAGTTACAAAGTTATTCAGCGCAATTATCTTAAGATTTTTGGTGAAATTGATATTATTTGCTCAAAAGATAATATTTTGCATTTTGTTGAGGTTAAAACTGTTTCACGTAAAACTTTCGTTCCCGCAACTGATGAATTTCGACCTGAAGATAATGTTCATTCTTTAAAACTAGTCAGAATTGGTAGAACTATTGAAGCGTATTTATATGAAAACCCTACCTATAATGAGTGGGTATTTGATGTTATTACAATCGAATTAGATCAAAATTCAAAGCAGGCCACCATTAACATACTTGCAGATTTAATAATCTAATTATTCATAAAAATGTGATAATGTTCGCTGAGGTGTTGAGGCGATGCCGATTTACATAAAAGAAATTGTCAATGCTATACTGACTAACTATATGAGTGAGTATCACTGCTTGCAATTTAATTAAAATGTGATATAGTTTTTATAATTATGACAGATCAAGAACGCGCAACACTGGTAGAGAAAGCATCTATTATTATTCAAGAATCACACCTTATTCTCGCTGATAAGAAATTGTTGATTGGCAGAGTTCCGTTTGTCGCTGATGTCATGCTCGAAATGTTTGTTCAAGTATGTGAAGAAGATCCATTTGGTGTCGACATGATCGTAAAAAGTTTAAAGAAAAAATTAGATGCACAAGGCAATCTCAAGAAAATCCATGAAATCGTCAAACAAGAACGTATTGAGGTCGAGGAATTAATAGCAGCTCACGCACTATAATCATATGGAAAATGACCCAATTAAATTAGCCGACGCTCATGTCGGCGTACCTAACTCAGAGTCACTAGTAGTAGTGGACGGTGGCGAGCTCAACGAAGCTCCACTCGATGGTGTTGATGTTTCACAAGAAACAAATAATGAAAGTAGTAAGGAAGTTGTGGCAACAGCAGAGGCCATAGGAAATGAAAATGAAACCTTGATTAAGCTCGCGTTCGAATCAGCGGGAGAGCCAAAAAGTAGATCAAGGGCAAGTATTGTAGGAACCATGCTCCTTGCTGCTGGTATGGGGATGGGCCTTGTGCATACTGAGGATGCAAGCGCGCATGATCAAGGAAATATTCTTCAAGTTTTTGGTGATCAGATAAAAAGTGGTGTAAACCAACAAGTATATGAAGCAGGAAGAGATTCGGGGGGAGTAATGGGCGGTGCTATGCGTATTATGATTGATCGCACCATCAATGCTGCTACCCATAGAGTTCTCGAGGGTGCAGGGGTGCCGACAGTTCGTGCACCTGAGCAAGTGGTTGTTGTTCCACGTAGTGTTGAATATGGTGGGGGTGTTTATTCACCGCAACGTCAGCCTGGTTACGGGGAAGTTCGCTATGGAGATGGAGCTGTTGTGCGTGGAGGATATGAAGGGGGATACGACATGCAAATGGTCAACCAGATGCGTGACGTTGAAGCGCGCTATGCAACAGAAAAAAGCCGACTTATGATAGAAATCAACAGCAACCCCGAGCAAATACAAGCCGTAAAGGAACAGCAAGAACTTAACCTCATGCGTCTTAATAAATCTTTCAAAGACAGACTCGATAGGGCTCAGCCAGATGAGAAAATGATTGTGATGAAAGAATGGAGTGCATCTAAATCTCAGCTTCTTGCGAGTCAGCGGACTGAAGGGCCGCAAGGCAGACTGGCGGAACTTGAAAAGCGCCGCGCACAAGATATGGCCGCGCTCCAGATCCAATCTCAACGAAGAGCTCAAGACAATTAGGTTAAACATTGCAGGAGTAGGGAAACTTGCTATACTCACAAAGCGCTCGAAAAAGAGCGCTTTGTTGATAAATAAGGATGACAAATCGGGCTGTAGTATAGTGGTAGTATACTTGCTTTGGGAGCATGAGGTCAGGGTTCGATTCCCTGCAGCCCGACCAAATAAAAAGTTTCCCTTTTAAGGGACTTTTTGTTTTGGAGGGATGAGTGAGGCAAACTGCCTTGCTCACGCCTGGGAATTGAAGAGTTTTGCGATATTTATGAG
>JAYVMS010000085.1:0-15339 GCA_043758815.1 bacterium
AGAATCAGGGTCTCCACTACGCTCAATTACACCGCGAACAACTCATGCTATTCCCCGGACTCGAGTAGCACGCTGATACCTCGGGGCTCTGTCGCGGGGGTTGATACATTGAGGGATGGTATAAGAAGAAATTTCATGCGATATATCGCATGAAATGAAATGTTTTGTTTTAGGCGGCCATACAACAGCTCGCTCCTGCGCAGGGCTGGAACCGCAGTTTACGCCTCTGGCTTTGCGATGCGTAAACTCAGCAGCGTCCTCGCTGCTGCTACTTTGTCGGAAGAACCACGTACTCCCGTGCGGGGGTGTTTCTTTGTCTTCGACCATGATGACGAAAGAGCATTTACTACCACGCAGCCTGGGCATGGTTTCGAGCTGCTTACGCAGGCTATGCCCGTCTCCTCATAAGTTTTAGGAAGTATATCTTTAAAGTTCGGCATAAGTTGTGGTTTAACCAAAAACTTACGTTCAATTTCTTGTCTTATAATATAAAGTATATCAGCTGCGGGTGTGAGGCGACGCTGGAACTCATGTGGCTCAAAAATAGACACTTAGATTAAGCAAAAAGTTTCCCCCATGACCATCTGGTTAATCTAGCAAGTGTTTTTCCGATTTTTTCGCACTAATGATGTCGGAGAAGCCGTACGTGGGAGTACCGCTTCCCGACTTGTTTGGAAAAAATGCGAAGGTCGCCATTATGCGTAGGTCATATCATAAGTGAAAGTGTGGAGAAGGGGGCATATTAAGGTTATCTCCACAGGTTATCCACTTGCTTATCCACAGACGGGGGAGTACCTATTGACGCTCACTCCTGCTTCATTTATACTGTTTTCACTATACGATTCTGATTGTGTAATGGCCGCAATCGTTTGGGGAAAACGTTTAAGCGTAGCGCTTTTGGAGAACAAATTCAAATGCAGCGCGTATCTATCTCAAGTTCAAGTAAGTAAGAAATAAGCACAACCTTTAATAGGCTCGTGTTTTTGCGCCTTATAAAACTTCCACATCTGGCAAATTTCTTCGTTGCCCGCTTAAGCATCACGAGGGCAGTACAGCAAGTACAGCCCATCGCGACGCTTCGCACGGTCGCCTCGAACTTTATCCAGATCTGAAAGTTTTCGGACACTTTGTACATTCTGCATATTTCGCGTTCATTTTATTAGCAGTTTATTAGCTACTAGTTATATTTATGGAGGCAATTAAAAAGAAGTATTTCGGGCACTACAAGGAGCCCCTCGCCGAGATCCCTAATCTCGTCGAAATGCAGAAGAAGTCCTACGACTGGTTGGTCGCGGAAGGACTCGCAGAGGTGTTCAAGGAATTCTCTCCTATAAGAGACTACTCCGGAAAGAAGTTCGAACTTGAGTTCGTAGGCTTTGAGCTTACCGAACCGCGTTTTGACGAGCATTTCGCACGCGAGAACAAGCTCTCATTCGAGACACCACTACGCACTAAGGTTCGCCTCACCAACAAGACGCTCGGAGTCGTGAAAGAGCAAGAGATCTTTATGGCCGACTTTCCACTCGCAACACCTCGCGGCACGTTCATCGTCAACGGCGTTGAGCGCGTTGTCGTTCCTCAGCTCGCACGCTCATTCGGAATCTTTTTCACAGCGCAGGAACTCAAAGCCGGTCGCTTCTTCGGAGCGAAGGTCATTCCTTCACGCGGTGCATGGATAGAGATAGAGACCGATGCCGACGAGGTTGTCTGGGTCAAGATCGATCGCAAACGCAAGTTCCCCATAACCTCCCTCTTACGTGTCTTCGGACAGTGCGGTGATGCAGAGATACTTAAAGCGTTTGAGGGCAACCCCGACGCACGCCGCTACATGGAGAAAACTCTTGCGAAGGATCCTGCAAAGTCTCTCGAAGAGTCCTATGTCGAAACCTATCGCCGCCTCCGCGATGGTGATGTGACAACGACCACGAATGCACGCGAACTCATCGACGCAATGTTCGCGCGCGAGCGCTATGACCTCTCCTCGGTCGGGCGCTTCCGCTTCAACAAGCGCTTCGGGAACGCCATGGACCCCAAGTCACTTGAAGGCCGCACCCTTACATTCACCGACCTTATCGCAACCATAGGCAACATTGCCAAGTTGAATCACACCAAAGGCGCAGCTGAAGACGATATCGATCACTTGGGTTCTCGCCGTGTACGTTACGTTGGAGAAATGCTTCAGGCAAAGCTCCGCGTTGGTATGACCCAGATGAAGCGCAATATTCAGGACCGCATGTCGACTGTTGAGACCGACACTATTCTTCCAATAAACTTCGTTTCACCACGACCACTTCAGGCACGTCTCAAGGAATTCTTTACCACCAACCAGCTTTCACAGTTGATGAGTCAGAAGAACGTCCTCGATGAAGTCGAGCATCTCCGAACCTGTTCAGCGATGGGTCCTGGTGGACTCACAAAGGAGCGCGCAGGACTTGAGGTCCGCGATGTGCATCCTTCTCACTACGGACGCCTCTGCCCAATTCACACACCAGAAGGTCCGAACATCGGTCTCGTTCTTCGTCTTGCAGCATATGCGCGCGTCAACGACTTCGGTGTCATCGAGACTCCATACGTGAAAGTAGATAACGGTCAAATAACCACCAAGATAGTTTATATGAATGCCCTCGAAGAAGAAGAGCACACTATTGCACACGCTGCGATCTCTTACGACGATAAGGGTATGATTCTTACCGACCGCGTTGAGGCTCGTATTGGCGGATCCCCAGGTATGGTTGACCGCGACCAAGTCGAGTTCATCGACGTTGCGACAAATCAGGCTTTCTCGACCGCAACATCCTCGATTCCATTCCTCGAACACAATGATGCGAACCGCGCACTCATGGGTTCAAACATGCAGAAGCAGGCCACACCTTGCATCATTCCCCAGGCTCCTATCGTCGCAACCGGCATGGAGGCACGCATCGCGCGTGACTCAGGCCGCGTCGTACTCGCAGAGTCAGACGGAGTCATCAAGGAGATGGATGCTCGTCATATTGTCTTCAAAGACAACAAAGGCAATGAGAAGACCTACAATCTCATCAACTTCGTCATGACCAACGACGCCACAATGTTCCACCAGCGTCCTATCGTGAACGTCGGCGACAAAGTAAAGAAAGGCGACGTGCTGGCAGATACCTCAACCTCAGACCGCGGTGAGATGGCGCTCGGCCAGAATCTTCTCGTCGCGTTCATGTCATGGGGCGGTGCCAACTACGAAGATGCCATCATCCTTTCAGAGCGCCTTGTACGTGAGTCTATCCTTACCTCCATCCACATCGAGAAATTCGTCGTAAACGTTCGCGACACCAAACTTGGACCCGAAATTACCACCCCTGATATACCCAATGTCGGAGAAGTGAAGCTCAAGGACCTCGATCACGAAGGTATCGTGCGCATCGGCGCTGAAGTTCGCCCTGGCGACATTCTCGTCGGCAAAATCACTCCAAAGGGAGAGGCACAGCTCACTCCTGAGGAACGCTTGCTCCGCTCGATCTTCGGTGAGAAGGCACGCGACGTCAAAGACACATCACTACGCATGGAACACGGCAAGCGTGGTCGCATCATCGGCGTGAAGGTCTTCACTCGTGAGAAGGGCGACAACCTCGAGTCAGGTATTATCAAGCGTATCTATATAGAGGTCGCACAGCTCCGCAACATCTCCGTTGGAGACAAGCTCGCTGGTCGCCACGGCAACAAGGGTGTTATCTCAAAGATTCTTCCACTAGAAGAAATGCCTTACATGCTCGACGGTACTCCTGTGGATGTCATTTTGACCCCTCTTGGAGTCCCATCACGCATGAACCTCGGACAGATCTTCGAGCTCCACTTAGGTCTCGCTGCCAACGCTCACGGCTATCAGGCTATCACTCCTTCATTCCTCGGCGTTACCGAAGAGGAGATACGCGCAGAGCTCAAATCAGCCGGCTTCAACGAAGACGGAAAGATGCGCCTCTACGACGGACGCAATGGTGAACCCTTCGAACAAGAGGTCTCAGTCGGTTACATGTATATCTTGAAACTTCATCACATGGTTGAGGATAAGATCCACATGCGTTCCATCGGGCCCTACTCGCTCATCACCCAGCAGCCGCTCGGAGGTAAAGCACAAGGCGGAGGACAGCGTTTCGGTGAAATGGAAGTCTGGGCGCTCCAAGGTTATGGTGCTGCTCACATCCTTCGCGAAATGCTCACCGTAAAGTCAGACGATATTCTCGGACGCTCAGCAGCATTCGACTCCATCGTCAAAGGCCGCAACATTCGCGAACCCAACCTTCCTGCAACATTCCACGTGTTACTCAATTCATTGCGTGGTCTCGCTCTGGATATCGACCTTATCAAAGAAGATCGCGACGAAGTCGTCTAATTATTAGCTAATAATAAATACATACACTCGAATCAACGAGAAAGCACAACGATGAAATTTTAGATGGCATGCGATGTGATTTTATGAGAAATGTCGCCGGGGCTGTACAGCAAGTACTGCTCCCAGACTTTCGAAGAAAATCAAAACGCAGGACGCTAAAATTACGTGGTGTGCATATGTAAAACAACACTATGAAAAACCCAATTACAGATTTTAACGCTATCGGTATCAAGCTCGCATCTCCTGAGCGCATGAAAGAATGGTCATACGGCGAGATAACGAAGCCAGAGACCATCAACTACCGTACACAGCGTTCAGAGCGCGGCGGCCTCTTTGATGAGCGCATCTTCGGACCAGAAAAAGACTTCGAGTGCTACTGCGCCAAGTATAGAGGTATCCGCTTCAAGGGCATCATCTGTGAGAAATGCGGTGTCGAGATTACTCGTGCTATCGTGCGCCGTGAGCGCATGGGACACATCGAGCTCGCAGCTCCTGTTTCACACATCTGGTTCTTGCGTGGTATCCCGTCACGCATCGGCCTTTTGCTCAACCTTCCTGTTGCTGAACTCGAGAAGGTCATCTACTTTGCTGCATACATCGTCACAAGCGTGAATGAGGGAGACAAAGAGAACCTCTTGAAGGAACTCGACCGCGAATACAAGTCCAAGGTGAAGTCTCTCGAAGACAAGCGCTCAAAGGACAAGTTCAAGGAGCTCCTCACCGCTGCTAAGAAAGAGATCGACGGCATCAAGGTCGGACTAATACTGGACGAAATGACCTATCACAAGTACAGCTTGAAGTACTCGTCTGCTTTTGAAGCGGGCATCGGTGCAGAAGCCGTATTTGCGATGTTCAAGAAGCTCGACATGAAGAAGCTCGAGACCCATCTTGAGACCAGTCTCGAGAAGGCAGGCGCTGTTGAGCGTGCAAAACTCTACAAGCGTTTAGCACTTGCTCGCGCAATGCTTCGCTCAGGAGTTCGCCCTGAGTGGATGTTCCTTACCGTCATCCCCGTTATTCCTCCAGGACTTCGCCCTATGGTAGCCCTCGAAGGAGGACGCCACGCGACCTCAGACGTCAACGACCTGTATCGTCGCGTCATCAACCGCAACAACCGCTTGAAGAAGCTTGTTGAGATCGATGCGCCTGAGGTCATCTTGCGCAACGAGAAACGTATTTTGCAGGAAGCAGTAGACGCACTTATCGACAACTCCATCCGCCACGGATCGACTTCTGCCGCCATGAGTCAGACTCAGCGCCGTCAGTTGAAGTCCCTCGCAGATACTTTGAAGGGTAAGCAGGGCTTGTTCCGTCAGAACCTCCTCGGAAAGCGTGTCGACTACTCAGGCCGCTCTGTTATCGTCGTCGGACCTGACTTGAAGCTCAATCAGTGCGGACTTCCAAAGCACATGGCACTCGAGCTTTTCCGCCCATTCGTTATCGCCAAGCTTTTAGAGCAGGGACTCGCATTCAACATCCGTGGTGCCAACCGTCTTATCGACGAAGGTATCCCTGAGGTGTGGGCAAATCTCGAAGACGTCATCAAGGGCAAGTACGTGCTACTCAACCGTGCCCCTACTCTTCATCGTCTGGGTATCCAAGCATTCAATCCTACACTTATCGAAGGTAACGCTATTCAGGTCCACCCACTCGTTTGTTCCGCTTTCAACGCAGACTTCGATGGAGATCAGATGGCCGTTCACGTTCCACTTTCAGATCAGGCACAAGCAGAAGCGCGTGAGCTTATGGCAGCCAACAAGAACCTTTTGAAACCAGGTTCTGGTGACCCCGTTGTGAACCCAGGCCTCGACATCGTGCTCGGCTGTTTCTGGATGACAAAGTACGTTGAAGGGGAGAAGGGTGAGGGCAAGATCTTTGCGACACCAAACTCCGCTATCACCGCATACGACTTCGGCGTCGTTGGCTTCCGCGCCAAGATCAAGGTCATGGGTACCGACTCCGCCAAGTACACACAGTACGAAGGCAAACCATTCGAGACGACCGTCGGCCGCTTGCTCTTCAACTCAGTCCTTCCATCAGACTTCCCATTCATCAACGCCGATGTCACCAAGAAGGCACTTGCCAACATGGTAGACGACCTTATCACCCGCTATGGTATCGATGGCACTCCACAGGTCCTCGACAAGATAAAGGCATTCGGTTACCGCTACGTCACAAAGTCAGGTATTACATGGTCACTTTCAGACGTTAAGGTTCCCCCAGAGAAGGGTGAGATCGTAAAGGCCGCCCGCAAGGAAGAGGAGATGATACTCAACCAGTGGCAGGAAGGCTTGCTTTCGACAGACGAGAAGTACGACAAGGTCATTGAGATCTGGAAGAAGGTTGAAATCGACATCGAAAAGGTCGTTCCTTTGGGACTTCCAAAGAACGGTCCAGTCATGGACATGTTGAACTCAGGTGCGCGTGGTTCCATCAAGCAAGTCACAAAGATGGTCGGCATCAAGGGTCTTACACAAGGACCATCAGGCCGCGTCATCGACTTCCCAATGGTACCGTCACTTAAAGAAGGACTTTCACCACTCGAATACTTCATCTCAACTCACGGTTCTCGTAAGGGTTTGACCGATACCGCCTTGAACACCGCTAAAGCAGGTTACCTCACACGCCGCCTAGTAGATGTCGCGCAGGATGTGGTTGTTATCGATGCAGACTGTGGCGAGAAAGAGGGCATACACCTCACTGTCGAGAACGCATCTGGTATCGAGATCACACTTTCACGTTCCGCACGCGGACGCGTCCTCGCAAAGGATGTCGTTGGCAAGGACGGCAAGGTGGTCTTCAAGAAAGGCTCACTCCTCGGACGCGACGAAGCACAGTTGGTTGAGAAGTCAGGAGCGACAGAGATCTTCGTTCGCTCACCCTTGACCTGCAAGACTCTAAGAGGAGTCTGTCAGCAGTGTTACGGTATGGATTTAGGCCGTGGTGTACTCGTTGCAATGGGAGAGACCGTCGGTATCGTCGCAGCGCAAGCTATCGGCGAGCCAGGAACTCAGCTCACAATGCGTACCTTCCACGCCGGTGGTGCCGCAGGTGAGGACATTACCATGGGTCTCCCTCGTGTCGAAGACATTTTCGAACGCCAGACTCCCAAGGCTCAAGCAGTTGTTTGTAAGCTGGACGGATTCATTGCAGACATCAAGCAAGGTGAGAAGGAAGACCTTATCATCGTAGTATTGAGTCGCGAACCAAAGAAGGAGAAGAAGGATGCAACCGACAAGGAGAAAGAGAAGGATATCAAAGAAGCCGAGCACTCTGTTTCGTTCCGCCGTTCACCTATCGTGAAGGTCGGACAGGACGTGAAGGCAGGCGACTTGCTCACCAACGGTTACGCTGATATCGACGAGCTCTTCAAGTACGGAGGCATCGATCGCGCACAGCGCTACATCATCTCCGAGATCAACAAGATCTACGAGACACAAGGTGCTTCAATTTCTCGCAAGCACTGTGAGGTTATCGTTCGCCAAATGTTCTCACGTCGCAAGATCAAGGTCTCGGGCGACACACGGTTCTCAGTAGGCGACATCGTCGAAGAGTCAGAGCTCGCAGTTGAGAACGCACGCGTCGGTAAACTCGGACAAGAGTTAGCCAAGGGCGACAATCTCGTCTTGGGTATCACCGAAGTTGCACTCACCAAGGAGTCTTTCCTCTCAGCAGCGTCCTTCCAGAACACATCCCGTGTCCTTATCGAAGCCGCAGTTCAAGGAGCAACAGACCGCCTGTACGGTTTGAAGGAGAACGTTATCCTCGGACGCTTGATACCAGCGGGAACGGGCTTTCACAGCAATAGGGTTGCGCCGGAATATGATCCGGAGGATGACCTGCCTCCTCGCGAAATAATTCAAGCCTAGGGTAAAGTCCCATTTTGGGCGATCTTCGAATGTGGCATCTCGTGCGGGTCCGGAAGATGTACCTCATGTACACCTTCTCGGACACCGCCCGATCGCCACATCCGAATCTCATCCCAAAAGTGAAACTTTAACCATAGTGAAACAACCAATAAAATTGCATTCAAAAACTGACTTTCCCAAATTCCCAAACTTTACACCTAGCGCGAATCCACAAATCGCATCCCGCTAAGTTAGAGTTTGGTAAGGATTCACAGAGAAATCATGCACAGATAGTAGAGTGCTGGATTCTCAAATAAGTTGTCTGTTTCCGTTTGCTAATGAAATACCGTTTACATAAAACGCATTTCATTAGCAATAGGTAACCGGTAACACCAGTTACGAAAATTTGGATCGAGAAACTAAAATCTAAAAAAGCGATAAACCCCTTCAAGCGTGTTGTGAAGATGTTTGTCGTTTCCAAAAACGTATACAAGAAAAATGGCAACTCCAGTAGAACAAATTAAAGAGCGCTTATCGATTGTTGACGTTGTCGGCTCGTATATAAAATTGGCTAAGGCTGGCTCAAGCTACAAAGCCCTGTGTCCGTTTCACAACGAGAAGTCGCCATCATTCAATGTTTCGCCATCGCGCGAAGCGTTCTATTGTTTCGGTTGCAACCGCGGAGGCGACATCTTTACCTTCGTCGAGAGCATTGAGGGTGTCGAGTTCATCGATGCACTCAAGATATTGGCCGAGCGTGCAGGCGTAGAGCTTAAGCGCGAAGCGAGCGAGTCCCGCACCGAGCGCGACAAGCTGCTGGAGCTTATGGAAGAAGTCACTGTCTTCTATCAGCGGCACATGCTCGAGAATAGCGCCGTCAAAGAATACCTCACCGGCCGAGGTTTGACCGAGGCAACTATTAGAAGTTTCCGTATCGGCTACGCACTACTCGACTGGCGCCTCGCATATGACCATCTGCACTCCAAAGGCTTCTCCGATCAAGAGATAGAACGAGCCGGACTCATCAAGACCGTTGAGGGCAAATCTCCTTACGACCGCTTCCGAGGCAGAGTAATGTTCCCAATATTTGATGCCAACGGTCACGTCGTCGCTTTCTCAGGTCGCGTATTCGGAGAGCAGAAGAACCAAGACGGCACCGATGTCGCAAAGTACCTGAACTCGCCCGAAGGCCCGCTCTACGACAAGTCATCCATCATGTTTGGCTACGATCGCGCGAAGAAGTCGATACGCTCGCAGAATTTCACCATTTTAGTAGAAGGGCAGATGGACCTCATCATGAGCCATCAGGCAGGCACCGAGAACACCGTTGCTGTCTCAGGTACTGCGCTCACAGAAAAACATTTAGTACTTTTAAAACGACTGAGCGACAACCTCGTCTTCGCATTCGATGCCGACGAAGCAGGATTGAACGCCACCGCGCGCGCATTCCGCTTGGCCCTCGCACTAGGTATGGGCGTCCGTGTCGCCGCTATTCCTGTCGAAGAAGGGGAGGAGCAGAAAAATAATAGCGCGAAGGACCCCGCCGACTACATTCACGCCCACACCGACCCCACCACAGGAGTTTCAAGCGCATGGGCACAGGTAATAGCGAGCTCACAGCACATCATCGACTTCTATCTCACTACCTTATCTTCTCGCGGATACGATGCGCGCACATTCAGACAAGCCGTCGAAGACAAGGTCCTTCCACTTGTGATCGAGATGCAGTCGAAGATCGAGCAAGCCCACTTCATCATCGAAATTGCCCGCAAGCTCGGAGTCCCCGACACCGCAGTCTGGGAAGAAGTGAAACGCATTCAGCTTGCACAGCGTATGTCAGAGCCTGCACGCGGTGCCAACCAGTCCACGTACGAGAATTCTCAGGCAACGACCGAAATAAGAGGCGCTCCGATTAAAACCCGCCGTCAAGTTGCCGAAGAAGAAATAATCGGTATCATCCTGTGGCAGGAGAGCCTAATGGGTGCCAAACCCAAAGTAGCTTCAAATAATGCCTCAAACAGCACAATAGAAGCCCAGAGCCAGAAAAGCACCAACGAAAGCCTCCTCGACATCCCGATAACCGAGCCCGCCATCGACGTGATAGTGATAAGGCAGACCTATCACGAGCGCATCGAGAGCCATGGCCTCACACCATACAGCCCAGGCGAAGACGAGAGGCGTACATTCTCACTCAAAGCCGAGTACAAATACGAGCATGGACCGCAGCTTGAGCATTCGATACACGAGCTCTTAGATACCATAGAAGAAGAGGTCCTCAAGGAGAAACAAGCCGCATTATGGCAAAAGCTATCCGAAGCCGAAGCAAAGGGCGCCAAGGACGAAGCCAAGACCTTCCTTGAACAATATCAGCAGATCACCCCACGAATAATAGCCCTAGAAGATCGCCGCATGAAACGAAACTGACCTAACTTATTTTAATAACAACATTTATTTTTAATTATCCACCATGGCATCAAAAGTCGTAAAAAAGAAGAACACCAAGCCTGCTCCCAAAGCCGCAAAGCCTAAGGCAAAGGCAAAGCCGGTCAAGAAACCCTTGCCCAAAGGTAAGCCTGCATCTAAGGCTGCTAAGCCCGCGACCAAAAAAGAGACGAAGTCAAAAAAGACGCTTCCTAAAGGCAAGCCAGTAAAGCCTGCAAAGGCCGCTAAACCGGTCAAAGAGAAGCCTATTAAATTTGCTCCTCCTCCCAAGAAGACCATGACCAAGGAGCGCAAAGCCCTTGAGACCAAGCTCAACCATCTCATCACTCGCGGCCGCGACCGTGGCTTCGTCACCTATGACGAGATCTTGCGTGTCTTCCCTGAGATAGAGAACAACATCGACTTCCTCGAAGAGGTATACGAGCGCATGTCGGTCATGGGTGTCGACATCTTAGAGTCAGGCGGTCTTCTTGATGTGAAGTCAGACGACGAGCCGGCTCCTGTCACAGGCGCATCCCGCAAGTACCTCACCACCAAGTCCTCTCCCTACGACTCGACCCAGATGTACCTGCGTGAGATTGGTCAGTATCCTTTGCTTGCTGCCCGCGACGAGCGCGAGCTCGCACAGCGCATCGCCGCCGGCGACCCTGAGGCCAAGAACCTCCTTGCGCGTGCCAACCTCCGCCTCGTGGTTTCAGTTGCCAAGAAGTACGTCGGACGCTCGCCCGACCTCACACTTCTCGACTTGATTCAGGAGGGCAACCTCGGCCTCTTCCGCGCCGTCGACAAGTTCGATTGGTCCAAGGGCTACAAGTTCTCGACCTACGCCACATGGTGGATCCGTCAGGCCATAACCCGCGCACTCGCCGATCAGTCTCGCACCATCCGTATCCCTGTTCATATGGTAGAAACTATCGCCAAGTACAAGCAAGTCGTTCGAAGACTGACGCAGGACCTCGGCCGCGAACCAATGGCCGAAGAAGTCTCCACCGAAATGGGCATCGATGTCGAGCGCGTCCGCATCATCGAGAACATCGACCAGGACACCGTATCACTTGAGAAGCCTATTGGCGACGACGAAGACAAGTCGACTCTCGGTGAGTTCATCGCCGACGACAAGATCCTAAGCCCCGACGCAGAATCATCCCGCAGAATTCTCGCCGATCAGGTAGGGGAGATACTTTCAGACTTGTCGCCTAAGGAGCGCAAAATTCTCGAAATGCGCCACGGTTTACTCGACGGCGTCACCCACACCCTCGAAGAAGTAGGCAAGGAGTTTGGCGTTACAAGAGAGCGCATTCGCCAGATCGAAGCCAAAGCCCACGAGAAGATCCGCCAACACGGCAACATAAATAAATTGCGCAGCTACTAAAGCAAACAACAAAAAACACCCGAGACAGCAAAGGGCGACCCTTAAGAATTTGAGAAAGGGTTGCCCTTAGAGAAACTGCTGTCCCGGGTGTTTTTTGTTGTGGCTTCGCAATGTATTTATGGGGCGGGGGGTGGAGGTTGGGGGAGCATCACTTGATCTGACAATCTCTCGTAACCCCATACCAAGACCTCCATTTTTGGCGCACTACTCGTCTTTCCTTCGAAAAGCAGGGAGACATAGCCGACTATGCCCCCCTTTGCATTTTCTCAGTCCAAGACTTCGCATTGCATCCAAAACTGAAGGTCTGGAAATGCACAACCAAACACATGTTTTACCAGAACTTCTGCAAGTGCCCCGAATTAAGTCAATTAAGCTCTTCGAAAGACATCCTAGAGCCTGTTTTTGCCGAGGTTAAAAGCCAATTCTGAGCTGTATCCTACACACCCCTGCAATAAAAATAGATGGGTAAGCCTCAGGGGAGCCTAGTGTGCATTCCAGAGCAGATTGCAAAAGTTGTCAGCTCCGCACTTTCTGTTTTCTCGCTAATTTAATGCCGTCATTGCTTTTTCATGGTTTCTGAGTAGTATGATAGCTCACATGTGCAGAACTCAATATAAAGTAGGAATTTTCAAGGTATAATAACCAGAGCACAAAACTAAACTTTATGGAAGAAAAAAACTACAAATTAGGAAGTCTAGTTGATGGTAAAACAAGAGATTATGGAGCTATTGAAAAAATGACCCATCAAATACAGCAGTTGGGGGGGATGCTCCATTTTACAATTTCAAAGGATGAATATGGATGGTCTGCTCAATGCAATGAGGTTACTGGAATAATCACCGGTGGCACAAATATAAATCCCACAGATTTTGAAATCGAATCAAATATTCGCGAAGCAATATTTACAGCTTTTCACGTAGAGACAAGTACTTCCTCAGAGATCTTAAAGAAAGAGGTAACCCAGATGGCGCTCTCTGTTGCGTAGTCATTATGACTTCAGAATTTCCCATAAAAAAAAGATTTATGGGATTCTTTGGGTAATATTAAAAAACAAGATTGGTTAAAAGCTGGGGAGAAACTCGACCTTGTCCTAACGGTTCCTACTGGTGGCACTTCTCATGTTGCAATAAGAAAACCTGATATAGCTGTAGAGGATTTAAGGGGTTTGGTCGTAACCGTTTATGAAGGAATGAGCAAGCAAGTGAATGGTATCGTATTCCGCGAATTTCTTAAGCATGGATTTGAAGAGGATGAGATTTGGAAAGCATTAGACAAGTTTAAAGGATAAGGAGAATAGAAACCGAAGCCGTCTATAATTTTTAAAATTTGTGAGATAATTAGTTGAATGAAAGTCACATACACCCAAAAGCTATATTATAAATCTATTGCAAAGCTACTCATAGCCCCGATCATCTGTCTGATTGTTGCTTTTACGAGATTTTACTTTACCGCCACTAGGTTGATGACCTCCGTCACTGTAGTGCTAATAGCCGGAGCTTTATGTCGAGAATGGAAAAGAAATATTAAAGAAATATGTTTTGGAAAAATGGCACAAAACAGTGTTTTTAAAACAGATAAAAAATAGCAATGCGAAGGGTTGGATTTTAGATGTAATGAATTGCATAGAGGCTACAGGTAAAAAGGAATCTCGACACCACAACACAGCAAATTACAGAAATTCATATTATTTATTTGCCATAGAATCCTGTTTTATTTGCGATAGCAAATAAAACAGGAATTTCAAGCCGCCTCTTGTTCTAACCCAAGTGGTCTTTGTCGATGTATATACATTGTATTGACAATGTATATACATTTGATAGGCTACCAGCATGACCACAACACTACAAACTCGCATTGATCCCAAACTCAAGAAAGATGCCCAGAAAGCACTCGAAAAGATGGGTTTAGATATGTCTACCGGAATCAAGATATTCTTGGCAGAAGTTGTGCGAACCAATTCGATTCCTTTTACCGTACGTAGCGCAGACGATCTGCCAGAGAGCGAGAAGCGCAAGCTACTTAGTGAAGTAGCCAGTGCTGTAAAAAACGGAAAAGTGTATAAAACTGCCAAGGAGTTGCACCAGAGTATATTGAAGAGGTAAACTCTTGTGAATGTACGAGATCACCTCAATCAAACGATACCAGAAGGCGGTTAAAAGAGTTTCAAGACATAAAGACTTTGATTCTGATACTTTGGAAAGTGTGATTGATAAGCTCGCGAAAGGCGAAAAGCTGGAGGCTAAGTATAAAGATCATCAGCTTAAGGGAACGCTTAAAGATTTTAGAGAGTGCCATGTTCAAAATGACATTCTTTTGGTTTATCAGAAGCTTAATGACGTACTTATCCTTGTTTTAGTTGATCTCGGCACTCATTCCGAATTATTTTAATAAAATGAAAAAGGGTCACCACGGAGAGTATGACACAAGGTTACTTCCAATTTCATCACCACTAGAGTACTTCAAAATTTAAGTACTCGAGAGCCGTAGGCACTCGCATTCTACTAAGTGGATTACCGCTAAGAAGAATTGGGTCATGCGCGGTTATAAGATGCATGACCAATCCTGAAATTCTATTTTCATTCTCTCATTTTCCATTCCCCCGCCCTAATTTTATAAGTGTATACCTTCTTGCCAAGTTTGGTGGAGGGAGTAGAGTAAATACATATGAATGAAAATCACAACAGTTCAAATGAAGGTTCTGATGGAGCACACTCACGAGAGGTCTATCGTGAGCTTGATGTGATCAATACGCAAATACAAGGACAGTGGCAAGAAGGTAACACGAGTGCAGAAAGTGAAGCCTCTTCGCTTATTAACGAAGTTGATAGCTTTTTAGAACTCGCAGGTGGCGAACTCTATACAAAGCAAGAATATGACAGACTGCTGCAAAAGCTTGATACTGCCATCGCGATAAACAACGAACCATACGCCCGCGAACTTCGCACCCGTCTCATCGAACGCTACGCTTAATTGCTCACCAGCCTACTCATTGGTGCTGCATGTGTTTAATCCCTCTCAGGGTTAATTCCCCGCCAGCATGCTGCGGGACTCATGATAGAATGCTATCTATAAAAGTAGAGAATAAAGAATACTTACAAATCCACAAGAACAAAGCAATGCTATTTGAGTCACTGCTGTGGCGCATAAGTCCGATACCCCGTCAGCTTACTGCGGGGTTCTTCATTAAATTTCAATTTCAATTTTTTATCGGCGATAGCAATTCAACCACTGTGCGCTCTAGCGCACAGAATGAACTCGGACTGAAGTCCGGAATAGATCCAAAATTACAATGCAATACATAACCCTCCTTAATT
>JAYVMS010000086.1:0-9172 GCA_043758815.1 bacterium
TCGAGATAGGTAACGAGCGCAGGAAGAAACGTTGCAAGATAACGCTCGCGCATTCTCGCGAGTGCGCGCTCTGCTTCATTCAGTTCTTTTTTGAGCACACGCTGAGAAAGTCTCAATTCTTCTCTCTGTTTTATGGTAAGTAAGTTATCACTTGCAGCTACATTACGCATGTGGAACCTCATCATACAAAAGAATAACTGCTTCACAAATAACACCCTTTGACAACAGAGTCAAGACGTGATAGGCTGTAATTCTCATAAAACTCTTCTCTCAATTGTCCGCGATTTGATTCGCAGGGCCCGTCGAAAAATCGGAGAGACTCCACAAAGTGGTTATATCAAGGGTGTTGTGGGGTCTATTAGCCAGTATCTCGTAAGAGAATTCTGCATATTTGTACGCACTAAACAATGCGTATCCGCGACTTGTCGTGTGTGCATCGTCTTACCTGATATTTAGTTTTAAATTTATGTATCAAGGTTCAAATAGTAGTAGAGGAGATAGTAGCAGTACACGCCGCGCGGTCTCACTTGGGGGAGGCGAAGGCGGAAGCTACGCTCCTCGCCGTGGCAGCAATGCCGGACGCCCAAGTTCGGGTGGTTTTAGTCGCCCCTCATCTCGCCCCACGAGCGGAAGTGGAGCTTTTCGCTCTCTACCATCACGCGGGGGATTTGGTGGTAGTCGTGGCGGCGGGTTCGGAGGACGCCCTCGCGGAAACACCCGCAATCCTGGAGAGCGTATCGACATCAACCGCTTTGTGAACAAAGCAGTTATTATCGAAGAGCAGAAGGCATATATTCCCGTGCATCAGTTCGACGATTTCAATATCGAAGAATCACTCAAGAAAAATATCGCAACAAAGGGATATAAGATCCCAACTGCTATTCAAGACAGCTCCATACCGGATGTGCTCAAAGGTCGCGATGTCATCGGTATCGCGAATACCGGTGAAGGCAAGACCGCTGCATTTCTTATTCCGCTTATCAACAAAATGATCAAGCATCCCAATGCGAAGGTGCTCGTTGTCATCCCCACGCGCGAACTCGCGCTTCAGATCGACGAAGAGTTTATGGGATTTTCCCGCGGACTTGGTATCTACTCGGTGCTTCTTGTTGGCGGTGCATCTATCGGTATGCAGATCGAACGCCTGCGTCGCAAGGTACGCATGGTCATCGGTACCCCAGGCCGCATCAAGGATCTGCTTGAGCGCGGTGAGCTCAATCTTGCCGGCTTCGACAACCTCGTCCTCGATGAGGCGGATCGCATGCTCGACATGGGATTCATCAATGACATCAAGTTCCTTATCGCGAAGCTTCCTCGTGAACGCCACACACTCTTTTTCTCAGCCACATTTTCGCGCGAGATTGAGCAGCTTGCAGGCACATTGCTTCACGACCCACTCAAGATATCAGTGAAGAAGCACGATACATCTCGTAACGTTGAGCAAGATGTTGTTCGCGTTCGCTCAAAAGAAGAAAAATTCGCAACCCTCTGCAATCTTCTTCGCTCTCCGGGATTTGGTAAGGTGCTTGTTTTTGGACGCACCAAGCACGGTGTCGAAAAGTTGAGTATCGCGCTCAGCCGTGAAGGCTTCAAGACGACCTCAATTCATGGCAACAAATCTCAGCCTCAGCGTCAGCAGGCACTCAAGTCATTCAAGGATGAAAAGGTGCAGATCATGGTTGCAACCGATGTTGCCGCTCGTGGTCTCGATATTCCCAATGTGACCCATGTCATCAACTATGAGCTTCCTCAAAGCTATGATGATTATGTGCATCGTATTGGACGTACTGGTCGCGCCGGTAAAGGAGGCACTGCCTTAACATTCGTAGGGGGCGACTAGCGTGAACCTCTATTTTGGGCGCATTGTGTCGTTGTCGCTTACGGCGGTCTGGAGAACGTACGAGAGTACGTCCTCTCAGACACACCGCAAGCTGCCGCCTAACACTGCATCCCAAAACTGAGGTTCTGCGTGATCTTCAATTCATCTCGCATCTCATTTGAAAATAATACTTTTGAGACAACAAAAAATACTCGCAATGCGGGTATCTTTTGTAGATATTTTGAGTGCGAATAAATGCTTTACGGGGAGAAGGAAAAGGGTAGGATGAAGGATGGAAGGTACTTTTAACCAAGGAGCAAATCATGGACAGAGATCACGCGGTCAAAAACAACGCATCCGTGCTCAACCTCTTCAAGGATCACGAAGGTCTGTATGTATTCGATGATCACGAGGCACAGTGCACCAACATCATCGCCATTCACAACATCAATCTCGGCCCTGCGCTTGGCGGTTGCAGACGAAAAGGCGATTACATCGGAAGGTGGGATCCGTTCTTTGACGTCGCGCGTCTTTCTCGTGGCATGACCTACAAAGCGGCACTCCTCGGTGTACCACTCGGAGGCGGCAAGTCGGTCATGGTCCCATGGAAGGAAGCCAAGCGCTTGCGTAAAGGCCAGTTTCTTTCGATGGGAAGAGCAGTCGAGTCGCTCGGCGGCAAATACATCTCTGCTGAGGACGTGGGTACGAGTGTCGACGACATAAAGACGATGCTCCAAGTCACAACCCATGCATGCGGGACGCTAGAGTCTCATCCATACAGGGGAGATCCGTCGCCCATCACTGCGCTTGGGGTCTATCACTCACTTCGTGCGGCATTTTACTTTGCCACAGGAAGTAGAGAGCTCGATGGACGCTCGGTCTACGTCGAA
Organism: bacterium; assembly: GCA_043758815.1. Taxonomy (GTDB): domain Bacteria; phylum Patescibacteriota; class Minisyncoccia; order Phycocordibacterales; family UBA6899; genus MHLP01. The sequence continues at coordinate 2,710 of JAYVMS010000086.1, forward strand.
GGTATCGGCAAGGTAGGCATGCCGCTTGCTGAAATGCTTGCACGTTGCGGCATGCGACTGTATGTCTCGAATCGCTCCAGGGAAGCGTACGAGCGCGAAGCCCTCGCTCGTGCACAAGATGAACTTCGTGCGACAGTCGTCAAGCTGAATGACCGCGGCGAGCCTGAGCATTTTCCCTCCGCCCTAGTCTACGCACCATGCGCATTGGGCGGTGTCGTGAATGCGAAGCGCATGGCGACATACCCACCGTGTTTGCGTGTGATCGCAGGCTCCGCCAACAATGTCCTTCTTGACCCCGATCAAGATGGCGCACTACTGATGGCGAAGGGAATCGTCTACGCACCCGACTATCTCGCGAACAATCGCGGTTTGTGGGACGTCTACAACCAAATGTCCGGACACTACGACCTCAAAGTCGTAGAAGAAGGTTGCAAGTTAAATGATCACGTCACATTCGAGCTACTCGAGCGTTCGCGAATGCTCGGCATTCCGCCGCATCGCGTTGCCGACCAGATGGCCGAAGAGATCTTCAATAAAAAATAGCAATAATTCGGCACTTAGAGATATACATGCTCAAACCCCCTTCTTTATATAGAAGGGGGCCTTTCGTTGATTTTATAGCCATATTGCGCTAGGCTCAATAGATGCATGGAGAAAATGAGATTCGACTGGACAAAGCCCTTGTCTCGCGCAAGCTTGTTTCTTCGCGAGCGCGCGCCCAGACACTCATTAAGGAGGGCAAAGTGACTGTGGATGGCAACGTTGTTACAGAGCCTGATTTCGATATTCGCGACATTCACGAGCTTAAACTTCTTAATTCAGATATCGTCTGGGTCTCCCGCGCAGGCCTCAAGCTCGACCACGTTTTTGCCCGTTACGAAATCGACTTGAAGGGCAAGGTTGTCCTCGATATCGGCGCTTCAGCTGGAGGCTTTACTGATGTGGTCTTAACCCGTGGTGCAGCCAAGGTATACGCCCTCGATGTGGGCCACGGTCAGCTTGTCGCCAAGATAAAGAACGACAAGCGCGTCGTCAATATGGAAGGCACACACATCAAAGATGTCTCCAAGACCGACTTCAAAGAAAAGATAGATATGATCGTCGTCGACGTCTCTTTCATCTCCCTCGAAAAAGTATTACCTAAGGTCAAAGAACTCTTGCGCAAGAACGGTCACCTTATCGCCCTCATCAAGCCGCAGTTCGAAGTAGGGAAGGATAAGATAGGCAAAGGCATCGTCACCGACCCCAAGCTCCACGCAAGCGTCGCAATGCGCATTGAGTCGTACACCGCAGAACTCGGCTTTCATATTATCGGCGTGCTTGCCTCGCCCATTCTTGGGGGAGACGGCAACAAAGAATTCCTTATCTACGCACAGCTCGGACCTGCGCCAACGGTCTAACCGATCCACGTATAATTGGTCGGCTGTTTAGTTGGGAAGAAGGAGTTACTGTATTATAATCACTTGCAAACAAAAAAGACTGAACATTTGTTCAGTCTTTTTTGCCAGTAAGTTTTACTTTACAAATACACAGGTGCGGCGAGTACGATCTTCTCGATCTCCTCAGGGTCGTCGGTGATGGTGAAGAGCTTGAGGTCGCTCTTGTTGATGGCTGCATGTGTTTGGAGCATCGTCTTTATGATGAACTCTTCAAGTGGCTTCCAGAAATCAGAACCGACAAGAATGATAGGCGTGACTCTGATTTTTTTGGTCTGGATCAGTGTGATGATCTCAAAGAATTCATCAAGCGTACCAAATCCTCCCGGGTAGTAGATGTACGCTTCAGCCGCAAACGACATTGTCGTCTTGCGCGAGAAGAAGTAGTAGAAAGAAAGCGAGTCGGTCGTGTATGGATTGAGTATCTGCTCGTTGGGGAGTTCGATGTTGAGTCCTATTGAGTCGCCACCAACCTCCTTTGCTCCGCGGTTTGCCGCTTCCATTATTCCAGGGCCACCTCCTGTAACAACTGCATAGCCGAGCTTCGCAAGCCGAGCTCCTAGCGCGCGTGCATCGTCATAGTGAGGAGTTCCAGGCTTAAAGCGGGCAGAGCCGTATATGGTCACGGACTTTGGATATTTTTTGACGAACTTGAGTCCGCGGTCGAACTCCGTGGCAATGCGCGAGGCGCGCGAATTTTTGGCTCCGAGGCGTAGCTCATCGATCGTATGCGGCTCACGGTCTGCTTTTACTTCAGGAATATTAATGCATACAAGGGCACCTTCTACGGGCGTTCTGGGAATATTTTTTTTAGATAACATGAAGAAATTATAGCATGAGCGGGGGAGCGATATTTGTCTTCAAAATACGAATAAGTTCAAGTTATCCACAGCTCAAAAAACACAATAATATAAGGACTTTTACTTTTGCTATAAAATTCATGATGTTTGCGGGTGGGATGGTATAATGTAATTGATATGGCTGTGGTTTCAAAAACAGTGGGCAACCTTACCTTATACGTCCGCAGAGATGAAGAGGATACTGCATCTTTCTTTGCTAAGGATATTACGCGTAAGCTTAAAGAATTTCACGATACCGAGCGGCGAGACGTGCTCTTTCTCTCCTCGGGAGGCTCGGCGCTTAGGGTGCTCGACCGCATCGACCCGTCTGTCATCGGCCCATACTTAACTATCGGCATCTTTGATGAACGCTACGACCCGAGCAATCGCGTGTCTAATTATGCACAGCTGAGGAAGACGGCGTTTTGGGAGCGTGCGGTGCAGCGTGGCTGCCGACTTATCGACACCTCGACACAAAAAGGGCAGACACAGGAACAACTCGCAGACTTTTATGAGAACGAATTGCGCAGTTGGCGAGCGCGTCACCCTCGCGGCGCCATCATGGCGACGATGGGTGTTGCCCTCGACGGCCATACTGCAGGCATCATGCCGTTCCCTGAGGACCCCAAGCGATTTTATGAACTTTTCGAGGGCGAGCGCTGGATAATTGCCTATGATGCAACAGGCAAGAACCCATTCGCAAAGCGTGTAACCACGACGATCTCATTTTTGCGCCAAATTGACCTTATTGGTATTTATCTCGTCGGAATCGAGAAGGGGAAGATGTTTCGCGAGCTCCTTGTTGATGGCGACTCGGCAGAAATCCCTGGGCGCATCATCAAGACCTTGCCGCGTGGAGCCGTATATATCGACACCGCACTGGCAAAAGGTGCCGGACTTATGAGCGAGGATACTCAAGCTAAAACATGATGCACTCTATCATAAAATTTACAGGCATACTCGCCGGTAGTGTTGCGATTGTTTTTGTGGTCGCAGTGTTGTCGCTTCATGACGACGGACTTCCTGCTTTTCTTTCGCGGGGCGGCAACGCCGTCATCAAGGCGGGAGATGAGACACCAGCGCATCAAAACATGAATGATGTTTCATTGTCAGACCCGCGCTCTCTTTCATCAACACCCACGCTTGCAACATCGAGCGAAATAAAGACCGATTCAAAAGTCACCACAACGACCCCACCAACTACAGCAAATAATAAGAAACCAACAACGTCTGCCAAGCCAACCTCACAAGTAAAGCCTAAGACAGTCTCGGTCCCTGGGCCGCTCTATGTTGAAAAGCCGAAGCCAATTGTGGCGCCGATACTTACGACTACTTCGTCGAGCACAATTAAGGTTTCTGCCACTACCTCCATTAGTGAGACGGTGACGCCTAACACAAATGGAGCCCTTAACGAAAACGATATTTTGCTTATCGTAAATATCGAACGTAAGACTCAAGGCTTAGGACCGCTTACCTATAACAAAAAACTTGCCGCCATGGCGCTCACCAAAGCCAAGGATATGATAGCCAAGCAATACTTCGCACATGTGGCCCCCGATGGTACTGACGTGGTTATGCTCGCTGAGCGCAATCTATACGACTACCTCAATATCGGTGAGAACCTTGCCATGGGTGACTTTGTCTCAAGTCAGGACGTGATGACGGGGTGGATGAATTCCCCAGGTCATCGCGCCAATATTCTTAATAAGAATTATACCGAGTTGGGCATCTCAGCTATAGAAGGTAATTATCAGGGGAGAATCGTTTGGTACGCTGTTCAGGAATTTGGCCGCCCCGCTTCGACGTGTACCAAGCCTGATGAAGAATTACAGCAGAAAATTATTTCGGATGAAGCACAGATAGCAACGCTGCAGGCGACCCTCGACTCAAAGCTTACGCAAATGAAAGACCCGAACATGGACAGAACTACATACAACGCCATGGTCGCCGACTACAACAATATTGTGAACGTTTACAATGCTCTTGCGGCGAGCATCAAGGCAGAGGTCGCCGCATTCAATGCTCTCGTCGATCAATTCAACGCCTGTTTAGGACTCGTCCACTAATTACTTCATAGTAATTGGTGATGACGGTCCTTTGTGCCACGTTCATGGAGCATAGAAAATTTATATATGAACGGGGCCTTGGGTACCCCGATTACACACTAGAGAATTATGTTTGCATCTGCACTTGAATTTGTTTAGGATGAACCCCAGACAGTTAGCTATTTACAGTTAAAAAAATTCGACCAACACTTGGAGGTCTCCATGAACGATCAATTACCTATCCACGCATTCGGATTTCCATCCGGCGTGGGTGGCGGTGGAAGTTGCACAAGCGATGCACCGAAAGTGCTAGTGCAAAACGGAATTATCGAGGCCTTAAGAGCAAACGGAAGGGTCGTAACTTACGAGGACCTTTCCAAACGCTTCCCATCGCTCCTTAATCCCGCATCACGTATTTATGGCCGGCCGCTCGTTAAGCACCTTTTTCAGGTAAGGAACTCATTGCGTTATGCGTATGTCGAAGCCGCGCTTGCGCACGTAAATGATGAGGTCCCGCTGTTTATCGGAGGCGACCACACGCTTGCAGTGGCGACCATAACCGCCTCGCTTAAGAAGTACGGAAGTGACCTTCGGGTTATCTATGTCGACCAGCATTGCGATGTGCATGACCAGTATTCATCTCCAACCAAGAATGCACATCGCATGCCATTGGCACTTGCAATGGGCTACGGCGACAAGCGACTTCTCGCGGCAGGGAATATTGCTCCGAGAGAGAGAAAGCTCCTGCCATCGCAGCTTTTGCATGTAGGGGCTGACCCACAGAGTGTCGAGGTCGCTGAGGTCGAGTTCTTTAATCGGCTTGGAGTGAAGCAAGTGACGCTCGTGCAAACACAAAAGGATGGCTTTGATATGCTCTACGAAGAAGCTGCAAACTTTGTGCAAGACTCGCCCGTGCACGTGAGCTTCGATATCGACGCAACTGACGCCCCTGGGACTGGATACCGTGGCAAGCGCGGCTACAACCTCCTGCAATCAGTCGCACTCATGCGCGCGATACGAAATAGAGGCACAGTGGCAAGTGTCGATATGGTAGAGTATTGTCCCGACAAAGATGAGCCTGATGTGGATGGTGTTTCGTATGTCACTATCAACTACATTAAAGACATTCTCGCGGCACTGCTTGCCTGAGAAAGACTGAAAGATAAAAAAATGCCCCGAACGATTTCGTTCGGGGGCTTTTGTAACTTGTTAGTTATTTGCCGACATTTCTTTGGAGAGGCACGGTCTTCTTCGGCATTCCCGATTTGCGTGCGGTCATGCATGCAGGTTTTCTTGTGGACGCTTTCGCGGCGGGTTCTTGCCGTTTCGACTTTGCAAATTCAGCGAGGAATGCATCGTGGATGCCTTCGACAAGCGTATCGCAATTGTCTTCATCGATGATGAGCGGAGGTGTGACACGGATGACTCCGTGCGCGTCTTTGGTCATGACCCCATGTTCGAGTAGGCGATCGATCAGGGCTTCGGTGTTCACGTGCGAAGCGAGTTCGACGCCGATCATGAGTCCGCGACCGCGGATGGCAGTCACATGCGGATGGATCTCAGGGCGCGAAAGTTTGGTTCGCAATTGCTCAAGTAGATATGCACCGACTTTGCGCGACTGCTCACACAGCTTCTCTTCCTTGATGATCTGTAGCACCGCGCCCGCCAAGGTCATTGCTGCGGTGTTGCCACCGTAGGTCGAGCCATGTTCTCCTGGGTCGAAGCACATGAACTCTTCTTTGGCATAGACCATTGCGACCGCGTTCTTGCCGGCGCCGAGGGATTTTGCAACGACGAAAATGTCGGGCTTCACTCCTTCGTGCATACAGGCGAGTAGCTCACCGGTACGCCCGAGTCCGGTTTGGATCTCATCAGCACAGAAGACAACGTTGTGTTCCTTGGAGAGTGCATAACACTCCGAAAGATATCCGTTGCGCGGGATGACAACGCCACCTTCGCCCTGAATCGGCTCGATGATGATGCCAGCGATACGCTTGCCGTTTTTATTGAGTACACGCGCGAGCGCATCGATGTCGTCGTAGGGAACATTGATGATGTTGCCTGCATACGGACCGAAATATTTCTTGTACTTTGGTTCGCTTGAGCCGCCGACGATCGTCGTAGTGCGTCCATGGAAGTTGCC
>JAYVMS010000087.1:0-8208 GCA_043758815.1 bacterium
ACCCTCACTCGCTCCGCTTCGTATCGGCGGGGTATCTCAGGAGCTTCGCGCTTAAATATCTTGGAAAACCAACGGTTTCCCAAACCCTTCCTTAGCGGAAATCCCCATGGCAGAGCCAAGGGGTATTAAGAGGAATTAATAAAAATACAATTATTGGGGTGCTCTCTGCCTGTGCGGATTGCACGCAGACAGGTCGTAGAGGATGTTCCTGCACTTTACCCCACCCCGCGATCCACTATATTTTCTCAATAATAACAATACACCCCTCATCTGATGGGTGTATTGAAAATGAAGTACTCTAATTGGTTGTATTTAGTCTCCTCGTTTTTCTCCCCCCCTTGCTCCACCGTCTTCATGCTGATTTGTTGAAGATGCGTTCTGTCCATGCATCATTTCACCGTCACCACCAACATCATCAGTTGCATCACCAATGTCTCCAAGATCACCGCCTATGTTATCGTTGAGGTCCTGTTCGGTGACATTTTTTTCCTTAAGAAGCTCGTTAAGCTTGTTTAGGGTCATTGGTCCAACCTCACCCACAGGATCAAGTCCAAAATGTTTCTGAAAATGCTCAACTGCATGCTCGGTCATGGGTCCAAAGAAACCAGTAATTCCATCTTTGGAAAGAACATTGGAATCTGTTGCAAGTGCTTCTTGCAAATGCTTCACATCATCTCCCCTCATCCCTCTGTGCATACGCGAACCAAGCTGAATAACCTGCTTCAATTGCGAAACATTGCCCTGGAGGCTCGTGTTGTTATTTTTTAGTTCTGCAATCTGTGCCTTGAGGTCAGCTATCTGCTGAAGCAGTTGCTGTATTTGTGTCTGAAGGACAACAGGGTCTGTTGATGTTGCTGGGGTAGATGTTTGTGCCATTGCCATGCCCACACCTCCGAATGCCAACATCACACCAACCGTAAACGAAAAAACTTTTTTGTTCATGAATTTGTATTCTTTATAAATTAATAACTTCCTAATAATGATACCACTGATGACTATGACGTGCTACGAGTTTTGCAAAGCTCAAACCAAAAAATCCCTCAGTTGAGCGACCTAATCTTCTTAATGGTATTCCGTCTAAGAGCCCATCCACTAACCCCTAGACGAGAGATGTGAGATGTTGCGGTATCATATGAGTGTAGTAACGCAAATTAATACACTCATATGAAAACACAACTCACCATCATCCGAAAATCATACATATCCGACCTCACCGACAAAGCGTGGAATCTGATCAAGTCTTTCATTCCCCATGCAAAGTCTAACAATCGAGACGGTGGACGTAGAGAGAAGTATCCGAAGCGCGAGATCGTCAACGCGATCCTGTACGTCGTCTCCTCCGGCTGCCAGTACGCCGACATTCCGCACGACCTCCCGCCAAGAGCGATCACGTGGAAGTACTCTCCGTGGTGGGAGTTCTTGGTGAAAACTAATGATGGATGGCGTCTGCCTGTGCCTGCCTGAGCGCTGCTCGCAGACAGGTCGTGGATAGATTTCGAACCCGTTTGGCGAATTACTGAATATGTTCGCTTTTGTTTTGAACTAGTTCTTTAAGTTGCTTCTCTTTTTGTTCTTGATTTTACAACACTCTTCCTTATCAACCATATCAACTATTACATTTGCCAATATCTTATTAGCGTAAGATGGTTTGTCCGCCATTACTACGCGAGTATTCTTTATTTACAACAAGTTGGCGAACAGGGATGTGAGCGATCTGAAATATTTAGAAATGTGCTCCGGTAAAGAATTGTCTCTCCTTTGCGACTCCGAGGTTGTGCTTAAATTATTTCCCGACAGGCGGAACGTGTGTGATCGGTCATGGGTAGATACAGTCGCTTCAGAAATCGTGCCTGTTATAACTGGGCAACTTTCTCCACCCCCGCCATTTCCCGTGTCACCTCCATTCGTAGTTTCACACGTCGGGGTGGAAACAATATCTCTTGATGTCGAAACTGTTCCTCCAAAAGCGAGCGCTCTTCCTGCCCAGATAACTACATTGCCTATGGTAACACCCGAAGCATCAATATCTTGGCCGGCAAACACCGAGTTCGCTCCGAGAGTTGTCCCCCCTCCGGGAGTCCACCACACATCACAAGAGGTTGCCCCGTTCGCAAGAGTGACATGAGAGTTTGCTGCGGTGTTGAGTGCGCCGGTCATTCTAAAAATATGTGTTCCATAGCCCGCAAGAGTGATCCCCCCTGTTCCGACCGAGGCCGCACCATCAATACAATAGACTCCGGGCGCGTATACGCCAACGAGCCCGTGGGTAATATCGGATGCAAGATCAACAGCTCCCGCAGCGAATGTAAATGTGCACACCTGTGTAGCTAAATTAACCAGTGCAGAGCCTTGATCTATCCCCGCTTGGTTATATGCTCCGTCAGCGACATGGGTAATACCATTTACCGTGGCCGCTGTGGCCGGTGGGGTCGTGTACCCTAGGTCTCCGGAGATTGTTGTTCCAGGCGCAGTATTTGTATAAGTACTCGAAAGAATACTGAAATCATTCGCCAATCCGAGAGTGGGTGAGATCGCCGCACTCGCAAGCGTCGGCAAAAAGGCTCCTCCCATAAACATCACCAATGACCCGACGATAATGCCTGCTTTATAATTTTTTATCATAAATAAATTATGTACTTAAGAACTTAATAATAAGCCACAATTTAAACACTACATCACCACGGTGAATTACTGATGAGATTGTGGATACCCAATTTTTCTCTTTTGGGACGATGTTAAGAAAAGCGCGAGTTACTTCCCAACATCAAAACAGGATTGTGCTGGAACCCGACATACCACAAAGCAACTCATCTCTGTCACTCTTTGTGCCACTGTGTCAGAAATGCCGTCTGCCTGTGCCCGCCCAAGCGATACTCGCAAACAGGCGAGCACACAGACGGGTTGCGTGGGGGACGTTCGAACTGTGTTTAATCGGTTAGATGATACGAGTATCTATTCGCATATTTTACCCTACCCTATATATTTAGTTATACTGAGTGAAACAGTGCACTGTCATTCGATGCACCAAACCAACAGTTGTTTTCGTACTAAATGTTGTAACCCACACCATTCTCATGCGCAACACCTTGTGCGGTGAAAAATTTTTCTGTCTACACCCTCGACACTACATGCTAAATATCACTGAACATACGGACCAGGAACTCGTTGCCGCAACGCTCGTCGATAAGCAAGCATTTTCAGAGATCGTCTGCAAATATGAGGCCCCGCTTCGCCGCTATGTTGTGCGCCTAGGAATAGCGGATAACCATGATACAAATGATGTACTGCAGGAGATTTTTATAAAGGTTTTCCTCAATTTGAATGACTATGACCCTAGTCTAAAGTTCTCTTCGTGGCTTTACCGCATCGCACACAATGAGACAATCTCATTCTTTAGAAAGAAAAGTGTCCGACCGCACGTATTAAGTTTAAGCGCCGAAGATACGGATGCATTTTTTGAGCGGTTAGTAGATGAAAACGACTCCGTCGATGCCGCCGAGCAGCGCTACGATGTGAACATCATGCGTGAAGCACTCTCTCAACTTGAGCTTAAATACAAAGCAGTACTCACACTGCGATTTCTTGAGGAGAAAAGCTATACTGAAATCAGTGACATTCTTAAGATTCCGGAAGGAACCGTTGCAACGCTTATTAGCCGAGGAAAAGGGGAGTTAAAAACTGCGCTGGAAGCTAAGGGAATAACACACACATGAACGAAGAATTCTCAAGAAAAATAATGGAACAAATAAACGCTGACAAAATTACTCCGCTTCCGCGGTGGCGATTCCTCATACTCCGGTGGTCTTTGATGTTTTCTGTAATATTCTCTGTCATGCTAGGTGGACTTTCTGTCGCAGCTACACTCTTCCTGTTTGTGGACTTTCACCGACATGGTCTCTTTGCAATACCGCATGATGTGGTGGAATTTCTTGGTATGGTCCCATTTCTGTGGATCGCCGCACTCGGCATATTCGTAATCCTTGCGCGGATAAGTCTTAAGTACACAAAGAAAGGCTACAAATATAGCACTTCTGCGATTGTGCTGGTGAGCGTCCTCTTGAGCATCATGCTCGGATTAACCCTTAATCTGTTTGGGGTCGGGAAAATTACCCACGAGCTACTAAATACGGTACACGCATATAATCTCGTGGTACAAGACTCGAGGAAAGTGTGGAGTCACACAGAAAAAGGACGACTAAATGGCGTGGTCACATCAATTGAGGACAACAACAATTTTTCGGTTATTGATAGTGGGGGCAGAGTTTGGAAAATACGCATTGCCACAACAACAGACGAACCATTTTCACCAAAGAAAGATTCTGACATTCGTATGTCTGGGCTACTGGAATCTTCAACGAGTATTTTTATCGCACAATCAGTGCATGAATGGGAACTATGATACTCCCTTGAAAGGAATTTCACTCGATCTGCGTATAAATAATGTAGGTCGAAAGTTACCAGTAATATAATTCCACTTGCATCTGAGCGACATCGAGCGAACAAACAGCTCGCAGCTATATTGTCGGCGAACTTTGCATCCTCAAGCCAGTTGTGCGTTAGATATACGGCCCGCTTGAATAAGGACAGCACTATTCACTACGACCAACATGTGCTCGTCGATGTTACCGGTAGACGCGGTTGGCAGGAAGAGTCACTATTGTGCTCTTGCAAAGGAGACCTCTCGGGAGGCCCCTTTTGTTAAGGGCACTTTTCTGGTGTCTTCCGAAAATAATGCATGCAAGATTACAAAAAAGAAGTGGCATCACACATATTACAAGCAGCCGGTAATCTCATTGGTGTCTGTTTGGTCATTATCACCGGATTGAAATTGAGCAACATGGCAAATTCGACCATTCTTGATAAGGTCGCGGCGATAGCATCATTTTTCTTTCTCATGAGCATAGTTTTTGCGTATCTCTCTATGCGGCATGGTATTTCAAGTATTGTACGGCACAGGAATCTCGCGGATTACTCGTTTCTCATCGGCATTGTTTTGCTCGTGATTGCCATGGTGTCGATTGCGTTTAATGTCGTATATTAAAACCATAATTAAGTGTATTTAATAACTAGTGAAAGGATTGTCGTCGCTCATGCGTATCAGAGTTAGGGGGACATTACGCGCACAATCGCATCACTAACCCCCAATTAGTTCTTTTGTCCAATGGAGCTTAATCAATAGCCAATAATATGCGCGGAAAAATAAAACAGAAAGTAAGATGGGATATGCAATCGCAGGCTCAGTACTGCTCGGCTCTCTTCTCGTTGGTAGTACTGCCCTTGCGGCAGCTCATTGAGATCACCAGCCAAGAATTTGATCAGAGCGCTTCACAGACAAAATGGGGATAATACCCAAAACACCGGCCTATTTTTTCGCACACCCGTGACATTGTTGAGGTGCATCGAGGAATAGGAAAGAGTCACAAGGAGAAAGTCTTAAGCTCTATCTTCCTCGCTTCAACAATCGCTCCGACTGATAAAAAAACTACGAGAAATCTTATGAAAAAGCCAGTGTTTTTGTACCTTATGCCCTATTTATTCACCCACGAGACGAAACGATTGAAATCCCCGGTAATAATTATGCCGTCTATCGTGTATGGTGCAAGAGAATTCTCTACCAACCCTCCGTGCACTGTGCGTGCAGTACGATAGCCAGACTGCATGACCATCTTGATACACTGGTAATTGTAAGCGCCAAAGGGGTACGCGAAATCCCTAATTGGAACCCCGAGCTCCTTCTCAAGAATTTCCCTACTATCCACAATTTCCTTCTTCAGTTCAAGAGTTTGACTAATTTTGGTAAGCTCAGGATGCGTCTGTGTATGGTCGGCAATGAACATCCCCCCGGCAATCATTTCTTTGATCTCGGGATAGGTCAAAAAGTGCTTCTTTCCGATTGCCCCAGGGTATACATAGAAAATCCCAGGAAACTTATACTTCTTCAGGAGCGGAAATGCATAAACATACTGATTCTCCCAGCCGTCATCAAGCGTTATCATCACTGGCTTCGGCGGGAGTGAAGTTCCGTCGGCAAAGAAATGAGAAAGATTGTCGAGCGTCACCGGGGTATACCCATTGTCGCGCAAATACTTTAGTTGATCTTCGAAAATATCCGGCGGTACCGTATACTCTTTGACGAGGTTCGTAATGCCCGGATAATACGGGCGGACGCTGTGGTAGATAAGAATCGGGACATGCGCGATGCGTTCGGTCGTTGTTGCGTTAGAGTTTTTTGTTATTAATGTCGTCGTTTGTGCATAAGTAAGAAGCGGCACAAACAAAAATGGCATATAGAGGAGGAAAATCTTGTTTTTCATGGACTTCATTGTACGCTGAAGGCGACTGATTTCGCCCGCTTACCATTAATATAGAAAGTGAGGGAGTATGCCCCGACGGGGCGTATTGCGCCGAGCTTTGTTGACCACTGAAAATGCATATAGTGAAGTCGAGCCCTACTCGGATGGGTAACTCCTGAATCAACATATTTGCTATTAAATGAGCGAACATAGGCGATCTCAGTCGATTGCACAACATCTGTGAGCGTCAGAATGGCATAGATGTTGTGAGTCGTACTAGAAAAGACAGTCGCTTCTCCAACACCAGAACCGTCGTCACCAACATCAGTACTGAGAATAGCGTTGATTATCATCGGCGAAGAAGATGCGCCCTGAGTAGTGGGGTAATCAAGTGTACGTCCACTGATTGCAATAATCCTCGCACGTGTCTTTGTTCCGACCCTCCCGACAACATCAAGAGATTCTTTTTGCTGAAACACTTCCACGGCATGCTTTGTCAGCGGACCAAAATGACCCGTCGGAGCACCTTTGGCTAATGCACCATAAATTTTGAGAAAATTTTGCAAGATTATTACCTCCTTGCCATTCGATCCATGATGCAGAGAATGTGATAAGCCATATCTTGTAGAGGTGCCGTTCCGTAAATATTGAATGTCGGCTTTTCCTTCTGAGATTGCTCGCTTGAGTTCCTCTGTTCCACTTAATACAGACACTGATGCGGTTGACGTACTTTTATTTACATCACTAGTGGTGCTGTTTGCTCTACCTGCAACAGGAGTCACCAAGATATAGGCAAGCAGACCCATGAGCGTCCATATATGTAGTTGCTTTTTCATCACGGTGCCTCTGCCGGAGAATCATTTGATAACTCAGGAATGTCAATCTGTGCTGGAACATCAGAGGATGGGGGTGTGCTTACTGGTACGTCTGCTGAAGATGTGGTTCCTTCACCGCCGAGTACCGACTGAAATATCTTGATGTCTGCGGGTTTCAATGGAAAGACGAAGGAAGTTTGCGTATCCGTTGCTTCTGCTATATCACTTGAAGCAACTTTTTCTGACAGAATCGCGTGATCTTTAATGTTAAGATCATTTGGGGCAAAAAAATTCACGTCTGGATTCGCATCCAAACTTGGGTGCGGTTCGATGTAATCTTCAGGCAACAGGTCGTTGCTGCCTGTCCCCTCAATTTCCTGTGCTTCTTCAGGAGTAAGGTGCTGGTCGGAAAGTGAACGCATCTCTTGCTCATAAAATCCCACTTGACGCTCAACATCCGAGGCGATATCAGTGGATATTTGTCTCGTTACTTCTGGGGCAGAAACAGTTCCGTCTACGATGGGACTAGTACCGAACTCGTCCCAAGCACTCCGATACTCTCCATCTCGAATATTCGCCAACACAGAATCTTGCGCACCATGGGACTGCGTGTGCGTGTCTGTGTGTAGTAAATCATCCGTGAAATCTGTCACAGATGCTGCATCTGCTCGCGGCATCGCGATTGCAAAAAACATGAGTATTGAGGCGAACAAAAAGGATATGCTGCGTATGTGCACAAGAAACAATTTCCAGAAAAAAACTCGCATAATAATAGTATATCGCAAACTTCAACGAGATGGAAATCTTAAACTAAAAAGTTCTACAGATTCAATCGTTCCTAGCTCAAAACTTATATTAACGGCATACCAATAGATAGCTGGTCCACATTACACTCAACGAGATGTGCTCGCATATATGGGTTCAAACTTCGTTCTCCATAACAAGGAGCTGAGTTTGGACATGGAGAATATCTTCGAAGGGGTTCGAGTGACTTCAAAAGAAGTGAAAGTTCTACACGATACATTCGAACCTCTGAAACACGCCTACACTAAGCGACAATTTGAACAAATGTACGCTGCTAGTCCGATATTGGGTGCCGT
>JAYVMS010000088.1:0-6955 GCA_043758815.1 bacterium
TTCAGCTCTGATCTTAGGCTCTTTTTTAGACTCATTAGGGGCATTATACTACGTATAGCGCGATTGACACCAAATGAAGCAAAGCCGCATACTCAAATAAGATAGTTCAAAGGAGTCGCCATGGAGACCGAAGATATCGTTCGGGAGATCATCGCACATCCCGCCTATATCTGCTGCATATTACTTGAAGGACCAGAAGATCGTGTTGGCGTCACTGTGCTTTATATCGATGGTTCTTCGTATTTCAAACCAATTGATAACATTGCCGAGCGCGACCGAGTATGGGAAATGATACTCGCTGTTCGAACGCGCAATCTCGTAGAGCTTGAATTCGATAATGTGCTTTTTTCACCGCGAACAGTGCGGAGGGTGGATATAAACCCCACCGAGGACGGAGACTGTGACCTGCTTATATCGTTCACGAATCATACGTCTAGTGACACGCTCTGGTATTCTTATAACGAACACAAAGCAGAGATAGACAAGCTCATAACTTTCCTTGCGTTTTTTCAAAATGAGCGAAGGAACTGCTTTTTTCCAAATACGACATTACATTGACCCGCAACATGTGGGTCAATTTTATATTTGACTTCCCTCATAAGTATTGGCACTCTTAAAAAGGACTGGGCCTACCAACAACACAAGGAGCTTCCGTGGACACAGAAGAACACATCGAACACGAAGATCTTCCCATTGATAATCTCGTTTGTCTGTTTGCGGGCGAACACAATGGAGCAAAAGGATTTGTTTGTCGGTTGACCGACAAAACAGAGATGTTCCTTCCTACCCCAAGCGAAGCGGACAAAGATGCAATATGGAATGAGCTCAATGAAGCGATAACCGATAGCCCTGATTTCGTTCTGTATCTGGATGCCATTATTCGGGTCAACCTGCTTCGCTATGCTGAAGTGCGCACGGTAGGAGTTCCTAATCCGACACTTGTCTTTCATTTCGAAGATGCATTCGATTTCCATCTTCCGTATGAAAACCTCGAACTTCTCGAGAGTCATCATGCAACGCTCATTGAGATATTGAGCGGACTACAGGATTACCGCTCACAAGTCCCGATCAAGCGTATCGTGCATTAAAAAAATGCCACAGCAATGTGGCATTTTATTTATTATGCGATATCAACCACTGTGCTGGGACGATATACGGTAGTCATTACCCATCACTCAATCGTATCATGCTGAAGCCGACGTTCCGAAGGCGAGGGTTTTAACCCAACCCTGACAAAGGCTATAAAACCCCGCACTTTGTGCGGGAATGCAGTCGCAGTTTGCGTACCTGCTTTGAGGGAGCAAACTCTGCAGCGTCTTCGCTGACGTTCCCTAAAACCAAGAACTCCATATGCAGTGCAATCTAAGTTATAATACTCATTAGAGATACTACAATCAAACCGCGGATTCTGTCCGCGGTGATTGAGTTTAAAAATTTTTTAATTTTTGACCTTCCCAAGACCTTAGATTTTAATTGTCTTACATTCATGCGATATATCGCATGAATGTGCGGCGTGTGTTTAGTTTAGATATAATACTGAGTTTTTTGAGCCGAAGCATTGTTTTAGAGCTGATTACAAATGATATTTTAAGGTTTCAGCAATTTCAATGAATCAACCCCGGGCAAAGACCTGAGGAATTGGGGATTACGAATATATTGACAAATATTTTTAAATATGTATTATAACCACAGCTCAATAGTAAGGGTTCATCGTTCACGATAAGGAGATTTGCATGTTCAAAAGCACAGGTAGTCGCGTCACCCTCGCCATCGCTCTCGTAGTCGCCTTCTACATTTTTTGTGCCAATCATGTTGGCATTCAGGAGATAGGAGTCGCATACGACTCGTGGAGCGGCGAAGTTACGATCCAGAAAACCGGCTGGCATGTCACGGGACCACAGGTGCAGGTAGCATCGGTCTCTACTCTGCCAACGCAAGTATGCCTCAACTCCGGCGCGCGGTTGCTCAATTGCAAGCTGGTGCGCTTCAAAGAGGCGGGTATACAGGATTTCGTCAGGGAGCAAGGCTTTCATTACTATGGAGGCACTTCATGGGGTCAGCAAAACGGATGCCTATCCGGCTGTACTGGAATGGCGAACATCCTGAAAGGATACGCCTACTCCGGCAAGTCCTGGCCATTCCTCGAGATTCTCGAAGAGATCTCCCCGCAAAAGTCGGCGCCGCAATAAAACGTCATTATTTCTACAGGCACCTCAGAGATGTGCCTGTTCTATTTGCCTGACTACCCCCAGAGGTAGCTCGACGAAAATTAAGTCTCACTGACAAAAGCAGGATTCGCCAAATTTGCAAAACGAGACCCCCCATGCTAATATCTCATCCACATGGAACTACTGAAGCATGCACTACCTTGGTTGCAGATCATTCTCTCCGTTTCCCTTATTGGGCTTATCTTGCTTCAGCGCTCAGGTGCTGAGCTTGGTGGTGCTTTCGGAGGAGGCGATGCAGGCGGCGGCACGCTATACACCAGACGCGGATTTGAGCGTATTCTTTTCTTTTCTACAATTGCTTGCTCGATACTCTTCATTGGAGTCAATCTCGCTGCGCTACTTCTCGGCAAATAAACGCTGAATCTCGTTTGGGAGTTATCAACATGGTCAATATTTCTGACTCATGATGTATAATAAACACACCTACGGATACCTCTTATGCTCGTCAATTGAGACACACATCAATGACCAAAGCACGAAAGTTTAAATCCTCATTGTGCGAAAGCCTCAGACTGGAGGTATCGAGAATTTGGAAAATTATAGAAGATTTGCGTCTCGTTCGTCATTCTTCGTATTCTCGTCTCACGTTGAATTAATATATTATCGTAACTGTTTGTGGAGAATCTTGATATACAAAAAAATGCTACTGTGGGCGATCATCGTACTATGAAACAAAGAACACTATATGGACTTTCTACACTTCCTTCGTGGACACGAATTACGTTCATCCTCGCGCTTTTTATATTTCTTGTTACTTCATTTATTCTTCTCGCAAAGTTAGTCGACAAGCGACTTGTAGAGATCCCACGTCACGGTGGACAACTGGTTGAGGGTATTATCGGACAGCCACGTTTCATTAATCCCGTCATTGCCAAAAGCGATTCTGACCGCGACCTTACGGAGCTCATCTACTCTGGACTTTTGCGTGCTACACCTGAGGGCGCTCTTGTGCCAGATCTCGCAAAAAGCTATACCGTATCTCCTGATGGACTCACATACACATTCATACTCAAAGATGACCTCGTCTGGCATGATGGCGTGACCCTAACCTCAGCTGATATTGCATTTACGATAGACAAGGTGCGCGATCTTGCACTGGCGATAAAAAGCCCAAGACGCGCCAGCTGGGAAGGTGTCGAGGTAACGACACCAGACGACAAGACGGTAATATTTCACATCAAACAGCCTTATGCACCGTTCTTAGACAATGCAACAATGGGAATAATCCCGAAGCACATCTGGGAGAATGTGCCCGACAACGAGTTCGATGTAAGCTATTTCAACATAGAGCCCATAGGTTCTGGTCCTTATCGTTTCGGAAGCATCGTTCGCGACAATGGTAAGGGTTTACCCAAGTATTATGACCTTATTGCGTTCAAAAAATTCGCACTCGGTGAACCGTACATCACGCATCTGCGTATGCAATTCTATGGTAACAGCCAAGAATTAGCGCAAGCATATGCAGACCACAGTATCGAGCAAATGCACACTATTGAACCTGAGCAAGCACGTGCACTTGAAGCAGCTGGAAGGCACATCGAGCGCACTCCGCTTCCCCGTGTCTTTGCGCTTTATTTCAATCAGAATCAACAGCCAATCTTCGCAGACAAAGCCGTGCGTCAAGCTCTCGATGTATCAATAGACAAAGATGAGATAGTGAAGAAAGTGCTAAGCGGATACGCGAAGCCCATCGATGGCCCGCTTCCCTATTTAGATGTACTTGCGACGACCACGCCGAGTAGATTTGACCGTATATCTCAAGCTCGGGCAATTCTTGAAAAAGGCGGCTGGGTCCTAAATACAGCGAACATCTATGAGAAAGCTGACAAAAAGAAAAAGACCGTCACATTGCTTCAATTCTCACTAGCATTACCCGATGTGGTGGAACTCAGAAACGCAGCCGAGCTTATAAAGAATGACTGGGCGAAAGTGGGAGCTGTAGTTACTGTCAAAGAATTCGAACAATCGACATTTGTCGGCGACATCTTGGCTCCGCGAAAATATGACGTACTCTTTTATGGACAGATAATCGGACGCGTCGCCGACCCTTATCCTTATTGGCACTCATCACAACGCAATTCACCAGGGCTCAATGTATCCTTGTATACAAATAAAAATGTCGACAAGCTCCTCGAAAATGCGCGCAAAGAAAATGACGATGCGAACCGCACGATACTCCTGATGCAATTTGCGCAAGCGATACATGACGATGTTCCGGCAATATTTCTCTATAGCCCCGACTTCTTATATGCCACATCAGATACGGTCAAAGGTTTGCACCCTGGTTTCATTACTACTGAGTCGGAACGATTCTTGGGAGTTGCTGATTGGTATGTAGAATCGGAGCGTGTGTGGCAGTGGGTCGCAGATCAAATGCATAACCGGTAACACGCAACTGTGACCCACGAGTCTATCGTTGTTTGTTATATGTTGTTTATTTGAATAAAAAAACAAAAAGTTAATCAATTATAAGTCACTAGTATTATCATGATAGAAAGAAACGAAAGCACAGGAAGAGAAAACGATCGCCCAAGTGCACGCAGTGCCGATAGTTCACGCCGCCCGATTACTCCGCGGAGAGCTGAGACTACTCGCTCGCAAGGCAGTGGTGGCAGTGAGACAGGGGTTGTGCGAACGCAAGGAGGACGCCCAATGAGAGCACCAGGGGGTGTCCCGCTTTTGCGCACTACAGGCATCCAGAGCTATGTACGACCACCCAATAGGTCAGTCGGAAACTCACAAAACAGAACAACAACAGGAGGCATATCAGGTGGTATGGGCTCACGCCCTCCACAAAGACGATCAGTGGGTGCGAGCAGTGCTTCACGCGTCGGAACAATGAGTACTGATGGGGATGCAGTTCCTCGCGGCACAACTCGCGGACCTCGCAATTCAAGTTCTGGATCGCGTAACGCTGCTGGAGGCGGAGGAAGACGTCAACAGATACGAAAACCACGGACGAGCGGCCTTTCGGGTAAGCATTTTGACGACGCACGTATACGCACTGAAGAGATGCGCAATGAGCGCAGTGAAGGTGAGAAGAAAAAGATCACTATACCTCCACTCGCTGCAGGCGATGTGCGCGTGCTCATACTTGGCGGAGTTGAGGAGATCGGACGCAATATTGCGGCAGTTGAATTCGGAGATGATATCGTAGTTATTGACTGCGGTTTCCAATTCAAAGACGAGGATACCCCAGGAGTAGACTATATTCTTGCGAACACTGAGTACCTCGAAGAGCGCAAGGACAAGATCCGCGGCGTGTTCATCACCCATGGCCACTTGGACCACATCGGTGGACTTCCCTATACCCTTCCACGCATCGGCAATCCCCCCGTCTATGCCCGCAACCTTACTGCACTTTTGATCCAGAAGCGGCAAGACGAGTTCCCTAATCTGCCCCCCATCGACATGAAAATAGTCGAAACGGAAGATCGTGTCTCATTCAAAGACCTCGCAGTGCGCTTCTTTAAAGTAACGCACACTATTCCTGACGCGATGGGTGTCATGGTAGAAACTCCATACGGAGTCATTGCACACACGGGAGACTTGAAACTCGACCACATAGGCGGCATACCGGTACCAGAAGAAGAGAAAGAATATGCGAAGTTCAAGAAAGAAAAGGTGCTGCTGTTGATGGCTGACTCAACAAACTGCCAGAAGCCTGGCTTCTCAATCCCTGAGCCAGTCGTGCACAACACCATCGAAGAACTCATCAAAAATTCTCATGGCAGAGTTATCATCGCCACCTTTTCTTCCCTCTTGGAACGCATCATCAAGATCATCGAGTTCTGTGATACACATGGAAAGAAGCTTGTCGTCGATGGCCGCAGTATGAAGACCAACATCGAGCTCGCCCAGAAAGCCGGACTCTTTAAATACAAGAAAGGTACCGTTATCGGCATCGAAGAGATGGACAACCTTCCACAAGACAAGATCGTCATGCTCGTCACGGGTGCGCAGGGCGACCCATTTGCAGTACTCATGCGTGCTGCTACCAAGAAACATAAGTCGCTCAAGATCCGCGAAGGAGACACTATTCTCTTTTCTTCATCGGTCGTCCCAGGAAATGAACGCGCTGTGCAGAAGCTGAAGGACATGCTCTCACGCCAGGGTGGAAAGATAGTCCACTACGAGACGAGTGATGTGCACTCATCTGGGCATTCATATCGCGACGAATCCCGCTGGATCATCTCGCACATCAATCCAAAGTTCTTCATTCCACTTCACGGCTATCACTACATGCTTCGCTCACATGTTGAAGTAGCGAACACCGCAGGAATACCGCCACAAAACTGCATCATTCCTGATGACGGCTCAATAATTGAGATCCGTGAACAGGGTACGAAAATAGTAAAACTTGCGGTAATGGCTCCGAATGAGAAGGTATCCGTTGATGGATTTGCTATCGGCAACATGCAGGAGGTCGTCATTCGTGACCGCCAAATGCTCGCCGTCGATGGTATCGTCGTCCTCGTCGCCACCGTCGACATGCGCACAGGCAAGCTGATGAAGTCACCTGACATCATCGCTCGTGGATTTGTGTACGTGCGCGAATCACAAGATCTTCTGAATCAGGCACGGCTCATCATCAAGAAGACTGTTGAGGATGCTTGTGGCAAAGGCATGAAAGGTGTGAACTTCGAATTCTTGAAAGAGGATGTGCGGGACAAGGTGGGGGTGTTTCTGTTCCAGAAGACCTCCAAACAGCCTATGGTCATCCCTGT
>JAYVMS010000089.1:0-18514 GCA_043758815.1 bacterium
ACCCTCACTCGCTCCGCTTCGTATCGGCGG
Organism: bacterium; assembly: GCA_043758815.1. Lineage (GTDB taxonomy): Bacteria > Patescibacteriota > Minisyncoccia > Phycocordibacterales > UBA6899 > MHLP01. The sequence continues at coordinate 31 of JAYVMS010000089.1, forward strand.
GGTATCTCAGGAGCTTCGCGCTTAAATATCTTGGAAAACCAACGGTTTCCCAAACCCTTCCTTAGCGGAGATCCCCATGGCAGAGCCAAGGGGTATTAAGAGGAATTGACGCATATTCTACGGCGCATACGTGAACATGAAGGAGGGTACTCAGTATATTCATTTCATGCGATATATCGCATGAAATGAATATACCATAACAGCGCGCGATATTGACTGTGAGTAAAGTTCATACGATATATCGCATGAACTTTACTCACAGTCAATATCGTGTATTCTCCTATATTCACTTCTAAGCGTTCAGATTCTACAACACGATTCATGTCGTAAATAAGAAGGTGTTTATAGTAACGACTTGATGCCTTAAGGTTGATCCCTGCTTATGATTCTTTCTTTCTGTTCTCGGATCTTTCTTGGGCGTTGCTTTAGTTCAAACGGCACGAGGGCAAGCTCTGCGAGCATATCGTATATCCACTTTGTCTGCTTTTTCTTTTGTAAAAAAATTAATGTCCTGTCGAACTTCCCGCCCTCAACCTTCACTTCGAACCGAGCAACGGTTGATGAGCTTACGCGAAGTAATTTACTGATTTGATACGTTGACTCACCCTGCGATATAAGGAGCAGCATTCCAAGGCGCTTTGCGATCATCAACCTTTCTGTGTGAGTTAAAAGTTCTGACAATGCCTGTTCTCGCGTGCCGGCGACAGTACTTGCCAAAAGACGCGAAAAGTCCTTATTGAGCCTATCTATCTGGTTTTTTCCGAGTGGGTAAGATGAAATATGCGGCATAAATAAACAATCGATATTAATCTCAATAGCATACGATATATCGCACGAACATGAAAGTCTTGGTCTTGAAAATAGCACCATTTATGTGTTGTGCTTGGTGAATATTTTATTATGCGACAAAAAACCATGGGCTCTGCCCGTGGCTGGAGTCGCAGTTTGCATACCTGCTCTGAGGGAGCAAACTTGGCAGCGTCTTCGCTGACGCTCCCTTGATGTAAGAACCCCGCACTCTGTGCGGGGGCGTCTTATTTATGTTTCATGCGATATATCGCATGAAACGAAAATGACATCAAAGGGCGCATCGAACCGAGGAGGTGCCGCATTCTTTATCCGATATATGCCATATGAAGTAAGTGAGATAAATACGTAAGTATAAAGTATGAAAACTCACAGTGACAGGCCCCGAGAGGTATCCTTTAGAAGCTCCGCACTAAATTATTATGGAAAACCAACGGTTTCCCAAACCCTTCCTTAGCGAAGATCCCCATGGCAGAGCCAAGGGGTATTAAGAGGAATCAATCTAATGATACGTAATGCATTTTTTACATAAGTAGCTTGCGGACGTCTTCGATCTCTTTTGAGAGAAGTTCTTCTGAGAGATCGATCGCTTCGTTGATGTTGCCCATAATCTCACGATCTTGTGCGGATGGGTTTGGTTTTTGAAAAAGTTGTCCCGACTGCTCGCCCACTTCTTCGCGTAACGCAGCGAACACATTTGCTAAATTATCTCGAAGCTCATCTGCTTCACGTTTGGCGATATATTTTTCGTGCGTGAACGCGTTCCGTTCATACCACAAGTAACCGATCATGAATGCGATGAGTGCGATGAGAACGATGTCGCCGATGAGTCGCCAATCAGTCGGTACCACAACCTCATCACCAATATTTTTTGGAGCTGTTGACAAGGCTTCGCCTTTCACAGTAAAGCTTGCTTCAGATGCCGTCGAATTGCCGGATTTATCGAATTCAGTGAACTTGACCTTGTGCGCTCCTGGTGTTTGTGACGCGAGAAGATAGGTACCGCCGACTGCGCCTGAGAGAGTGACTTTAATGGGGCTGCCATCATCGACTGATACTTCATAGTGATCGATACCAGAGGGTGTATCCGTTGCGGTGAACTTAAGTGTAACATCCGTAGACGATGCATCGACCGATGCAGTCAATTCAAATTTTTCTGGCGGAGTTTTGTCGACCATTATCTTCCGATGCGATGTTGGCCCCCAACCTGAGTCATTCTTGTAGCGCAAATGAAAATACATCACCCCATCGGTGATCTGATCAAATTCTTTATCGCTTATTGCGGGGTCAATACTAATTGTAGGAATGGTCTTTTCTTTTGTATCAAGCGAGAGCCTGACGACGGTGACGTCGGGAGGGAGGTCCCACGTGAACTTAGCTTTTGGTGAATTATAAAATATCGAATCATTCGGATGCGAGGGAGAAGTTATTTCTGGTGCATCGGGAAGCGCCCCTCCTACTGCGGTTGGTGATGGTGGCGGTGGTGGCGGAGTCGTATCCGCAACTTTACTAGAAAGATCATATGATGAGGCATTTTTTGCACCCACTATGTCTGTTCCCTTTCCGTCTGCAGCAAGTACGGAGCCTGATGTGAATGCAAGATCAGCCTTACCCTCCTTAAGAGCTTTGAAGGTTGCCGACAGTAGAGTTTTCTTTCCGGTAAGTGGAGTCGTATTTCCTCCCTCAAAACTTACTGTTCCCTTGGTGTTATCAGACGAAGGTTCAACTGCCCAGAGCGAGAATGCGGAGTTTGCTTTGGAGACTGCGGTCGCGGAGAGTAGTGTAGGATCGAAGCTTATTGTGGCATTTGCAGAGTTAAATCCCTGAGTTGAGTCGACCACGACAGTTACAGTGAAGGTCTTTCCCACATTGAATGTTCCGCTTGCGGGAGAAATAGAGAGTGTCGCGCCTCCGGCTGCTGCTTGGGCATATACCGCGAACGGTGTCGACAAAAAAAGCAGTGTCCCAAAAAACGTAATTAGGTTTCTGCGAATGTTTATTGATGAAAAAAATGACAACATAATTATTGCGCCAGAGCGAAGGGAGAGCACAAGATGCTCAGTGCGGCATGTTACCCACCAGAAGACTCTACGCGCTCAACGTGCATGCGCATCTTGTTAGATGAGTGGCCCTTGAGCGGTAGATGGAGCACGAGTACTCCGTCTTTGACCTTTGCTTGTGCAGCAGTAGCATCCACTTCTTGCGGCAAGATTATCTGACGGAAAAATTTCCCCCATGCACACTCTTCAAGCGTGAAGTCTTCATGACCCGCGACACGGCCTTGCTTGATTATCGTCGCACTTTCGTCTGGAGATGCCATTCCGGCAAGTTCAGTCGGGCGCACGGAAGTACCCTGAATGGTTATGACATCATTGTCACCCTCTATAGACACATCGAGATTCTTTATCTCAGTACCAGGAACTTGCGCGTAGATGACTATCTCGGTGTCGCTTTGCTGCACATCGACAGGAAGCTGAGTTACTCCAGCAGGAGCCTCAGACTTTTGCGAATGCACAGGTTCAGCAGTGTGATCATCGGTCACGCCAACTCCCTTTCCTTTTAGTTTTTGTAAGAACGAACTCATGATAAAAGTACAAATTAACTGCTAATGTCGTGATGCGTTGTGCACCGACAATTGGGCAAGCGTCCTCCAAACGCCTGTTCTTCACGATTAGTTATATTATACGCGCTTTACATAAGACTGTGCAATCAGTTTGTGAGTAACACGTGGACAACTTTTCTTAGACTTAACACACTTAACGGAATTGTGAAAAGCTCCTACTCCGTAAGGGGTTTTTTATACTTTCCTTTTGAAATGCACATGGTCAGCGGTTCCTGCGACCGCTGCCATCACTGCCATCACTGTCATTAGCACTTCCAATTTCATATTCCCTACGGTCATTGAAATTTAGGTCGCTCACTCAAGCGTCCTCATTCTGCGATAAAAAATCGAAGGGCGCGGAAATAACCCTTTGCCTAACCGGTCCAGTTGGCGAGCATGATCGAAAAGTCGGTTAGATTGACTATCCCATCCTGATTAATATCCGCCACCGCATCACTTGTTTTCCAATTGAACAAAAGGATAGAGAAATCAACAAGATTTACTTTTCCATCACGATTAAGGTCGGATCTATTCTTAAAATCAGGATTGGGATTCTCCCCCACACCGATATAGAGCACGGGACTAAAAATACTTTGATCCTTACTACTTACTATGGTCTGCGCTTTTACTTGATAAGTTCCCTTTGTGAGGCCTGCAGTCGAAAACGTTATCTTCCAGGAACCGTTACCATTGGCGGTGGTTGAGGCGGTAAGTATTCCTGTTTGAGTATTGCCTTGTTTATTTAACACTCCCAAGACTTTTTTAAGTGGGATGCCGAATCCAGATACTTCGATATCACTCCCAAGAGCGACGGTGGTCGATGCGGCTGCGATGGTTGGTGAAAGGTAGATAGGTGCGATGATGTTGTTGGTACCGCCTATAAGGTAGATGGTGGAGTTGTATGTCGAACTTTTATTGCCCTTGCTGTCTTTAACGTAAACACCGTAGGTATACGTGCCACGCTGGAGATTCGAGAAAAGATCAGTAAACGTACCGAGCACAGAGACTGGTTCCTCATTGACGATAACACCGTCTTGAAGAATGACGAGGGAGCCTTGGGGAATAGTTATACCATCGAGAGTCACATCGCCACCCTTGAGAAAATTCCCGCCGCTTCCGCCTCCGCCACCGCCACCTGATGATGCTGGGGGGGGTGTCGGTGGAGGAGGTGGAGGAAGAGGGCTTGATGATGCACTGGGGACAACGCCGACTTGAAAATTAATCAAGTAATCGCTCGAGTTCACAACAAAACTGCTTGTTTCGCAACGCACATAAAAATTATAGATAGTATTTGTCGCAGTGGGGGTGGCCTGATAGTGAAGCGAGCTGCTGTTTGCGTCGGTAAATATTGTCGAAGAGGCCATTGTGTAGTAGCCGACACCTGATGTTGTTGCATATTTACACGTCGCAGGAATATCCGTATTAAATGAAACTAATACATTATTTGTCGCTCCAGGCAAAAGCCCCGTAGGCAGACCATTGAAAAGCACTGCCTGACTGATGTTCCCTGCCCCCGCAGTTAATGTAACCTGTGGGATGATTGCAATCATCATCGTACCATTATCAAGTGGGGTATTTAATGCATCACGGGTTTGAATGCGCACACGGTATGATATAGAAGAAGTGGGATTGGTGATAAAATGAGTTCCAATTGTACCGAATGTCGCATTGCTACCGATCTTTATTTGTATCTTAGCACCAGCGGGGATTGTGCTAGTAGCCGCCGAAGAAAGCGTAATCGTGATGGACCCCGCTATTCCGGAAGTTACTGATATGCCGTCACTTCCCCCTGATGGCGCTGCGGCAAGTGTCCGATCTATAAACGACCCAGATGACGTCGACACCGCAAGATCGATATCTGTATAATCAAGTGTGGCGGGAATATTAAAAGAGGATCCGCTATTCGCCTCGGGTGTGACGACAATTTCCCCGTTCTGCGGAATGGGGTTTGCTGTTGTAAAAGTGATTAGATGATTAGTCGAAGTTCCCGCAGGCGCCGAATCGGAGATTACATCACTCACAACGAGAAGGCTTGCCGCGAAAGCACACTGAGGAAACGCAAAAATTGCAATAACTGAGAAGATCAGTAATGCGAATTTTTTAAATAACGACAATATGGCACCCTCCAAATCCATTATTCAATTATACATTGAATAGCTATGCAATACGAAAAAAATATACATGGAGTATGCCTTTTTTCTTCTTCAGAAGAAAATATATTATTACTTAAGCAAAACCTTAACCCATCGCGAGAACACAAAAGACCCAATCTTTGGATTAAAAATACCAAAAACTTTTAAGATATCTCCCGACTGAATTGCATTAAGTGCAATCTTTTTTCCGTCTTTTCTTAAATCTTTACCCAAAACCCCATTCCGGTCATATCCCGTCGGCTGTCGTGGGGTTGTTGATTGTATTTACACAGCGGAAACCAACAGCAACTCCTGAAAATGACAGGGGGTTGGCTGTATTTATACTATAGATACCGGCTTTCTCAGAAAGAGACCAGAATCCGCCGCGAAACATTCCGCGTAGACCATTTTTATCTGAATAAAAATAGTCTTTTCCATAGGCATCTCTTGAGGATGTAGCGGTAATGTCTGCAACACCGTCGGCATCTGCTCCGGCAACATACCCATCATCAGGAATTATCCGCGATTCATACTTTCCATCTTGCACGCTTGCGTCAATCCACTCCCAAACATTGCCGACCATATCGTATACACCGTACGAAGAAAAACACTGTGGGTTTGCCCCTGTTTTATCAGCGTTATATTGACCAATTTTACCCAATGCGCACGAGTAGGTTCCATCTGCCAAAATTGCGTCAGGAGTCCCAAGTGCCGCACGGTACCATTCATTGTTTGAAGGCAAGCGCTTTCCTGCCTTGGCGCAAAGCGCAAGAGCTTCATGTTCTGGGATATTCACCCATGGTGTTCTGTCGGGAGCAGAAACTGGGATGCAAAGCGGGGTATTGATATTACCCTCAGTCTCAACCTGACTGCTCGGATTTTCAAATGTGCAATGATCTCCAGTTGAATTTTCGTAACGATCAATACAAAATCCTCCTTTTGATTCCGGAATGTACACCATATCATCTGGACAGCGCGGCTTCGTGGCACTACCAACACCCGCCAAAAGTGACGACCCCGGTATTGAAAAAGAGTCACTGGCGTGAATTGCAAGTATGGTGAGCATACTTGCAATGATGACCACAAGTGTCCCCTTCCATACGTGACCGCTCTTTTTTCTTTGCTTCATAACTGTGTCGTAAAACCTCCTTCATGATGAGGGTGAGACACGATTGCTTCACGCTCATGATCTTCTTCACGCTTTACATCAAAATAAAAGTTGAGCAGTATAAGAAGCAGTAAAAGAAGAGTTATTCCCCCAAGTACGTAGAGAACCGTGCGCTTATTTGCGGCAATCGCTTCCTGATATTTGATATCAAGATTCTGCTCTCGCTTCATGAGGTCTTGTTCGCGAGCACTAAGTTCTTTATCCTTTTGATCAAATTGAAGTGCGAGGGTATTGTATTGATTGGGTGCAACTGATGCGCTCATCGAAGCGACATTGGCAAGATTGTCGTATGCGCTTGTTGCCAACTTACCAATTGAAACATTATTCACACCAAGCTGACTCACTAAAACTATTCCCGCGATGATCGCGCCATATTGGAGACTAATTTTGTATTTTGATGTATGCAATTCTGCAACCATATCTCTACATTATAGGGTATTTTACAGAAGGGAGAAAGTGTCGTACTCACCTCATCTTGCGCAACGGAAACCTACAGCATTACCGATAAATGAGGTGGGGATGGCGGCGTTTATCGAGAACACACCAGCCTTTTCAGTCATATTCCAAAACCCTCCTCGAAACATCCCCTGTACTCCCGTCTTATTAATCGAAAGATAGTCGCCGTGAAACACTTCCGACGATGTTGTCGATGTTTTGATCGCCACTCCATCAATGTCAGCTTCGCTTACGTATCCTTCATCAGGAAGAACGCGTCCACCATATGAGCCATCGATAATATTTGCATCAACCCATTCCCAAACGTTACCCACCATATCATAGGCACCTGCCGAGGAGATACATGCACGATGAGTCCCTGTTTTTTCTGAATGCCCCATGCCAATGCGACCGAGTACGCACCCCTCAGTCTCAGTAGCAGTATCAGGTGTACCTAGTGCAGCACGATACCATTCAGAATTTTTTGGCAAGTGCTTACCAACCCTTGCGCAAAGTTCCATCGCCTGCGACTGTGGTACATTGACCCATGGATACGCATCTTTCACCGACACCGGCGTACACAGCGCTTGCGAGAGATTCGCATTCGTCTCAAATTGATTTGCAGGCTCCTGTAACGAGCACAGCTTTCCGGGTGAAGCTTCATAGCGATCGACACAGAACCCGCCGCCAGAATCAGAAACATACACCATATCCTCAGGGCAGCGTACCTCCATTAGACTTGCTCCCACTCCTCCTAATAATTCTTTCGATGGCGGGCTAAATGTGTCATTTGCCTTTATTACCGCCACAGTAAGGAGCATTGCACCGATGGTGACAATGGCTCCCCGAAAAAAACTTCCATTCTTTCTTCTTCTTCTTGGTCTTTCCGGCTCTTCAAATCTCACTCGCGACGAAGAGCGGTTCTGACTACGGGAACTTTTTATATTGCGATTATCTAACTTTGGTAGTTTTACAATTACATGTCCCACATGATAATTTTATCACGCTTTCAATCTGAAGTTGCGCATTTCTGTGGGTAAAGATTTTCAACACACAAGAGAATGACCCCGCCGCAGTTTCTACGAAGCTTACATCAGGATGACAAAGAGAGTGACCAGTCCCACAATAACAGCTACCAGTAATGCAATAACGCTCACCGTTAACCGCGAAAGACCCCTGCTAGATTCTACAGATCCCCGTGACTTGCGTACTCCAGCACCATGCAATTGCCGTCGAATATACAAGCGAAGCAATATGTACAGCAGAACGATAACAAAGAGTAAGCCTCCGAAGAAAGGCATGAGAATATTCATCGGTAAAATCCAGAATTGTACGACACGTGATATAGTTTGCGTACCATTGACTCCTGAGATTGCGAGCGCAACTACCGCCTCAAAGCGACCTATTTGTATATCGTCAGGCTTCCACGTTGCGTTAAATTCGCGTGTTCCCTTCGGAAACACACCCGCAGCACTATCATTTATCGGCAGTGACACGACTTTTTTTCCAAACATATTGGTAATATCAATCAGGCCACGCGGCTTAGCGAGTACATTGCCGCGATTTTCCACCTTGAGTACGAATCCCACAACGGGAGTGTTGTATATTGTTTTGGTTGAAAAAAAATCACGAATTTGCGTATCTTCCACAATGTCTCCTGCCACGCGAAAACTAAGGATAGAGCCGACTTCGAAACCTACACCGGAGCCGTTCTTAATCTCCTGCTGAGACCTATCGGATAGGAATATTCCAGCCATATGCGAACCAGGATGTGCGTCCTTAGGAAAGCGGATACTGAAGTGGAGTGCCTTGGTCTCCCCCGGCTTCACGACAATTTCTGACTCCTGATAGGTGATCCATGATGCGAGTGCGTATCCTTCCGCGTCCTTTTGATCTGAGTAGATCGGATGCTGATCAGGTCCGATGCCGGTGATATTACGCGCAAGCGGATGTAAGGTTGAACTCACATCTCCGACATTCTGCACATTAAGTATGAATGACCTATCAGTACCGGGATCGATATTATCCTCAAACGTTGTCGGTGATAGCTTCATGCCGACTCGTCCTTCTGCGAGCACACTTCCGGGATGAAGTATCAAGAGCGCTGCAAGCACCATTGCTGCACGAAAAATATTTTTCAGACTAAACATAAAGATTAAGACATCCCCGCATCTCAACAGAATGCGAGGGAAAAGTTATATAGTAAAAGAATCCTTCTCATTATATCTAGTAATGATGAATTGCAAAGGCCTCTTATCCACGCACAAAACTCAATCACCACGGACAGAGTCCTAGGGTGTAGTCGCGGTAGCTCAAGTTAAAATGACGACTGACATCGCATCTCTAATACGGAGGTTTTGCTTAAGCGTTTCAGCAGCGAAGACGCTGCCGAGCTTGCTCCCCTCAAAGCAGGTACGCAAACTACGACTACATCCCCATGCGGAGCACGGGGATGTAACAAAACCGAGCCTTTGAGGGGGCTCGGTTTGTCTTTAACCATCCGGACAGGATAGAAATTTGATAGATTACTTCAATTGAGTGAAAATTAAGCTTTTGGATGCAGTACAAGATTCTGGACTAAGTCGGTATTTGGAGGGTGTGCATAAGTGATACATCCTCCAAACCCGACACAGTAAGAATGAGCGACCTAAATTTCACGACCATCGGGAGATGAAATTAGAAGTACTCTTGGTGGTGTAGTGCGCCAAAAAAAGAATTTTTTAGAAAGTAGGAGTTGCAACGTAAATCAGGTGATTAGTGTAATCCGTAGCAGCTTCCTGAAGAGAGGATACTTGCACCTCGTACCCAACTCTTGCCTTACCAATATTTTGGGTTATTCCATCGGCTGGGCCGGAGTTTGAGAAGATAGCACGGGTTGTCGTTGCCCAGAAGTTTCCTGCCCATTTATTTCCACCACCAGAGGTGAACTCACCACCATTGAGGTCATTATCGTCACTCGTGAGACCGAAGTGACCATATGTCCAATTTTGTCCAAGTATTGCTGCAGGTGCGGTCCATGCAGTAGGAACTGCTGTCTGTGCTTGATCTTTAAAGAGATTTATATCGGCACCATTAGCTGAAAGTAAGTTCTGGTCTTCGTGAACTGTTACCACAAAGCCATTTTGTGCATTGGTTGTGACCGTGAGATCTTGCGCGCCAATAACCGGCGTGCCTGATGCCAGTGTGCCGAAACCGATTGCGGTTGCTGTGGTTGATGTTGATGTTGTCGTTGCGTTAACTGTTTGACCTGATGCGACACCAGCGACAGTGAAGGTAAACGAGGTGTCAACTGCTGCAGTTACGGTAACCTGATTGACGATTGCAACCATGGTTGTACCGGTATCTGTTTGAGTTCCTGCGATATTTATCTTATACGAACCGACAGTGGTGGGATTGGTGACATGACTGTTGTTAAAGTAGATTGTTTTTGCTGTCGTGGTAGAAATGACACCACACGCAGTGAGAGTAACGCTTCTATTCCCAGCAGAATTAGAAATACCAGCGTTAATTGAGGCTTGATCTGCGGTCACCGCACCACAAGCACCCGTGATAATCGCAATCTGTGGTGAAGTCACATCAGTGACGGTTAAGTTGGCTAGACTGAATTCATCCACACCGCTTGACTTACCAAAGCTGAATGTAATCTTGATTGTCTGACCAGTAGCAACAGTATTTGTTGCAGTATATTGAATACTGTAGTTAGTATTTGCCAGTGGAACTGACGATGAAGCTGTGGCACTGATGCTTGCGAGCTGTGCCGCTGAAGCAGTCGAAAAGAAAGTCGGCAGACCAATAGTCCACGTAAGCGTAGATATGATAAGAAGTACTGCAACCTGCTTTGCACGAGAGAGCTTCTGAAAGGAACTGAGGTAGTTCATAAAACTAAAAAATAAATAATAATAACATTAATACAGACTCGATTTTATAGTATCACCGACACCATAAAATGTGGTTGCTATTCTCGCGTGGGGGCAAGATAAGCAGAATATAACTAAAAAATGGAAATTTATTTAAAAACGTCACCTAGCAACATTTTGGGATGGCTGTCCGAATGGTATCTTCTAACTCCTTGGCTACTACTCCTTTTACTTATCCGACCGGAGAAACGCCTAAGAATCACAATATACCTAAAATTCATTATACCTTACCTGTTGAAAAACACTGCGCAAAAAGTAAATAAGTGTGGATAACTACTCAAAAGAGGTGCATAAGTCTGTGGACAATGAGTTACTTAGTCAGTTAAAAATTAAAATAAGGATCAAAGGAACTTTATGTGCACAGGAAATGCACAGATGGGCGCAATCCTACTTTCCTTTTACCTGCTCTACTTGAAAAGCTCTTTCGCTTTGAAAAACCTCAACAAAATACCAACCAATGAGTGAGAATCCCAAGATAACCACCAACATGAATGCTAGGAATAGTCGATACTGCTTTGCCCACTCTATATATAGGCTTATCTTTCCCTTTTGATCAAACTTATGGGCGGATGGATGATTGGCATACTCTGAAGCATGGCGAGGTACTGCCTTAAGATCAAGTGCGCCTCTTATAAGTGGTCGCTTAAGCACCTCGAGGGTAACCTGCGGCTTAGGATCAAAAGTGTGGCCATAAGCTGTTTGAGTCTTTGGTGGTTCTGCTCTTGATCGATCATTTCTGTAATAAGCACGAGCCGGCGCTTGAGATGTGCCTAGATACTGCCGCTCAAGGCTGATTGCTTTTCTGATGTATCTTTTAACTGACCAAGAAATAAACCAGCCAAAAAGAAGAATTGTTAAGAGAATCGCAAGGACAGGCTTTATCGGAATGACCCAGAAGTAAGCACTACGATATACGGTTTTGCGATCATCAGCACCATAGACCAATGTGGCTACTGCCTGATAACGCCCAACCTCAAATGGATTTGACTCCCCCTCCCACTTGAATTCAAATTTGCGGGTTGAATTAGGGAGCACATTCCCGAAGGTATTCTGCTCGTTGATATCTATCTTTCCGCGTTCTTTGCCCCACATGTTAGTGATGACGATCTGCCCCTGCGGGACGAGATGTACGTTGCCCTTATTCTCAAACCGCAACACGAAGGTGCTCTCTGGCGATTGCACTATCGATTTTTCCGAATAAAAGTCGCGGATACTACCGCTTTCGATCACATTACCGGGCACTCTCAAAAACAAGAGCGAGCTAATAGCTGAACTCACACCCGCGCCACTCCCGCCCTTAATGTCGGAAGGGCTTGTGCCGACAAGAATTGTTGCATAGTGCCCGCCGGGGTCTGCGTCTTTGGGTACATGTATGGTGAACGGAATCAACGCAGTGGTGTCACGCTTGACGGTGATGTTGTCACCGCTCGTTTCTATCCATCCTGACATCCGATGTGTGTCGACGCGTGAACCCTGAGGGACTTCCTCGATGACCGCATTGCCCGTCTCACCATCTGGATGAAAATCTCTTACCTTTATTGAAATAATAATATCAAAATGATTACTATTTACGAGACGAAGAGAACTTTTCCACTCAGTACCAGGTGCTTGGGTGATCTGAAACAATGGCGGAGTGAGTGTCAGCGTCAGACTCTGCTGTGCCTGCGCGTAATCGAAAGTTGCAGAAAATAGAAAAATGAAAATGAAAAATCGAAAAAAATACTTTTTCATATGATAATCATCTGCGCAAATTAACAACATGCTCTGGATTAGGCTTTTCGCTCTCGCGCTTTGTGAGATGCACCTGATGTCCGTATGGTACCTCTTTTACTCGATCGCTTAATCGCGTCGAGGGCTGCTCTGGCTCGATCTCACGATAAAGCCTTGTGTGCACAGGGCGGAGTGGGGGCACCTCTCGCAGTTCACTAACAACATTTCGCTGTGTTTGCTCTGATTTGCGCAAGGGGGGGGCGTATCGTTCTTCATCATCGTGCTCATTTTCATCGGAGTCTGAGTCGAAACCAAAGCCCGAAAATATTCCGTAAAACCTACCTCTCGATACTCGCGCCGGTGCGAACACTCCGCCTCGCCGCGCTTCGACACGCGAATAAAACACGAGGGCAACAATGATACAGAGCACGGTAAGCGATAGAAACATCCCAAGCACTTTTTTCCACGGAATCACCCAAAAAAATACTGTATCTTGAATAGTTCCTCGAGCGCCATATTCAAGATCAAGCATCGCTTTGTAGCGACCAAAACTTCCATTCGATACCCATACACTCGAAAGCATTTGTTTTGCGAGCGGTTCTATCTTTTTACTGTCCTGATTTGCATCAATACTGGCGACCTCTTCACCTCGTCGGTCATAGATCCTAATCTTGCCGTGTGGCACCACACCCCTATTGCCGATATTTGAAAGCTTGAATGCAAATGAAGCCTGATCTCCGGCAAAGACATTTTGATCAGGGACAAATGTCGCGAGTTCAACACGCTCATTGATATCTTCGAGTACTTCAATGTTGACTGCAACATCAATAGTGTTGGTCTTATTTGCCTCCGCGGATGCGCGATCGCCACCTTCGCTTAGGTGGACCATTGCATGGTACATTCCCGGTTTTGCGTTCAGGTTTATTTGTATCATGAGCGGAATGTCTTTGTGGTCCCCTGGAAGCATGTCTATAGAACCACGAGTAACCTCTGTCCAGCGAGCGAGCGAAGTGCTGATATCTTTATTTTGTGATCCGCCAAGATCGCTTGTGCCAGTTTCACCAAGTGCGCCGTCTACATCGATGACCCACGGATATACGCTTACCAGATGCTTGGTAGTATTTGCAAGCGATAATGTGTAGCGAAGGATCTCCCGCTGCTTCCCTTTCCCGTCGATTACCACCGGTGTTGCAGTAAAATCTATCGCAGCAAAGGCAACGGGTGCGGCGAGAAAGAGGATGTACGAAGCAAGAAGAGTTCCACAAAGAAGGCGGGAAACACTTATTTTTTTGTTTGGAAAATTTTGCGTCACGCTATTTGGTTTCATGTTTTCTTAATTGTCATTATAGTATGTTTTTTCTGCCTCCTTCTTACTTCTCACTAAAAAATGGGGACAACGATGTACTGGATCTGAGTAGTATACTGCCCTGCGACTTGAAGCTGGTGCGCCTCAACTCGGTAAATGATATCCGTTACATCATTTGTGACCGGACCGGAATTATAAATAATCTCGTCAAGTGATGTTGTTGCAAGTTTTGCATAGGTGTCATTGATGAAAAATCGGGTTGATCCCCCCGAAAGAGTACTGTCACCGCTATGATAACCCCAGCATCCGGTCGCCAAGACAGCACATCCTGTCGCCCACGCAGATGGAGCGGCGTTCGTTCCTGTTACATCAGGAATTTTGTTACCCCTAGAATCAAGGAGGCTACTATTCGCCTTAAGAAATACCTGATATCCCTCTGTTGCATTGGTTGAAACAGTTATACGCTGTGCGGATTTGACGCCAGTCGATCCTATCGGAACAGTGCCGAACGGAATAGTCGTCGCTGTCGTATCGACATCAGTAGTGATGCCATTTGTAACAGTACTCGAGGCAACCCCACCAACGGTGAGTGTGAGTGTTGCTCCTTCTGTTGAAAGCGACGGGTAGGTTTTTGCGGCTCCTAATGGTACCGGTCGGTTGTGATTATTGTCCCATGCACGGAAAAAATAAGTCGTATTTGCCCGGGCACCAGCATGCATCAGGGTAAATTCAAATTCCGTTGCGGTAGAAGCTAGCGGTCCCATTGTCGAAGTTGTTGTCGGCGCAGAGTTATGGCGACCTTGAGCGGCCGAATCTGTGAGAAGAAGTGTTGAGATCGGCGCATCGTCAAGATCAACTCCGACACCATAGCACCAAATGCTGCTCGTGGTGCAGGACGAAGTTGCAACGGCATCAAAGACGCCTCTCGAAAAATCCGACCATTCAGAATATTGAATTTTAAATTTTTGATTAACACCATTCGAGCCGCCTATTTCCGCGAGCGTCAGGCGGAGTTTGATAATGTTTGCGTTCACCACATTTACTGGTGCGACATTTTCTGCAGCAAGAGGTACGGTTGGGGTTTCATTTGTTTCGTCATCAAACCATTTCCAATTTCTTGATTCGGCAGTATACCCCGCGGTGCGGATGGTCGGATAAAATGAATAGTTATTAAATACCGTACCATCTGACTTCACCATACGAAAACAATATGGTGTGTCTGTGGCAGCATTATTATTTTGTATATTCCAGTCATATTCGACATTTTCTCCTACTGCAGTGGCAAATGGGTTAAGTACCGCATTGTTAGATTCTTGATAGAGTCCTGCACGCGCAGATACCGAGAGCAGAAGATCGCCCGCAGTCGGCGGATTCGTTGAGAGATTGGTTCCGTCTGCAGGTGTAGCGTTAAATCCGCGCCAAATGCTTCCAGAGCCCGGTGCACCAAGATCGCTCCATGATGCTATCACGCCACAGGTGGTCACGCGGGGTGCATACTGAAATTTAAACTGTGTCGAACTGGCCATCATCGTCGTTGTCGCAATCTGTAGCGACATACGCACACGCAGATTCGCACCGTTCCCGGGCGGTGAGTCCGCCGCGGTAATCTCGGTATTCTCGCCCAGATCTACCACCCCCGCTGGCCATGGATCAGTCGGTTTAAGCGCGTTATTATCGACATACAATCGAAAATAATTTTGCGTAAACGTAGGGAAATTATATTGCTGCGCCGCATCATAGGTCACAACCACGACATTATTGAAATAAGAATAGTTGGCGACATTTTTTGCGTTATGGATCTCAACTTCACGCGTCTTCCACAATATTGGATCACCACTTGAAAACGTTGATGACGCAATTTGATTAAAATAGACAGTATTGAAGGCTTCTGTGTCACCATTTTCTGCTATCGATGTCGTCGCACCGTTTGCCCCTAAAATAACTGATCCGATGGCAATGGTTGTTGCCGCATTTGAATGCGAATAGTTAGTTTCAATATATGCCGAGCGGTATGTCTTTGCTACTGTTTCAGGAAGCTCAACGCGTGCTCCGCGATTGTTCCACGTGTTTGCAACGTTGTTTACACCTTGTTGCGATGCGGAAAAGAGCACTGATCGTGTCGTTGTTCCTCCGAGTGAGCCATTCCAAGTAAATGTGATATATGCCTCTGCTCCAACCGGATATGCGGAACCGGCAGCAGAGTACGTTGCTGCGCCCGCAAGGGTTGTTGTTGAAGTCCAAAAATTCCCGACATCAGCGCTCATGTTATATATAATAGTCGGCGTATCTCCCGCACGCGGATTAGTTGCTGAAATAGTGTACACATTTGATTTTTCTGTTGAGGTGCCCACTCGCCCAAAAATAGTGAGGTTTGTAGCTGCAGTGGGAGCGGAATGCACTTTATACCAAACATTTTTCACCGATAATATTCCATTCGAGATTGTCGGGGTAATTGTCGCAAAATTATTACGTACGGCATTGGGTGTGACTGTTGCCTGGTCTTCGAAATAACGCACCGTCTCTGTCTGCGCTGGAGCCCCAGTCGAATAACGATACGTCACCACCAATTCCCCGCCGAGTACATTGAGTGGAACTGTTCCATTTCCAATATTTAGTGTCTGAGCCGCATTACGCTGAAAACCCGCTCCTCCTATTGGAGGACTATAGAGTACATTCACCGTATTGTCGTCCTTGTTGGTTTCGTTCCATGCATATGACTGGCTTGGACCCAGCATACTTGTTATCTGAAAATCAAACGTAGATGCCTTAAAGGAGTCGACTTCTGCATGTACATCAAAGTACACATCGAGCACATCGGCATCGGCAACCGCATCAGGGATATTTGCAGTGTATGTAAAACCACAGAGTGCGGAGCCGCTGCACGCGGTTTGCTTGGTGCCGGTATCACCGCCGCCCGCGTTTGAAGCAAGTGGAAAACGTACTGTTTTAGTTTCTGTATGCGGGACAAGTGAGAAATCAGACTCGTAAGTCACCACAAGTCTCATGGAAGTGAGCGCGCGATTTCCTGCTGCGGAAAATGTCGAGGATGCGGCCGCAACAACGTTTACCCCCGATGACCAGTTGGCATCGGTTTCGCGGTCAAATATTGCCGTCACATCATGCGTCCCCTTTACATATCCGGTAAGTCCGGTACTTGAGTACAATTGCTCGCCCACACCTTCTCCTACCGGCAAATCGCTTCCCGCGGATGATGCGCCGCTCGCATCGATAAACACGTCAAGCCCGGTCAAGCTGACAGCCGAGGCAACAATAAAACCCACTTCGAGATATGCATTTACCACACGAATATTTGATCCGTTGATGATGATTGGCTTTGTTCCCGCACCCGCTTTTGTTGACGCCCAACCTCCGCCCACATAAGAGGCAGCGCCCGAGGCGCGAGCAGTATTATCGGAGCCTCCCCCCAGTTCGTACTCTATGGTCTTTAGTTGTTTTGGGCTCGCTGTTGTTCCGTTTCCGCCAAGTGCCGCATCGTAAGTGATGACAACCTCATTTCCAAAATATGCTGAATTAGCAACGTTTTTTGACTCATTTATTTCTATTGCACGGGTTGCCCAAGTGATCGTATCACCGTCAGAAAATGTGGTTGAAGCTATATTAGTGAGGTAGCGCGCATTGAATGCATCTGTTGTTCCGTTTTCAGTAATTGCCGTTGTCGATGCATTAACGCCGATAGTTACCGTACCCACCGCAATTGTTGCGGCGGCATTGGAGTGTAAATAATTTGTATAGAGATACGCCGAACGATATGTTTTTGTGACAGTCTCAGGGAGCTCGAGAAATACCGGACGATTATTCCACATATTCGCAACATTCGATACGCCTTGTTGTGCTCCGGAGTAAGTTACGGTCTTTGTTTGAGTCGCTGAGGTATTACCATCCCAGGTATATGTTACATACGCCTCTAGCCCAACTGGAGCATTAGTCACCGATGCACGTGATTCACCACCAAGTGCGACTCCCGTATTCCAAAAATTAGCAGCATCCGCACTCATGTCATAGACAATTATCGGTGTATCGCCGGAACGAGGATTGACCGCAGAGAGAGCGTAGACATTGAATTTTTTTGTTGAGGTGCCGACTTCTCCGCCGATAGTGAGATTACCTGTCGCAATAGGCGCAGTATGTACCCTGTACCAAATATTTTTTATCGAGCGGCCAGTGTTGGATATGGTGGCAGTTGAGGTCGCGAATGTACTCGTCGCAACACCGGGATTTGTCGTATTTTGATTGACGAAATATCTTACCGTCTCGGTCTGCGCGAGAGCCCCGGTAGAATAGCGGTACGTCACAACGAGTTCGCCACCGAGCACATTGAGTGGGACACTACCATTCAGTACATTTAGTGTCTGCGCGAGATTAGGGGTAAAGTTCGGTGCACCCACC
>JAYVMS010000090.1:0-5547 GCA_043758815.1 bacterium
AAAAAGGTTTTTCGAGATAGGCGACAATAGTCCTTCGTTTATTCGCCTTCCCCTCCTTGATATGCTTATGAGAGCGTTCAAGTTTTTGAATATTGAAATGCGGAGAAAAGAAATCGTGGAGTGACTGCTCGGTCCACACATGTTCATACACGCCAAGTTCAGGGTGTATATATGCATCTGCTTCATCGGCCGGATTTTCCTTGAGGAGGCGCCTGACGTGCATATCCTGATCAGCCAGAAAAGACTTAAAGAAGAACCAGCCTCCCGGTTTGAGCACGCGCAATATCTCCGCTTGTAATACTTTGCGTTCTTTCTCGCGCAGAAAATGCGAGGTCATCATATCGAGCACAAATGTGACTGAATTATCTTTAACATCAAGCAAGCCTTCGATAGAGCGCACAACATATTTTATCGGTAGTTCCTTTGAAGCAGCTTCTGCCTGCTTTATAGCAACATCAGAAATATCATAGCCAAGACCCCGAACATTAAAATTCTGCGCGAGATAGATAAGATTGCGACCGTTGCCCGAGCCGAGATCAAGCGCAAGTGAGAGTGGGTTCAAAAAACGACGACCGTAGTTACGTTCCTGCCAACGGCAAAACTTCTCGAGATCCTCAGCAGGCTCGTCAGAAAGCTGCAAGTGCTTCCCACTCTTATATTCGTCATTCCAAAATTTCTTATGCAGCGACATATGCTATGAGTAACACGCAGTCTCTTGAATGTAAAGTTAAGCTTGATTTAAAGTGAGAAAATACATGCTGATTGAAAAAAAGCATCTTATGGGGTACGATACCAAACATGCCGTTTTAGGTGTTTTTACAGATAACATAGGCGGCTAATTGTTTTCGGTCAAACACAAATTAATAAGCCATTTAGCTGTTTTGGTAGATAATATCGGGAGGCTGATTTGTTCTCGTTTAATTCAAATGACGTAAACGGTTTTAGTTGTTTTGGTAGATAACATCGGCAAGCTGATACTGTATCGATTAACAGACATCTAATAAGCCGTTTTAGCTCAGCTGGTAGAGCATTTCCATGGTAAGGAAAAGGTCCCCGGTTCGATTCCGGGAAACGGCTCCAGTCGGTTTAGGAAGATTGAGATTCACAAGCCGCCTTAGCTCATCTGGTAGAGCAACGGTATCGTAAACCGTAGGTGCCCAGTTCAAGTCTGGGAGGCGGCTCCATTTCAAAGGAAGAGGTTGCAAAAAAGCCATATTTTGCGTACAATCTCGTTACTAAAGTAGTAATACATAGCGGGATAGAGGAGCGGTACCTCGTCAGGCTCATAACCTGAAGGCCCTGGTTCGATTCCAGGTCCCGCAACAATATAAAAGAAAATCTCCCAACTGGGAGATTTTCTTTTATATGATCTGCGATTCGGGGTCTGTGTTTATACCCCAAAATTTGCCAACAAATTCAAAAACTCTTCTTTATTCAAGTGCGATAATCGAGCGTCAGCTCCTAGTGGAGAAGTGGTTATTTCCGTCCCCATCCACGCAAGTGGGACAAAGGCTTCGGCGTCTTCCCGCGATGAAAACTCAACCTCCACACGAACTAGCCCCTCAAATCGTCCACGGTATATCTTGAGCGATATATCGGGATTTGAAGAGAGCTGATATCCCTCTCTTATTATTCCATCTGCGTCCCTTCCTAACTTAAGCTCATCAAATTCTTCTTCAGATATACACTCCTTCACTTTCTCATGCTCTAAATTAGATATAGATTTCTTTATTTCTCGCTCATACTTGTCTCCTTTCTTTTGGATTCGTACTATGGAAGACTCATCTTCGCTTAAATAATATCGCTCATATCCAATTGGCTTTAAATTGTCTAAATCAGGCATTTCTTTCACGAGAAATTTTCTTTCTATTTCCATAGAAAAAATTATAGCAAAAAATATGAATTTTTACGTACCATACTTTATTCGCGCAGTGCTGCTTTGAGTCTGGACTCTCTCTTGCGGTGACGGGAACTCTCCGCTTACGGTGGCAGTACCCCTTTCCTATTTGTTCTCGATAAGAATCGCTCACAAATATAGGAGAAGGGCTTCGAGTCCCTTGCAAAGCTTTGCTTTGCACCGTCGCGCAAATACTAAAAACACGCCATAAGGCGTGTTTTTAGTATTTGCGCGACGGACGGGACTCGAACCCGCAACCTCCCACGTGCACTATGTCCACTATTTTCATAGTGGGGTGGACTATATCTTCACCAATCTTTTCGAACAAAATTGTCCAAACTCTTAGGTGCTCCTGTATCTAGTCTCTACGGCGCTCCCCTTAAGATTCTTACGAATGCACCAAAGGGGTTCCCACGGTATTCGCATATCTCTCTAAATGAGAGACTTAGCCTCCACCGTTATCCAGGAGAGTTTCAATCTGACTTTCGAACAGAAAGCTGCACGAATCTACAGGCGGGTGCTCTAACCAGTTGAGCTACCATCGCAAACGATAATGAGTTGGTGGTTATTCTCTACGACCAATCTCATACTTATACCTTTCAAATACCCGCTTCTTCCTTTTGAGAAAAAGTCCAGTTTCTTCAAGGTAAGGTTGATTATACATAAATTCGTATAATTTCAAAGAGTCACGGATACTGAGGTTCAAGCGTGAGTAATTTTGCTTCGATTCATAGACTGAGCCCCCTGAAATACCTACAAGTCGCAGTCGCCTAAGCAGGTTGCGCAGAAACGACCCTGAGCAGGAGGTGAACGATGTCTGGATCGCGTGCACGGGCTTTTTTCTTTGTTTATTAAGATCTCCGACCCATACGTTTCCATCCCCATCAAAATACCCACACACAAAATCAGAAAAGAATTTTTCTGGTACGTTTGGAACGTTGAGATTTTTAGTTTTACGAGGAAGAAATCCAAGCTTGTTTAAGTCGGCACACATTTCCTTACTTCCTATTTGCAAACGATAAATGGTCGCATGAGCCTTAAGACTCTTTCGTACGCCTAATTTGCGCTCTGATTGAATATTTTTCTTAATTTTTTCTAGCAAATATTTGTCGGTGATTTGAATGCTCCAAAATTGAGCGCCCCTTTTATTTGAGGTCAAATATCAATCTACAGCAAAGAAATCGACAATATATGCCATCTCATGGGTCCAACTTTTAAAGAAATCTCTATTTACACTTTTGAAAACTGGCACTAACACAGTGTAGCTCGTGACAGGATATTGTTCCAACCACATGCCACTCAAATTACATAGAAATCAGTTGTTTAACTCTCTCAATATAGATTTATGAATTTATTGGGTGCCGATGAATAGAGTCGAACTATTGTCTGAGGCTTATGAGTCCCCCGTTCTAACCGTTGAACTACATCGGCGAGTGAGAACTAAAATAAGAATATCTTATATTCGTATTTTGTTCGAGCGATGACGATGCGTGCTTACACATCGGCGAACACTAAATCAAACTATTGGGTAACATCTCTACATTACCGTGAATTAACTTATAGCATATTCCCTACGGAAATCAAACGTCCGCGCAGCCCTTAATGATACTCGCGCTTTTGTGAGGAAAGAAATTTAAAAACACACCGAGGGTGTGTTTGTTTATTTGCTCTTTCGGCTGATCTGGCAGATGTCGTAAAAATTCTTCATGCGAGCGTAGTACTCCGAATTCTTCTTTTGTGGAAGAGGCGTGCTCATGTGCTTTTCGGCGATGACGTCCATAAAGAATATGTGCAGTCCGCAGTCACCATCTCGAGAGCGCGAGTTGATAGCATGGTCTTCTTCGGGGGTAAACACGCTCATATTGAATTCGCTCTTCCAGTCTACGTAAGCATGCAAGAAAGATGTACCACCTTCTGGGTTTTGATCCGCCGCAAGGGACGGAAGAGGCGCAATTGCGATCGACAGCGCGATAAGGAAAAAATTCAAATGTTTCATGATCACTCCTTTGAAAGTCCAAGTCTTATCATAGCCTAATACAATTCTCATAAATAAGTACTGTGCTGTTTACGAGACATATTTTTTCTTAACTAGGCAATTGCTAATGGGCTGGCACCCTATAAGATACTCATAGAGGTTCACATAAGGAGACAGACATGCTCAAGGCATTCTTTGGGAGCTGGAAATGGTTCCTTTGGGCGTATGGAGTCGGCGGCATTCTTCTTGGCTCGCTCGTACTGCAAGTACATATTCAAGTATTACTCAATGGCTGGAGAGGAGACTTCGGCGATCTACTTCAAGAGATAATCAAACACCCAGGTGCCCAGGGAGCTGGGGTCATCTATACCGCACTCTGGGAATTCTTAAAGCTCGCGGGTATATTTGCATTCTTTGCGGTTAGCACCAACGCATGCGCGCGATTCTATGCGTTTGCTTGGCGGGAGGCGATCTTCAAAGACTACCTCCCGCGCTGGGCAAACACCCCAAATGCGCTCGAGGGTGAGTGCCAGCGTTTACAGGAAGATGCGAAGCGCTTCGCCTCAACCCTTGAGTCACTCGGACTCTCGATACTGCGAGCGGTGATTACGTTGATTTCGTTCTTACCGCTTCTCTGGTCGCTCAGCCTTGGTGTGAGCATCACAATGTTCGAAAGAATTCCTGAGGAATGGACGAACATGCTCTTGGCAGCAGGGGCAATTGGCATTTTTCTCCTGTTCACAAGAAAAGGCTACCCTAGAGAGCGCGGGCCTTGGTACATCGTGCCAGAAAAGATTCTGCTTTGGCTCGGGCTGTTTGTTGGAGTATCGTTTTATGTTCTCGGGAGTGGTCTTCACTTTATGTCGGTAACAATCCCGCCACTCAGCCACATGCCAGGATCACTTGTCTGGGTCGCGCTCTACGTGACCCTCGGCGGGATGATCATCTCGTGGTATGTGGGTAGTCGGCTACCGGGACTTGAATACAACAACCAGAAGGTCGAGGCTTCACTTCGTACAGAACTTGAGATGGCTGTGCACTATAAGCAGAAGAACGATGCACTTCCGACCTTACTTGAGCTCTTTACTGGAGTACGTCGGAATTATTGGCGACTGTTCACCAATTATGCATATTTCGACGTGTGGTCGATCATGTTCAGCCAATCGCTCGTCATCATCCCCTACCTCATCATGGCTCCTCGGTTCGCGGCAGGATTGATTACGCTTGGGGTGCTGAACCGCATAGGCAGCGCATTTGATTCGGTACAGGGAAGTTTCTCGGTGCTTATCGACAACTGGACTACAGTTACGGAACTGCGCAGTATCCATAAGCGCCTGAGGGAGTTTGAAAATAATCTTGCAATATAAAAAAACAAAAGACCCATTAATGCGGGTCTTTTTTATAGATAGCCGAGTGCAGTAAATATGCGATGATAAATATTTATCGCTTGATCTGCCTCGGCCTTGGAGAGTGCATATTCAGTGCCTTTATGTGCGAGATTGTTACGCAATTTATGAGCTTGCCAAGCTTCTTCAAGATAAGGAAAATCACTTGGCTCAACGTTCTTGAGCCGCTCACCGAGCGTAGCACCCTTGTAGCCAATGCGCTCAACAATATCATCAAGGATGTTGTCAGCCTCAAGAATGGCTATCTTCCAATCAGAAGGATTGAGTGA
>JAYVMS010000091.1:0-7123 GCA_043758815.1 bacterium
GATCGCATAACTAAAATTATCGGGGGCACCTCTTGTCGAAAATTTCAACTTGAATCTCCCTCTTCCTTTTACCTTGGGGTTTACTATGCGCACTGACCATCCGTTGCTTTTGTACCACTTAATTGTTTCAGCAAATGTGTAGGCCTCGAATGTCTGATTCACGGTATTCCCAAAAGAATTCAGACGGGGTTTTTCTTTTTCGAAAAAATCTCGCAACTTTGCTGTTGCATTTTTTTGATCAAACAAGTAACCAGACTTGTCTTTATATTTGCTTTTTGATTTTTTCATATTTTTCTATAATGTCTGAGATGTACACAGATTCAACGATAAGATTACGGGCATCACGGTTGAGAGCCTTGAGCAACTTTTCAGCCAACCGATCGCCCATGATGACGTTCTTATTTCTGCCAGAAAATTTGGTGTTTCCTAAATATAGCTCGGGAACACCAATCTCCTTCAGTAAATCAACGGCACTCTTCGCGGCGACAGATCCTTCAAGGAATATTTTTCTTGTGACAAAAACAAAAACGAGAAAAGTTGCCTCATCCGCGAGTGACTTCATTCTCGCGTAATGCTCCTTTCTTTCCGTCACATCGACTATCCGTGAAAAGACTCTGTTCCTATACTCTATTGGAAACAGTTCTCCCCAAACATAGGTACCCAAAGAGCCATATCTCATCGTGAGATATTTGGGCGCACCTTTCATTGCTTCAGAGAAATGCATATCATTAAGTATTATTCAAAACTCTACATCAAGATTATCGTCTCGCAAACCCATGGCTATTTTGTGGGTTTCTGCTATCAACCGACCCGTCCTAGACTCCCTAGAGCCATTGTGTCATCCCTTGTGTTGTGAAGGATTAACAACAAATTCAAGGGTTTATGCAACAAACACAAGCAGTTCAGGAATTAGCACCGCTTCGTTACTGTCTCTATAGTAGGAAGTCGACTGAGGCGGATGACAAACAAGTTCTTTCAATCGAGTCGCAGGTAAAGGAAATGCTCGCTCTGGCGGAGCGTGAAAATCTCAATGTGGTCGAGATTAAACGCGAATCTCACTCTTCCAAAGAGGTCGGGCAACGACCTGTTTTTAATCAGATGATCAGTGAACTCCGCGAGGAGAAGTATAATGCCCTCCTCACTTGGGCACCGGATCGCCTGAGCCGAAATGCGGGAGACTTGGGATCAGTGGTTGATCTCATGGATCAAAAACTTTTAATAGAAATACGAACTTATGGGCAACGGTTCACCAACAATCCAAATGAGAAGTTTCTCCTCATGATCTTGGGCTCGCAGGCCAAGCTTGAAAACGACAACAAAGCGGTGAATGTGCGCCGTGGACTGCGAACCCGATGTGAGATGGGTATGCGACCAGGAGTGCCGCCGACAGGGTACCTCGCCAACCCAGACCGCAACAAGAAATGTGAAACGATTGTCGATCCTATTCGCGGAATGATTATCAAGCAGATGTATGAAAAGGTCGCACATGACGGATGGTCGGGGCGAAAAATATTCCACTGGCTACGAGATGATATTCGGTTTCGTACGCGAACCGGAAAAGCACTCACATTGAGCAATGTCTATTTAATTCTTAAAAATACCTTCTACTACGGAGATTTCGAATTCCCACTCAAGACAGGAAACTGGTACAAGGGTAAGCATGAGCCGCTCATCACAAAAGAACTCTACGATGTGGTGCAAGTAAAGATTGGTGGTGAGCACGTCATCCGCGCGCAGGGCAAGGAGTTCGCGTTCACCAAGCTCCTCACCTGCGGACTCTGCGGATCGGGTATCTGCGCGGATGAGAAGTTTAAGAAACAGAAAAACGGGAACGTGCACCGCTACGTGTACTATGGATGCACGAAGTTTCGCGATAAGCACTGTAAGTGTGGGTACATCCGCGAGGAAGACTTAATCGAGCAACTCGCACAGATATTCGACAAAGTATCCCTCGATGAGATCGGCATGAAAGAGCGAATCAAGGCCGAGCTTGAAAATCACGCCAAATTCCAACAACAGATACTCGGTAAACCAACAAAAGATAAGTTCAAGATCAAAGATGTCGACATCCGCAATTATGCAAAGTACATACTTCGCGAACGCTCAATCTGGGAAAAGCGTGAACTACTGAGTCATCTGAGGAGCAAACTTGTACTCAAGGAAAAACAACTCAAACTATTGTCCGAATAGGAATTGGTTTTTTAGCTAAGGATTATTTCTTGAATCTTCCGAGCAAATTCTTGCTTGTTCGGGCACACTCTATCACCCCATGAGTGGGTCGCTCTCTCGAATCATTGTAGTAATATCCCGACAATGAATTTTCATTATTGATTTGAAGAACGGCAAACCCTTCGTGCACTCGCATGTCCTTATCAAGCTCAACTGTTCTGGGTTGATTCCGATAAGCATAGTGGAGGGCATGATTATCACATTCGTTTTTGCCCATATATGCAACGGTGCTGTATGACGCAGATCGTTCAGAATATAAGCATACTTTAATATCTGACATTGACTGTCTTATTTCGAGAACAATCGGACTATTTTCGCCATGGACTGACTTTACACTACCCTCATACCGCCCGTTTACATTTGGCACTCTATGAATTTTACTAATGGGCCAGACCCTCCAAAAAAAGGACTCATACGACCAAATAATGAGCAGGATGATTAAAACCGCAGTGGGGGCTTCAATAACACCCCAATCAGCAAGCTGTTTCCACACTCCTTGCGGTAGTGAGGATAGTATCTCCTCTAACTTATGCGCAAGCCAAGCTGAGGGAAAAAGCGTCACGAGGGTAAAGATCACATAAAAACGTGCACTAAGACGGTGTGGCTGCATGTTGCTAGAGATTGAATGCTCTTCGCCAATAATCTTCTGAGTCATTCATACTTGTCGCCCCATATGCTCTTCCAGCATAATCCAGCGACTCACGGAGCTGATTGGTGAAGTTATTCCTTCCAATCGCATTCCAGTTACCAGTTATATCTTCATGCCCACAAACACTCAAAATTGGTGTGGGTGTCAAAGTTCGCTGTGTTAATTTATTGAGCATTTCGTGTCCCAGAAGAATAAAACTTGCTGGATAATCGGAATAAAAGTTCGCGTTGTCCCCCGCATGAACAAGTGCCTCCATTTTGAATGACGAAATGGTGTCCTTGTCGTCGGCAAAATGATTTCTAATCCAATTTTTAAAAACTCGGACGGTGGGTTTGTAGTGATCGCCCGTTGCTCGTTGTTTGAGCACTCCATTTTCACGGTGTTGACGGGGGCGATTGATTTTTTCAAATCCATCACGAAATGAGTAGACCACGATAGGATCTTCTTGCGGGTCACGACCGTAAAGGACGGCGGGGACGACATCGGCATTAAAGGCTCCACTAATTTTTATACACTTGTCTCCTCGCTCAATCGTCCAGTCATATAATCTCTGATTTCTCAATTTTTGCTCAATTTCAGAAAATATTGTCTCCCATCCGATAAGCGGGTTGCCACCTGCATGTGGCGAGTGTGATCCGCTAAATGTAGTAAGACGCACAGCGACAATGTCCACATCATTAATATCGGAGATCGCGGTGTCATTTCTATATGAACCTTGCAAAAACGTATGGTGGGTGTCTCCAAGTAAACCCTGGATATAGTTTTGCAAAGCCGCAACTCTTGCCGTCGTTGTTGCGGCAGGCCCTCTGCTAAGTTGGTCAATAATGGTTTGAGGAATATTGTGTGGCATGTTTTATGATTTCCAATACTACAACATGCCGCAGTAAACACAAAGACCGCCGGGTGGCGGTCTTTGAGTCTCTGAATACGGCACTCAGCCGGTATGTCGGGGAGGGATGGAGTGAATCTTAGAATTTCCAGTTCTGATGCCTCTCGGTCATCCGAACCTATTCTAGACTGCTGGGGGTGTGGGACGACGTTGGAACTATTTTGAGAACTACTGTTCAACTCTGAAGCTGTTTACCATGTGCTCAAAGTCATTTTTTAAATAGGTCTCGGATAAGAGTACATCAGACTGTTTCTTAAGAGTAAGAAATTGGTATGTCATACCACCTTGCCAGAAAATATGTGCATCAAAATCATAGTATCCACGAGAGTTATCATATTTAACTGAGCCATACAATCCATTTGTATTTAACAGATGGCCACCGTTACCGACTAATATTGTAGCCCAAGCTTTTGCAGATGTCTCATTATCCCAACCAAATGGATGGAGAGTTATAAGAGCGCTCTGATTAGTAATGTTTTTACTATTCGGGTCAAACGCAATGCCGTCAGCGATAGAATCAGCATAATGCCACGACAAAGGATACTCGAACGAAAAGTGCTTCTGAAGATTGGTACATTTACCCCATTCTGTGTCGAGAGGTTTACAATCAAAAGTGTTTGATTTATCAATCGGTAAAGGAAAAAATACAGCAAGTGCGTTAAGTGGGCCGTAAACAGTAAAATTCGAGAAATTTGGAGATGTGAATAGTATTGTAATTATTCCAATTGAAAAGTATGCGGTAAATACTATCTTTGACCACTTCTTCCAAGTTGAATACTTCCACATTAAAAATAAACCTGCCGGCCAAAACACTAAAAAAAAAGAAGTGTACAACCATCGGTTTTCCAAAAGGGTACTCTCACTGATGGTATGGGGGTAGTATTGGGAGAAATAGCTTGCTCAGAGTCCACCTACAAATTATACTTGATTGAAAACTAACAGCAACTTTTGTTCTACCCTTGCGTTTATATTAAAAACCGCGAGCTGCGGCGCTGCGATTCGAACTTTTTTCAATTTCGTGCCTTAAAATATGTATTGTGTTTTCCAATTTCAGTTCGAATCCTAGTCACCCCCCAGAAAAAATTATTGGGACTTAATACTCGCTGTATCTGGGGTAAGATAGAGCCGAATACCTGCTTGTATTTGCGCCTCTGGCCATTGAGCATTAATCATTGAGGCTCTAAGTTGCGCCTCAGTGAGTCCCGGCGTGCTTTTCTTTAAGTTTACAATGTACGTACGAGCAAAATCACTTAATCCATCGGGTCCTGGTGCTTGGGCCACTTGAGGGGTAACGAACACATGATTAATTTCATCGGCTTCCTTTCCGCAAAATTCCTTCCCGACTGCGTCCAAGTCCATAAGATTATTAGAAAAATGCATCAGACAATGAGAGTCTGTTGCGTACGGGGATAGTTCGAAACCGGCACTCACCCCGAGCGTCCGCATAACGAGCTTTTGAAGACGATCGTGGAAGGTCGTTTGATCAACGCTACCCACACTTCCATCACTGCGATCATGAAGGTGCGCACTCGATATGAGAATGACATTTGTAACCGGCAACGACCTGCTGAATACATAAGGGGAATCCTTTGAAATGGTCGAGTACATATCTTGCCCAATTATAACGACGTACCTCACTCGAGGATCATTTGTTTTATCCAAAACATGGGAAAAATAATCCCAGAGCATGTCTGCGTTGAATTGTTTTCTGGCTGGGTCATATATTTTGCTTTTTATTAATCCCGACTCGGTCGATTTGTCGAGGAGGTTTCCGAATGTGCTCAGCACGATAATCTGAGTGTGGAACGTCTTCTCAATCTCCTTTTGGAGAGCGTTTATGTCTTCTTTTGCTAAGCCGTAGGAACCAAGAACAATCGTTTGAACAGTGGTCTTCGGCAAGGATTCGGCAAAAGTTTGGTATAGATAGTCGTCATATGTGTACGCTGGAGTCGGAGCAACAATTGAAGGCGGTGATGAAAGCTGGCTGATGGTAAGCGTTAGGTCTGTCTGTTCAGTTGCGCCTCCTAGTTGAATTTTTCTTATCATTTGATCTTTTTTTGAAACCCATAGATCAATATGATTATTTTTCAAGAACAAGTCATATGTTAATCTTTCATTTGCTGTTTGAATGAGTTTGGTCGTGTCGAGAGTAGCAATCAGTACCAGTTTGGTCATTTCCTCGCCATTGATTATTTCTGATTGCGTAGATTGAATCTGAAAACCTCCGTTTTTTAACAAGAGGTCCATGATATTTTTCTGGTTCTGAGCGAGTGCAGACTGCATACTCGCAAATTGTTTCGGCGGGTTTGCAACATCAAAATGAATCCATGCTTTCGGAAAATGGAGAAGCATGGCGAGTAATGGATTATTAATATTGATCCGTGCGTAAACCTCTTTATCTAGGACAGTGGTGTCGATCGTTATGGCCGAAGAAGTGCCCTGACTTTTGATGCTCGGGCTTGATAAGGATACGCTGATCGAGCCTTGAGAATCATTCCCCACGACAGTCATGTTCCCACTCATCGTAGTGATAATTTTTGATTGAGTATTCAGTGTTGATGTTCCCGTGGAAGGATTCAGTATGGCCGGTGAATTCGTAGAAGTAATCATCACGAAATCCTCCTGATAAGCACCGAGTCCAGCAAATTTTTGCTGTGCCGCAGAAAGAATCTGCTCCGGTGTCGATCGTTCAGTCAAGTAGGCGTAACTACCTCCCGCAACGAGCACGACGAGACATATTCCTGCAGCAAAATACTTCGTGTATGAAATTGTTGGGCGGGGAGTCAAAAGCCCGGCCGCAGGCGGTTGACTGATGCCAGCATCGTCGCTCTGGATCATCATCACGGTGTTCGATTGCGAAAAAGGCGCAGATACTTCTCCGGTTTCTTGTTCAAATTTTGACGCTTCCCCACCGAGATACAGCCGCAAACCCTCCTGAATTTGCTCTTCTGTCCACTGAGCAGACATGAATGCTTTACGCAACTGCATTTCAGTGAGTCCGGGATTTGATATCTTTAGTCCAGAAATGTAGATACTTTGTTCATTGCTCAACATAAACTTTTACTAATTGTACACCAAGCACATGCTGCATACAATGCGCGTAGCATCATCGAAACCCCATGAGATACAATCATGTCTCGGCACACGAGAGGCGTCAAAGTTCGAGTCCGAGAGGGGGATGTGCCTTGGTCTCGAACTAACAGCAAAACGGCGGTGAAAAATATGATGTGACTCGGTCATCCGAACCTATTCTAGACTGCTGCGGGTCAGGGACTCGAACCCCAATACTTGCCTCCAGAGGGCAATGTCCTACCATTAGACGAACCCGCAATGTGTTTAATTGTTTTACCTTACTG
>JAYVMS010000092.1:0-3690 GCA_043758815.1 bacterium
ACAATGCAATACATAACCCTCCTTAATTTCATGAGAGTAGTAATGGGAGACTCGTTTTGTTAGACGGCTATGATCGTTCACAAGATTCATGCTGAAGCCAACGCCCTCTAGGCGAGGGTTTTAACCCAACCCGGACTGGGACTATAAACCTAAAAATGCTGTGCATTACGGGGGAGGTTGCAACAAAAAATAACTGGAGTAGATTTTAATATTCGGATGTGACAAACGCAGGGGCGTGATTTCTTCAAGAGAGGAGGATACTTGACGTCTTTTCTGTTGTCGCTCGTGGGGCATCGCCCCACTAGTAGGGCAAGAGTGAAGATCTCAGATATCTCTCGATAAGATATCCACGCATCCGGCGCTCGTTATGTTCTATAACGATATCTCCGGTTTTTCTAATTCACGTTCACTCATTTTTATAGGAGACATCGCGCGCATTCCTCTCTTAACACTTTTTAGCTCTTTGACAAACACCCCCCGAAGGATCCCGCACAAATGAATGTACGAGCCCCAGCAATAAGAACTTCGAGGAGTAATGATGCCTTCGATGGAGTGAGATATTTTACCCTAAAGGAAGCAAAAGAGGCACTACTTTCGCGAGCACATCTGCGACCGAGGATTGAAGAATGGTGGGCTTCAAAGGGCTGGGATATTCCACAAGCAGTGCGCGATTCGCATGATCTTGGTGTGCTCACAAAAGCTGCCGTTGCAACTCGCCGCTATGAAGATGCGCTTTTTCTCGAATATACCAAGCATGGCGGATTTACACTGACATGGATAACCTACAACGAAAGCGTGCTCAGCACTGAGTCGCCTTTCAAGCGACGCCTTCTACACCCAACTTTTTTTGAACTACGCGGCAAGCGTAGCGGTATAGTACTTCGCAAACACAGACTAGCTTCGATTGAGGCTTACCGAGCAAAACCTCTTTCGGATATTGTGCTCAATTCAGGAACTTTGCTTCTCGAATATCACCGTCAATTACACAGCACATTACAGCTTCCAGTAAATTCTGTTATCGACCTTTCTCACTTCTATAAAAATTTTGCATCAGACCCTCGAAAATATTACTGGGGCTTCTTCTCATTCTTCCTTGCCCATTGTGTCATGATTGAGGACTATCACGGCGGTGAGGAAAAGCGTCGTGTCTGCAGGCATTTTACCAATGAAATTATGCTTCCCGTATATCGGGCGATTAGCCGCGAATTGGGTATCGAACCAATCATAGTTCGCTTTCCGTGGCATGAAAATCTCAAGTATTACATGCCGGAGGACGTCAGTCGTTGGCGTGAACATGGGGTAATTCCGGAAAAACTACTTGATCTTTCCCGTTTGTAAATTGCTTTACGCATCTCCCCTACTTGGGGAGATTTTTTGAACCTTATTTAATTTTATTTTGCAGCAAAACAGCTGTGACATAGAGGCCGTCGCAGTTTGATTCACGTTATTTATTATCGTTACATCATGCTTTCATTGCGCACCACTTCATCCCGAAGAGTGCTTCCCCGAGCCACCACCCTAGTTCGAAACCTAATACTAATTTATATTCTTACTCATCTGATCCTGAAACTTCCACATTTGACTCTGAGGGTATCTAATGAAATTGTTGCTCTGCTTTTCATTATGAAATCGTAGAGCAAAGTAACAAAAAACCGCACAATATTATTTGTGCGATTTTTTGTACAAGAGTGACGTCAGGCTTTTTTTGCAGCCTTTAGATCGTAACTCGCTTTTTGCACCGCAGCCTTAAAATCAGCAACAGCCTTTGTAACTGCAGCATTACGAGCATCTGCAAGAGGCTTTACTGCATCCTTGCGCTTTTCGATCGTTACGATTGAGACATGCATTTTTTCACGCGCTGCCTTCATTGATGCAACATAGGTAATGCGCACGATCTTAGGAGCAACAGACGTGGCGCAGTCTGACTTTGCCTTTGCAATTGCTGCATCAGTCTCAGACTTGAATGTCGCTACATACTGATCAGTTAGAGACTGGCGGGCGCTTATATCTAAGTTTACCCCATCACGGTACGTCTTGATTGCCGTATCAACTGTGACTTTTCGGGCAGCGACCGCAGCATCAATATCGGCAATGAACTTGGCTACTGCAGCCTTTTGCTCGGTGGTGGATGCGCGTGCATCAAGCTTAACGGTCCACTCCGAGCGCTTCTGATCCCAATCTGAACGATTTTCTGTGCGCTTATCATCGCGTTCCTTAAATCGCTCATCGAGCTTGGCGCGGCGTTCAGCGCGGTTAGTTTGATACTTTCCCTCACGCTCCCCCATTGCTCCCTCCACCCTTGTCACTACCGCATCAAGTGTAGTGCAAAAATTTTGTGTTGGTGTAGTGCTTGTACGAGCACGAAGTCTCATCCCTGCCCCCGACGATGTGCTGTTTTGTGCAAAAGCGAATGCGGGCATAATAAGTGCTACCCCGATGAGTAGTGCAGTCGCTGCCTGTAATTTAGAATGAGTTTTCATCATATGCTCCTGCTATTTCGTTAATAGATGCACTGTCCGACGATACAGTGGATTGATCCACTGAGGGATCAGAAAGATTACTCATATCTGCATCTGCCTGCGCTCCGAGCGAGACAGTTAGATCATCGACATTTCCGCTTACAGGCGTTACCTGTATCTGTGGTGCTGACTGCGGACTTACAGCCTGTTTCATGGCTATCTCAGATTGAGGCGCATGACCCACGTATTTCATTGCGACGATCGCAACGATGACGACCGCAATTGCCATAATGGGCACGGCGATCTTCCAGTTATTTTGCATAAAATACTCGTATTAATTAATATAATCGACTTACACCAATCATAACATTTAATATTAGGAAATATGACAGTGGTTATTAGCGCAATCTAAGATCTCAAATTTTCCTTCAAATATTGGGTAAAAATGAATTCCACGAACAAAAGTAACGATATATTTGGGACTATTTTATCAAAAAAAATGGCAGATGCCTGCCATTCTTTTCACTATTTCTAAGCCTATTCTCGATTGGATAGCATATTACATGATGCTCTCATCGCTTTCATTGCGATCGGAATAGCGAGAGTCACGAGTACTTTGTGATGTTGAATCCATTTCTGATGTTTCGTCGGCACCTTTGCTTGCGCGCGCTACGGTTCCTGAATACTGATTATCTATTCCTGAGTCACCCTTGCCTCCACCCATAGAACTGGCTGAGTCAGAGCCCACAGCATCCGCTCCACCAGAACTGTTCATTTTATTGTTTTGGTTTCCATCTTGGTTTTTTTCATCAGCACTCCCCCATACCTGCGACTTATTCTTGTTCATATCTTGGTCCATATTTATGCGATTATTGATCAGATAGTAATTACTGCTCTGGTTATGTTTTATTTATATTTTACATAATTCGTTAACTGATAATTATGCCGAGGGTATATATCGTAAACATACCCACTGTATTGATGGTATTGATGAGACCCATCAATGTGTACAGCATACGTTATGATAATGATTACAGGATGAAAATTGATTGAAGTCGCTCGTCTATAGCAAATGGCCGGTGGGGTATTTTTTTATAGTCCCAGTCCGGGTTGGGTTAAAACCCTCGCCTTCAGGCGAAGGCTTCAGCATGAATCTTGTGAACGATCATAGCCGTCTAACAAAACGAGTCTCCCATTACTACTCTCATGAAATTAAGGAGGGTTATGTATT
>JAYVMS010000093.1:0-4299 GCA_043758815.1 bacterium
TATGCGGTCACTGATAGCAAGGCAGTATATGTATCAGATACAGCTGTTTCTGGTGCTGATCCCGCTACATTCCGCATCGTGAGCGAGTACGACAAGAACTCGGGCGGCTTCCCGATTACCGGCTCGTATGCGGTCGACAAAAGTCACGTGTATCAAGACTGTACGCAGGTCGTGGCAGGAGCGGACCCTGTGCAGTGCGCCGCCAACAACCTAAAAGGATGTGAAGCGAAATAAAAAATATGAAGATCACCATTTCCTCACCATAAAGGTACCTGACACCATTCCCTCCGATTTGTCAAGTGCAAAAAGCAAAAGGCCCGCACGCGGAACCCTTTGCGGGGTCGTGTGCAGGCCTTGTGGAGTTCGGAGCCTCCCGGCTAGAACCTCTTGACTGTCGTGATGAGCAACTGTGCTTTTTGGGCGCGGTCGATGACCGCGTCGATTGCCTTGAGCGGCCGTTGCAGGCCGCGGAGGTAGTCGCGCAGACGTCCTTCCACCAAGTACCAGTGGCGGTGGCGGTCGGCCATCATCCAGACGTAGATCTCGCCAGTGAGCGCAAGCAGCTTCGCGGATGCGTAGGCGATGAAGGTCGGTGCCCCCAAGCTCGCCACGTACCCCTGTTCTGGGAAGAACACGAAGTAGGTCGCGACCGCCACCAGCGCCGTGTTGACCATCAGCGAGAAGGTCCACGAACGGGCGAGCGGCTTGACGACGTACCCGCGCCACGTGAGGCCGAAGTCCGGCACCACGGGAGCTCGCGCCATCTGGTTGATGGGTTTGCACACGCCGTAGCCGTTGAACCTCAGGTTCGTCAGGATCCCCAGGTAAAAGCTCACCTGGGAAACGATGAAGAACAGGATCACGTCCCACTCGTGCCAGCCTGTCGGCGGGTACTTCTGCACCACCAGACCGATGGCGAGGATCACAAGAAACGCGATGTTCTTGTGCAAGAGAAATAAGAAAGATGCCTTGGTTTGGTCCACGGTGGGCTCCATAGTTTGTTGAGAAAGATCTCACGGACGAAATTCCGCTTGTGTATACTCTAACACGCATATATACTTTATGTCAATACCATGTACGGTACATTCAATGTGAAAGAGCATCAAAAGTTCCCCCGTCCTATTCGGGGTGTAGAAAATTAGTGAGTAAATAAAACGTAAAAACCTTAGCTCCCCGGCCATACGCTTAATATACCGAGCCTATGGAATAGAGAATTGCTGAATGGTTTGGCGGCGAGTGCCAGGATGATCAAGGAGAAGGTCTGAAACGAAGGTAGCAGGAGTAGCTCATAAATTGGTTGTATCCTTCAGAATTTCTTGCACTATACCTTGCACACTATCTCCTTCGTCAGGAATTATCGGTTGATGACTTTTATTTGTACTTTTTGGTAACAAGACGCGACGGCCATTTTTCTTATCGTAGTATTTGATAGTTACATTATCGCCAAGAAGCGCAACTACCCTATTGCCGGTATCTGCTTTAAGTTGCTGTCGGCAAAGCACAAGATCACCATCATTGATGCCGGCGAGATTCATCGAATCACCTTCGGCCTTAAGTATGAAGTACTCGAATCCTGGTTT
The DNA here is from genome assembly GCA_043758815.1 of bacterium. Classification (GTDB taxonomy): domain Bacteria; phylum Patescibacteriota; class Minisyncoccia; order Phycocordibacterales; family UBA6899; genus MHLP01. The sequence continues at coordinate 1,581 of JAYVMS010000093.1, forward strand.
AATCTTTGATTTTTCAACAGAGATGTACTCTTCTATATTCTCTTCTCCGAAGAGAGGATTCCCACAAGGCGCCGACCCAACAAGCGGAACTTGAATCATTTCTCGAGTAAACGGCGAAATAATATTTCCCGAAATATTCTTTTTGAAAATTGGTGTTTGTGTAATTCTATTTTTGAAAAATTGTGCTGTTTCTTTGTCGACAAAATACACGTAGCAACCCTTCACTCCTCGAGTCATCAAGGTACGGTAAGTGTTCTTTATGATTGCATCTGCTTTTTCAATAGCCCTCCTCTGATCGGAAGCAGCATCTTTTCTATACCCTTTTAGGGAAGCATCGGTCTTAGCTCTCTTGCTTGGATTAGTAATGACTTCGTCATTACGTACAATAAAATCGTCGCCAACTATGACCCCCACATAATCAACCTCGAGCCCCTGACAAGTGTGGATGCAACCTATCTGATTAACCGATTCCGGTGCGATTATCCAGACATTCCCATCGACCGCAAGATTCCATTGCATTCCAAAGTTATATTCTGGAAAGACGATATCGTCTGCATTCTTATCTTTTTTACTGATCCAATTCCAACAATAACCAGCAACAAGCCTAGCCTTGTTTGAAACCTCATTCTTTTCGAAAATTATGTCGCGTAGTTCATTTGGCGAGTCTACGACTTTAAAATCATAATTAATCCCATCAAGGGTTTTATTTGCAGTTTCTTCAATATCCAATACATCATCTAGCCATGACAAGTATCCGTCTGCTCCATTACAACGAAATTGCGATTCTAGCCTTAAGTATTGAACGTTTGCCCCTGCTTTTGCTGCCCAATTTTCAATTTCCTCTTTCTCTCCGATATCATGCCAGGTAACTTTTTGATTCTCATCAAGGAAAAATACCGAGCATTTTGCCGAATCAATAATCTCTTTAATCTGGTTCTCGCCCAGGTTCTTCATCATGCCTGACTTAGCATTTAGTCGATGAGCTTCGTCAACAATGAGAACATCAAACAAACTGTTTTCTGCATCTATGAAAGAACCTGAGCCAGTAAAGAAATTTGAGATTTGAGATTTTTTAAATGATCCTACTAATTTTGCTTCGAAAACACCGCGTGGGGCTGCATTTTTTGTCACGTATTGTGCATTCAAACCAAGCTTAGTAATAGCTACTAGAAGGTTAATTGCAATCACAGATTTTCCTGTACCCGGTCCTCCTTCGACTATCAATACATTTTTGTTTTGTTTTGATGATCGTCTCGACAGAGAAAGCGCCGTCTCATATACGATTTTCTGTTCATCTATCATCACAAACTCCTGATTGCCTTTCAGCATTGAAGCTAAACTATCTGCAAGATTTTTTGACGGTCGTATCTCGCCATTATCAATACGGTAAAGTGTATTCTCCTTCTCTCCATATTTAATAAACTTGGCGATAAAATCTTGCAATTTCTCTTTATCGCCTTTGCAGAAAGCAGGTGCTTTTTTTAGATAATCCGCATAGTACGGGCTCAATATGACATTTTCATCAACGTGATTATGCAAATAAGCACAGGGTTCTAGTTCAATCTTTTCCTCGTAGACGGTCGCATTAAAGCCGTGCAGTAAAGTTGAATACGACCATGCTTGATATGACGGATGTAGTTCCTCGCTTAATCCATTTTTGAAACGAGTTATAACAACCGCATCTTTATCAGTCTTTTGAATCTCCGTCCATTGCTTTAGTTCAATGATGATAACTTTCTCTTTCCCTTCCTCATCTTCGCCTGTGATTACGAAATCGATCCTATTTTTCGTCCTCGGAATTGCGTACTCTATTGCGACACCCGCATCGTCCGGTATTTTATCGGACTGCATTACTTTATACATCGCATCGCCTAACGAGTTTTTCCAAGAATTATATTCGCTACTATTGACCTTTATATCGATTTTGAGTTTTTCTTTAACTTTTTCTCGAACCAGATCTTCAATGCCGTTTGACGCGTCTTTCAGAAAGCCAAATTTTGTGGACTGGTAAACGATCATGGATTAGAGGCGATCGTATTTCGTGTGTCGTCCTTTGGCTTTTTTGACTGGATATTTCTTCTTGTTTATTTTCATTTTCTTGGCGAGAGCGGCAGGAACATCGATTTTCAGATCGTGACCCATAAGCAAAACCCAGTACAGAACATCGGCCAACTCCTCGCCTATCTCCTGCTTGGCTGAAACGACGTATTTCTCCATTTCCTCTTTGTTCTTCCACTGGAAATGCTCCATCACTTCCGCCGCTTCGAGCACGAGCGAAAGCGCGACATCTTTAGGATTATGGAACTGCTTCCAGTCCCGCGCGTCGCGGAAAGTGATGATCTCTTTTTCAAGTTCCTTCCAGTCTTTCATATCTCAAAACTATGCCATAAAATATCCATTTTTGCGACCCGACCCGCCACTCCAAATGCATCCCGGCATACCCCGCGAAAAACAAAGAAAGCATGGGTGAATTACTAAGGATACTTATGACAAGAAACATCAAGAGTATCAGGACCAAATACAGGTGCTAGAAATTGAAATGTCAGAGCATAGAAAAGCAGACTACGATTACCGAACCACCGTTGCTACAGTCATTTCTGTAGCTCGCAGAGCAAAGACCATTTTTATTGGTCTCATCCCCAAATACAAGGATTTGTACACATATCTTCAAGAATGCGGCTTCACGCTCGTATTCAAAGATGTGCTTTTTGATAAGTCT
>JAYVMS010000094.1:0-5477 GCA_043758815.1 bacterium
GTCTGCTTGCCGCGATGTCTGTGGCACAGGTAGAAAGAAGCCCCATATACACGGCGATGTTTGCAGGAGAACCAGAGTGCGGCTGTACATTCACATGCCAATTGCTGCGAGAAAGTTTAAACAGCTTCAGGGCGCGATCTATCGCGAGCAACTCGACTTCGTCAACTACCGCATTACCTCCATAATAACGACGACCTGGATATCCTTCTGAATATTTATTAGTGAGCACTGAGCCAAGTGCCTCGAGCACATCATTTGAAACATAATTCTCGGAAGCAATGAGATTCACGACCGACTTTTCTCTTTTTTCTTCTTTTTTGATGAGTGAGGCAATTTTTTTGTCTTTCATTGCGCCATTGTACCGCAAACCTGCGCGAAAGAAAAAACATCCCCAATAACGCCATTTGATAGTGTTGTTGGGGATATTACAGCACCATTTCTTTCGGAAATTTCGCAAAGAATGGGCTTGAAAGTATTTTTATATCGTTTGTATTGGGGTGTCGAACGGCTATAGACCAACCGTACAGATGCATTTCCACGAAGTGGTAGAGCCACAATGTGAGCCTGTTTAAGAGTGCTGAGAACGACGCGTCACAGGTGAGCTTCTGTAATTTCACAAGACGGGCATATTCGGGAATATCATTGATCACCGCGTCATACTTGTGTATTGGCCGCCTCACAGCGAACTGATCATTGATAAGGAGCGTGTCGGAAGGTAGCGCTCTCCGCACTATTTCTTGATGCTCGATGAATCTGCCGCCACTCACATGTCCGATCGCATAACCCTTGTGGACATACGAGACGACAAGCATCGCAAATAATAAAAAATGCGAATCAAGCACTGGATAAGCGGAGCGCGCACTTTCTACGCTCGACTCGAACATGCTCGTTGCATTGTCTGTCTTACTCTTTTTGCGAAAAAGAGATTTCACACTCGAGAGCGAGCGTTTCAAAAAACTTTCTGGTACGCGCTTGACGAGTCCGTGATATCCGTTCGTAAGCGTCTTCCAGTGTACTTCTGAAATGCTATTGATCGAAAAATATATGCGAGGCATGCTGACACCCTCAAAAAACATCTATACTCACGGTACGCGAGTATACTTTGTATGTAAAGTTTATAGACTCAGACCATGTGGAAGTAAATGAGTATGATAATTATTTCTTGCCAGACTTTTTTGCAGTAAGCAGTTTCCACTTCCCTTCTTCTAGGTCTCCGAGCGCGATGTCGCCCATGCGCATACGCGTAAGCGTAAGCACTTTGTTGCCGGTCTTTCCTGCCATACGTCTGATTTGCCTATTTTTACCTTGATGGAGCGTAATGCGAAATTTTCTGCCGAGACGTTCTATCTTGTCTGCTTTTGCAATGCCGTCGATGAGCTTCATGCCCTTCTTCCACCCAGCGATTTCAAGTTCAGACAGCGGAGTCTCGAATTGCACGAGATACTCTTTCTCATTCTCAAACTTCGGATGGGTGCTGCGATAGAGCAGATCGCCGTCATCGGTCATGAGGAGTAGCCCGTCGCTTTCTTTATCGAGTCGTCCTACGGGTTTTAAATGTTGGAGTTCGGGCGGAAGCAGGTCCATCACGGTCGGCGCGTCTGACTCGTCGCGCTTACGCGATGTCACATACCCGACAGGCTTGTTGAGGGCGATTGTGGTGGGTGCGAGCTTTGAATTGACCACGGGTTTTCCTTTAAGACTGACCTTGTCATCTTTTGTCACCTGGTCGCCAAGAACTGCCTTGCGCTCACCTATGTGCACGTTCCCCGCTGCTATCTCTTTGTCGGCAGCACGGCGTGAAATACCTAATACCTGAGCCAAATATTGATTGATTCGCATTGTGTCACTCTACTCTAAATAACAAAAAAAGCTAGTTAAATCTAAGCTATGTGGCAAGTACCACAACCTACAAACCAGTGCGCGAGAGTAGGGTCTTAATTGTCTTGAGAGCGATCTTGAGATCAAGCGCAAACGAACGATTCTTCAAATAATAAAGATCGTAAGCGAGTTTCTCTTTTGTTTCATCGATCGTTTGCGGTGGCTTGTCATGGTGGACTTGAGCCCAGCCGGAGAGTCCGGGCTTGATGAGGTGGCGCATATTGTAATATGGTATCTGCTCGTTATAGACACCCACAAGCTTGGGAAACTCCGGCCGTGGGCCAATGAGCGAAAGGTCACCGCGAAGCACGTTCCACAATTGCGGCAACTCATCGATGCGCGACTTACGCAAGAATCCTCCAACGCGTGTGATCGATGTTTTGTTCTCCCCAAGCTTTTTGCCATCATCCATGACATTCATCGTGCGAAATTTATATATCTTTATGGGCTTTCCCCCTCGGCCTGTTCGTTCGGGAATGTAGAAGAACGCTCCGCCGTCATCAAGTTTAAGCGCGATGTACACAAGCGGGTAGATAACGAGTGAAGGAATAAAGAGGACAAGCGCGAGCAGGATGTCCATGCCTCGCTTTAAGAGATCGTAGCCAAAATGTGCGCGAGACGAAACATTCTCGAGAAACCAGCTGTAGCCAATGAGCGAGAGCGGGATCTTATCAAAAATATCCTCGTATATACGATACTGATCGACAAAGCGAATGTGCGAGAAGATAAGATTATAGAGCTTGGGAAGTATTGGCGTTACCTTTGAGTTCTCGATGTCGATGACGATGAGGCTTATGTCTTCGCTGTATATACGATTCAACACCTCTTCGTTGAAGTCGATACCGTCGACCTTGTCGAGGTCGACCCAAGTAATGAATCGCATCGGATAAAGCGGATTTTGATTGACCACCCTATACAGCTGGCGCGTCTCATCACCTGAGCCGATAAGCACCGCGCGTTCTTTCTTGCGCAGCCCCAACAGCGGTACAGCATAAAATCGCCATATCGTGATGAGGTTGAATGAGATGATGAGGTCAAGAAAAAGTGTCGTTTTGGGAGTGATGCCAAAGTACGGGATAAGATAGAAGAACATGACCGCGATCAAACTGTTAACAGCTTGTGCGTTCAAGATGATTGCGGGTAGCTTTGATTTGAGCACTACTGTATGAGGCTCATAAAGCGACGCAATGTAATACACCATCACCCAGACGACAAAAAGGATGGAAAATGGGATAACGTGAGCGGAGAACATCTGCGGGTTTCCATCGCCATAATTTCGCAAAAAAAGCGTCAACCAAAGGGAAAAATAAAGGAAAACAATATCTCCAAGGAAGATAAAGAATATCTGGGGGGAGGGCATCCTGCGCATGTAGAAACGATAACAAAAAGTTTACCCAAAAGGAAGCGACCTAAAATTTAACGACTGAAAGGAGTGTAAATTTGGGAGTGCCTTGGCCGACCTAAAATTTAACGACTGAAAGGTGAGGGGTGGGCAAGGGACCCACACCACAAGACTCATTGAGTGCTTTTGCAAAAAGACCCAATAAGTGGGCAGCTCCTGTAAGGAGTGTAAATTTGGAGTGCTTCCAGTTTTGTTCATAAAACTGGAAGCACTCTCGTATCATGCCTGCCGTAGGCAATTTATCACTCATTTTGCTATAGTTAATACGTTCCATGGTCCCAAGCGATAAAAAACTCAAAATTCTCTACCTGATAACGAAGTCAGACTTCGGCGAAGCAGAGTGTTTTTTCAAAACATTCTTTAGAAACCCACGGTTTCTAACACTCCCTGCGGTCGTTGTTTTCCTCCGCGGGGAACTCCCGTTCCCCGACCCCCTCCCGCGCCGCGCCATGTGACATACTTACATCATGGAAGAACAAAATAAAAAACTGAAGATACTTTACCTCATCACGAAATCAAATTTTGGCGGGGCGCAACGCTATGTTTATGACCTTGCCACAAGCATGCAGGCGCTCGGACATGATGTCGTCGTAAGCTTCGGGGGTAATGGCACCCTCGCCACAAAGCTGGTGGAGGTTCACGTTCGGACTGTGCCCATTCCCCTGCTTGAACGTGATATGAGTCCCATCAACGACATTCGCACGTTCTTTCGTCTGCTCGATTTGTATGCCGAAGAATCACCAGACATCGTGCATTTGAATAGTTCAAAAATGGGCGGACTTGGCGCGCTCGCGGCACGAGTGTATAACGCATGGGCATGGGCACGTCGCATTTTCGGAAAGGACGGCAAAGAGACACGCATCATATTCACCGGCCACGGCTGGTCATTCAATGAAGAGCGTCCGGACTGGCAGCGCTTTCTTATCGGCTGCGCACACTGGCTCACCATAGAGCTCACTCATAAGACCATTGCGGTCTCTCGCAAAACCCGAGAACAAATAAGCAAGCTGCCGCTCATCGGACACAAACTTGTCGTCGTCTATAATGGCGTCGGCGAGATAGCGGTACTTCAAAAAGACGAGGCTTTACTAAAGATATTTGGCACAAAAAAGGATGAATGGCTGATAACTAACCCCCTCATCATTGGCACACTTGCAGAACTGCACAAGAACAAAGGCCTTGCATATGCAGTAGAAGGTTTAGCGATCCTCAAAAAACAGACCCAGATTCCGTTCGCATTTGTCGTCCTCGGTGATGGTGAGGAGCATACCCACCTTGATGCCCTTGTGACCCGACTTGAGCTCGAGCATGTCGTCTACCTCGCGGGACATAAAGAGGATGGTGTCGAACTGCTTTCAGCATTCGATATCTTTTTGCTTCCGTCGATTACCGAAGCATTTCCCTATGCGATACTTGAGGCAGGAAATGTCGGCTTACCCGTCATCGCAACGTCTGTTGGCGGCGTGCCTGAGATCATCGACGACATGCAATCGGGAATCCTCATCCAGAGCAAAAATGCCGGCGAGGTGGCGCGCGCGATATCGTACATGATCGAGCACCCTGAACGACGAACGCAATTCGGTGTGGCCATAAAAGAACGTATCCGAGGTCGCTTTGATCTAGAGACCATGATTAAAGAAACACTAGCGGTATATCGAAGCTCGAACTGACACTCCATACGCACGATTTCTACTCATCACTATTCGACAATAATGTCTGCTGTCAATACTCCGTCGGCGCTACTCATGAGCACCTCTCCTGTTGGATCAATGATACTTGAGATACCCCCCTTTGAAGCTCGCAAGACATATGAATGCGACTCGAGCGCACGCATACGCGCCATTTGATGATGCACCTTGGACGCGGTATTCCCCGTGAATACGCTGTCATTTGAAGGCGAAAGAATAAGGGAATGTTGCGGCAAAGAAAGCGACGTATCGCCTATCTCCGAACACAGGAGCGCTCCTGTTTCAAACCCACGAACGGGGATGGATTGCTCATTTTTTCCGGAAATGAAACGCTCTGGGAGCCAGAGCGAGATTCCAAGTGGCACATACTCCGCAAATGGCACGAGTCTGCGTTTGTGATAAAAATCAACCGGAACCCCATTCTTATAATAAACAATGGAATTATACCATGCGTGGTCACTTCCCATCGTATGCAACCCAACCACCACTTCAGTCTTAGGATGCTCATG
>JAYVMS010000095.1:0-30831 GCA_043758815.1 bacterium
AGTACTAAGAAAAAATCGATTGTACACGTTTCTGACACAATGCAAAAGAATTACCGTTACGAACGGAGCGAGCTGGCAGGGAAGAATTTTGCACCAGAGTTCAAGCCCGATCTCACTCCAAAACAGATGCTTGCGCTCGGGGTATTTGGAGGCAAATATATGACCGATTGTCGCAAGGAATTTCCTAGCAGCTGGTTTGCGCAGGCTAAACTATCATCACTACGATATGACGCCAACGCTAATTGTTTTGGCGTAAGGGCAAGTCAGCCGCTTCACGTATGGAAAGAAAGGGGGTGGATAAACATGGATCACGATCCGCGCGGCTGGTTCCAGTGGTATTGTCGTTACTACATGGGTAGACGAATTGAGAGTGAAGACATGCGTCAGATAAAGAGATGGAAAGCAATCACTAGGCATATTGCACAACTCAGCAATTCATGCAGAGTCGGTGATATATTTTGCCGACCGAGACAGCGGCAGGCAATACTCCACTGGGCCTACGATAGCCGCAAGCTATAGATCACATTAAATCATGTTCAGAAATAATAAAGATGCTGCGCAGTAAGTGCGGAGCATCTTTACTCACTTTATTTCTAAAGCCCCACAGGCATTGAGAAGTTACTTGTTGCTATTGTTACTGTTGTTCGCATGTCGCGCTTCTCCGCCTTTGCGGCCAGCCTCTCGCGCTTCCTCTGAGCTGAATTCATGCGCTGTTCCTTTTTGATGAGCTGCTTTGCCACCCTCACTCGCTATCTCACGCTGACGGTCTTCATCCATAGAGGCAAATCCACGTTTGCTCGTTCGGTTTCCGCTCGCGCTCATGCTTTTGTTTATTGCACCCTTGCGATCATCTTTGTTATTGTCCATATGGTTTATGAATTACTTGATTAAGTAATCATTCTATATGGAGCAGATTAAGGGAATATGAATTAGTCGAGTATCGCTTCGGCGAGACCATATTTAATAAGTTTGTCAGGAGTAAGCAACGTGTGTGATCTCATCCGTTTCATCACTTGCTGTACAGAAAGGTTCGAGTGCTCGGCAATAACGCTCGCATGTTGTTTGTCTTTGATCCTATCTTCTTTAACCATCGCGTCTATCTCCTCAGCAGTATAGCGCTTACCGCCGTCGAATGTTCTGCCAGAAAGATGAAGGAGAATGGTGGTGTGTTTGGTTACGTAGCGCTTTTGCCCAGCTAAGAATATAAGTATTCCAGAAGAGTCGACATCGCCAGCTGCAATAGTTGTGATAGTCGCATGAAGTATGGAGCGAACAGAATCATAAAAGCTGAGTGCGGCTCCCGTCCCACCACCCGCTGAAGTAACAACAAGATAGAGTTCTTCCTCTGGATAGTTAACCAAGCCTTCTTTGATGAGATTAAGAATGCGCTCATTAGCACCGTAGTTCACGTTACCAAAATACTCCATGGTTCTGCCGGGAGAAAAGCCAGGGCGGGTGACGCTCTGCTTAAAGTACGAACTTTTTTCGACGGTAACGCTCGGCAAAATAATGCTAGGAGAAGTTTGGGTAATCATGATGAATTGATGAATTATTAAGAAACGATGAAGTTCACCTTATCGGAATCGCATGTAGTTATCAAGCACAGCAATAGCAACGCTAAAATGCTTTCTTCATGAAATTTAGCGTTAGAATAGGCTTCATATTCTGGCTCATGTATTTATAATTTATAAATAAAAAAATTAACAGCGAGATAAATTTGAGCAGCAGCGCACGAGATGAATCGAGCACAGTGATCTCAGTGAATTTGAGATGAAATGCAAACTTCATCCATTCTCCTCATGTGTCATGTTTATATTTGAATAAAATATGCAAAGATTACCTGACGATTCCTTGCTTAGGAGAGTGCATGCACTTGCACAGGCACTGTCATCTTCGACCCAGCTTTCATTTGATGAGCGCAGTGCGTTGCTGTTTTCACGTGAGTCTAAGCTGACGATACATCATACGCGTGAGGCGTATCGAGAGCTGAAGAAGCGAGCGACGAATACGCAGCAGTCTACTCAGGGAATCGAGTCCCTTCTCGATAACTTTCCATATATCGTTGAGAGCGCACTTTCGGAACTACTCGAAGAGTGGGCATCCAAAGAGACCATGCGCATCCCGCAGTCTCGTGATGAAGTGGGTAAGCGATATCCGCGCGCGTACAACATCGCCCGCGCACTCATCGAGGAGACACGTGGGGTTGTCGATCGCGAGGTGGTTGTGGAATTTCTTGAAATATATCAGCGGCAAGCGCCGCTCTCGGTGCGCGAGCTTGATATCTTTCCCAACATGGTCCGTTATGTGCTCGCAGAAGCTGTACTGCTGGTTATTGAGGCTACACTTGCAACCTTTGCCGAGGTGGAAGATGCTGAACGATGGTTTGTTCGCATCCTCGCTATCATTAAGAAAAAGGAACATACACTTGCGCTTACAAACGTTACCACTCAACTCGCAGAGCTTTATAAGATCATCCCGATACACTTTAGTTCGCACTTGCTCCAGCGTATCTCGCAGTCGGGTCGCGAACGTGATCTACGCATCGTGAGCAAGTGGCTTAAGCTCACGCTTGCACGGCAGGGGGAGGGGCATGTGCACTTGGCCGATCAGATCACATGGCTAGAGCGGAAGCGCGCCTCTGACATTAATGCTTTCATCTCGAGTTTGCGTTGGTTGGTGCAAATGCGTTGGGACAAGATCTCGACATCTCTTAACGCCGTGGACAGAATGCTTGCGCGCGATCCGATGGGAGCATTTGCCGGCCTTTCAGATGAAACTCGGGGACTCTATCGCCGCACTGTAGTACGCATTGCCGATCGCACAGGAGTGCATGATGTCGAAGTTGCACGTGAAGCGGTCCGGCTTGCACGAGCGCAACGCGATGAAAAAACAAAACTCGCATTGCGCCGCTCTTCTCATGTCGGATATTTTCTTATCGACGAAGGGGTTACCTTGCTTGAACGCATGCTTGGTTATCGTCCTACGATTTCACTTCGTATTGAACGATATATCCTCGCGCATGCAACAGGGGCGTACCTCGGTGGCATCGCGGTCATCACGGCAATACTTGCCACCACTCTGATCGTTCTTGTCAGTGATGTTTTCTCCACACCCGTAGTCTCGGTCATCGCTATCCTCATGGGAGTACTTCTTGCTTCAGAGGTCGCGAATGCATTGATGCATTATTTCTTTGCCCAACTTTTGCCACCGAGGCCGCTCGCACGCACTGAGTTCTCTTTGGGGATAGGCGCAGAGCGCCGGACAGTAGTAGTTGTACCGTCCATATTCCGCAATAGTGCTTCAACAAAACGCCTACTCGAGAAACTCGAAAGCAATTTTATCGCAAATAAGGACGATGATATTTTTTTTGCTGCACTGATGGATTTCCGTGACGCAAAAGAAGGCGTCATGCCCGATGATTCCAAGCGTGTTGAAGAATTCGAAAATGGTATTGCAATGCTTAATGAGCGCTATCCTTCATCGATACCACGGTTTCAAATGTTCTATCGCGAGCGCCGCTACAATCCGAGTGAGGGGATAAATATGGGGTGGGAGCGGAAAAGAGGGAAGCTGCGCGAGTTCAATCAGCTCTTGCGAGGGAAAGTCACATCATACAAAGGAGAGGCACATCAGTATGCTTCGCAATATGGAGTTGTACGCTACATACTTACTATCGACGAAGACACCGAACTTGTGGCAGATAGTGCACGCGCGCTTGTCGGGACTATCGAACACCCGCTCAATAGGCCGGTGATCGACAAGAAGCGAAATGTGGTAACGCATGGATATGGAATCATTCAGCCTCGCACAGCCTTGCGATTTCGCGAGGGATCAACTTCAATATTTGCGAGATTGTTTGGCAATTTTCCCGGTATAGAAACGTATTCCGCACTCACCTCCGACTTACATCAGGACCTTTTTGGTGAAGGCATCTTTCACGGCAAGGGTCTCTACGATATCGATGTGGTAGAAACTACCATGGAGGGGAGAATACCCGATAACACTGTGCTCTCCCATGATCTGCTCGAGGGCCTCTATGCTCGTGTAGGGAGTGCAAGCGATGCGTTCATATTCGAACGCTTTCCGGCAAATTATCTTGAATATTCCGAACGAACGCATCGATGGATAAGAGGTGATTGGCAGATCGGGAAGTGGTTGAGCAAAAAGCGCGGCGGTGTGTTTTCGGTGATCGGCAGATTTCGCATATTCGATAATTTACGCAGAAGCCTTTTGCCGCTCGCGCTCGTAAGCGCAGTACTGCTCACGCTCTTCTATCCTCAAACCTCGATGCTAGGTATCGCCGCGCTTGCGGCTCTTGCCTCAGGACAATTACTCCCTGTGCTCATTCGTGTCGCGCGCGCAGGCGTGACGCTACGCAAGCGGATCAGCTTGCGCTATCGGCTCCAGTTCATCGCAAATGAGATAGCGGTCGCAGTATTTAAGATGATTCTGCTTGGTGTGTTTGCCTTGAATAATGCGTTCATCATCACCGACGCTATCATTCGAAGTCTGACGCGGATGTTTATAACAAAGAAAGGGTTGCTACAGTGGCAGAGTGCATATGATACCTCGCTTCAGCTGCGACGTGGAGTACTTGATTTCATTAGTTTCATGCGCAAAAGTGTAAGTACGGCACTCGTATTATTCATCATCACGCTTATACCGGTATTTTCTCAAACAGCACTAACTTTTGCTTGGGCGCTATCATGGCTGTCTGCGCCGCTCGTGGCCGAACTCATAAGTTATCGATGGGACAAGAAGAAAAAGCAATTAGGCAAGAAAGAAGAACGATATTTACGCCAGATAGCAGCGCGCACATATTGGTTCTTTATCGATATGGCGACAAAGGAAGAGCAGTGGCTCATACCAGATCACTATCAAGAAAAGCCCTCCCGCAAAAGGCATTCTCATGGTATCGGACTTTCACCGACGAATCTTGGTATGTATCTCGTTTCGCTATCGCTAGCCCCATCGCTTGGCTTGAGTACGCTGCATCAGCTTGCAGAGAGGATGGATAAGGCTTTTTATAGCATGTCTAAGCTCGAACTTTTTCATGGGCACTTTTTCAACTGGTATGAACTGAAAAGACTCACCCCACTTGCCCCCAAATACATCTCAAGTGTCGATAGTGCGAACCTCGCTTTGTCGCTTCTTACCGTGCGCGGTGCCATGCACGAGGCAGTGACATTGCCCCTATTCTCTGAAGGAGTATTTAAAGGTCTCGACAGCAGTCTCACGGTGCTACTTGATGCGTGCAAGGCCGCATTGCACACCGATAGGCAATTACGTCCGCAGAGAAAATTACTTGAGGAGCTTATTGACTCGGTCAGTGCATCGCGCTCGCTTATCAGCGATGCACTCTCAAAGGTGATAACCCCTCGCTCATGTGAGGCGGTATTCAGCGGTATCGTGCATCAGTCAGTGCGTGCTAAGAATGCGCTTGAGACACTTCGCATCGAGGGTGCAAGCGTCTCGTTCGATGAGATCTATTTTATCGCGCGGCATATTGAAAGTGAGACCATCGCATTTCAAGAGCTGGTGGGCATGTATGTCGGCTATGCGCTTGTCCCCGCTATCTCCTCTGTCACCAATGACCCTGCTCTTTACGAACTCTACATTCTTCTTTCGGGAGTCATGCAAGATACTCCCAATCTGACCACTCTCGCTCTCGGAAATAAGCGCAGAGAAATAGAAAAAATCGGAATGCTTGAGGCTATCGAACTCTCCGGCATCGCTCTCCTCGAAAAGGATAAGGCTATTGCATGGTACAAGGAGGTGCATACCCGTATCACCGAAGCGGAAGCAAATGCAAAAATTTGCCGCGATAAATTACTTAGCGTTGCTTCCGCATGTCGAGTCTACTTCAGCGACATGGATTTTTCGTTTCTTTATGATCCTGAACGAGGATTATTTCATAGCGGTTATAGTGCTATGAACAGAAAACTCGATGAGGCTTTCTATGACATTCTTGCATCAGAAGCAAATTCAGCAAGTATCGTTGGGGTTTCCAAGGGGGAGGTTCCTCTTAAGCACTGGAAATACCTCGGACGAAAGCTCATTCGCTCAAAGACCGGAAGTGTGCTTACAGCTTCCTGGGCAGGCTCCTTGTTTGAATATTTGGGAACGCTTATCTATTTTGATGTACATAAAGAAAGTTTTTGGGGAATATCCGCGCAGTATGCTATCGAGGCGCATCAGCATTTTGCCAAACGCCTGAATATTCCGTGGGGCATGGCAGAGTCTGCATCTGCGGTATTTGATATCGAACAGAATTATCATTACCAGGCATTCGGTGAGCCTTCGATCGGATACAAGCGTGAGATCTCGCAGTTCGTTGTCGTCTCTCCTTATGCAACCGCGCTTGCATTGCCTTTCGACCCCCAAGCGGCTCTCAAAAATTTTCACGCCTTAGATGCAAGCGGAGGTGCTGGGCGTTATGGTTTCTACGATGCCATCGATTATACCGGTATTACTCCTTACAAACGCGCCCCGGGTATCGCCGCTAAGATTTACTTTGCGCATCACCAAGGATTCATTCTTTCTTCGATAGCGAATGTGGTCCTTGATGGATGGACAAGGCGAATGATAGCAACTGAACCTGAAATGGTTGTTGCCACCCAGCTGTTCGAAGAAAAGATGCCTCGTCTTCCCAGCGCCACCACTCTCTTCATCGACAAAACAACAAATGTCAGCAGAGCACCAATCTCCCGTGGGGAAAACTCGCCTCGACAGCATATCCCTGTGCGTGGTAAGGAGCCAATATTGCGCTTCTTATCCAATGGCGCACATCATGTTCGTCTCACTTCAACGGGTGCGGGGTACAGTATGCGAGAGAGTATTCATCTCACGTCAGCCGCAGAAGCGCTCTCTACTGAGAATGAGGGAACGTTCTTTTATCTCTTCGATCACGAGCGTAATGCACTCTGGTCTCCGACATATATGCCGACACGGAACTTAGGTGAGCGGAGCGCGGTCTTGGCTGGTGAAGAGGTCGTGGTATTTGAAAAGCAGAATGAAGGCATATCAAGCTCACTTGCGGTTACCGTGGCTCCTGATGCAGATGTCGAGATACGTGAATTGACACTCCATAATACACGCGATGAATTCGCCTCACTTCGCCTTGGAGTGTGCGCAGACGTGTCCCTTATGGATGGGACGGAAGAAGCCTCCCACCCTAATTACGGCAAACTTTTTGTTTCCTCAGAAACTGTATGGGACGGAAAAGCGATTATCGCCTCACGCCCTGATTCGCGCAATAGAGAGCATGTCATAGCCGTTGGGGCTTTGCTCCTTTCATCTCAAGGTCTTATAGACCACTACCCCATAAGAAGCCGTGAGGCATTCTATGGTTCGCCGCTTTACCGTGACGCACCACAAGTCATGCGTAATGTTGCCCGAGCGAAAATGCAATTTCCTGAATATGCACTTGATACCGCACTCGGGTTCGTCGTCTCTCTAGTGCTCAAGCCTAATGAAATAAGACGCATAAGTTTTGTTATGGCAAGCGGTAATTCCAAAGATGCTGTCATGAGCGTTCTCAAGCCATACCGCAATGAGCATATTGCTCATAAGGCAGTTTTGAAAGCAGATAGGGTTGGTGGGCGCGCGCTCTCTTTGCTCGGCATTAGCTCACAGCAGGGAGAACTCTTTGCATCGCTCGGATCATTGCTTACGACGCGCGCGCGTTATGCGGGCAAACCGACCGCCATCGGCAGTGCTCCGAGTATCGGCGCTCTGTGGAAGTGCGGCATATCAGGCACTCGCCCCGTGCTCCTCGTTTCAGTGTGGGGCGTCGCGCATATTCCGATGGTCAGACAGATACTTTTGTGTCGGATGTACTTTCTCAATAAGGGCATCGAAGCAGATATGGTCATCTTCAATGAACACTCTTCTGGATATCTCAAGACCTTCGAAGACGAGATAGATTTCTTGTTGCGCACGCAACAGGATGTGCGCAAGGTGTGGTCGAGCCAAGTAGTGCACGTACGTGGGGAGCAGTTCACCGAAGTTGAGCGGCAGTCTCTGCGCGCCGTCGCGACAGTGCATATTGACTGTGAGAAACAGACGCTTGCCGATGCGATGAACACACTGGTGCGCGTGCCCGCACTCCAGCTGCCACCACACCAGAATATCGACCCTGAGGTCATGCATGCAAAGCACAGACATATCCCCACAGATAATTTGGAAAAGGAACTGATACTTGCAAATGCATACGGCGGCTACGATAAAGAGAGTCGAGAATACGTTATTCGCATAAAGAAAGGCAAGACTCCCCCGGTACCATGGTCAAATATCATCTC
The DNA here is from genome assembly GCA_043758815.1 of bacterium. Classification (GTDB taxonomy): domain Bacteria; phylum Patescibacteriota; class Minisyncoccia; order Phycocordibacterales; family UBA6899; genus MHLP01. The sequence goes on from JAYVMS010000095.1 coordinate 8,301, forward strand.
GAATGGTCACCTCGGCTTCATTGCAACTGACCGCGGTATGACATTTACGTGGGCGCGCAATAGTAATGAGAACAAACTTACGGTCGCTTACAATGATGCGCTTTCCTCGCTTACAGGCGAAGCTTTCTATGTCCGCGACGAAGCAAGCGGGGAGCTCTGGTGTCCCCAGCCCATGCTCGGCTCCGCAAAAGCTGAATATGAGGTATGTCACGGAGAGGGATACACCTCTTACAAAACTTCACAAGGGGGACTCGCGCTCACGCTTCGCATGTTTGTGGCTCCTCATGATCCAATAAAATACATCTCGCTTACAATAAGAAATGCCAGTAAGGAGGAACGCAGGCTTATGACCTTCGGCTATTTTGAGATACTGCTTGGCACGACACCGCGTGAAACTCGCAAGATATTCTCATTCGACGTACGGGGAGATAAGAGTATTGTCGTCGAGCAGTCGTTCAGAAGGAACTTCTCACAAAGTTGCGCAATAGTAGGTATTGCCGGAGGTGCCGACAGTTTTAGTTTAAGCAAAGAAGAATTCCTTGGGAGACAGGGGGACATGCGCGTGCCCGCCGCAGCTCTACGCACCGAGCTCTCATCATCGCTTCCTCCACGCACAGAGCCTTGTATTGCGCTTGCAAAAAGTGTGATCTTACTCCACGGAGAAGAAAAGACCGTTACCTTTTACATTGGGGAAGGTGAAACTGAGCGTGTGATCGAGGACGCCCTGCTTTTTGCAAATAGTGCAGTGTCTGTGGACAAAGCAGAGAAAGACCTGCAGTCGTACTGGCAAGATATTCCGCGCATCACCATCGAGACCCCCGATGAATCACTCGACGTATTGTTTAATCGCTTTCTTTTGTATCAAACACAAATTGCACGCATCAACGCTCGGATGGGCTTTTATCAAATAGGCGGCGCGTACGGATTTCGCGATCAGTTGCAGGATGCACTTGCAATGCTGTGGCTCGACCCCGCGTGGGTGCGCGTATATATTTTAACTGCAGCCCGACATCAATTCCGCGAAGGCGATGTCTTGTCATGGTGGCATGAGCATAATAATTTCGGCGCTCGCACCAGACTCTCCGATCCGCACTTGTGGTTGCCGTATGTCGTTTGCAGGTACATTAATTTTACCGGGGATGCGGGTATCCTTCTGGAATTGATCCCATTTCTTGAGGGTGCAATTCCTGACAATGCGGACCGTCCGACTGTTGTGGGATTCTTCGCTCCAAGCCAGGAGACAGGAACACTATATGAGCATTGCGTAAGAGCCATAGAGCATGGGCTTACTTCAGGCTCACGCGGCCTTGCACTCATGGGTACAGCAGACTGGAATGATGGAATGAATCAGGTCGGAAGCGAAGGCGTGGGTGAAAGCGTGTGGCTGACCTGGATGATGATTGATGTGCTCACGAGCATGGCAGACCTTGTAGAAGAGAATTCCGACACCGATCGCGCGCGCCGCTATCGTGAACATATCGTTCGCTATAGAGAGGCACTAGCGCAATACGGATGGGATGGCAAGTGGTATCGTCGCGCATACACCGATCGGGGTATACCGATAGGGACAGCAAGCGCAAAGGAGTTTCGCATCGATTCTGTCACGCAATCGTGGGCATTCTTTGTCGATGGCAAGACCGAGCGGACGATGCAGGCACTTCGCTCTGCGAAAGATGAATTGCATATTCTTGAAGGGCAGGTCCCGCTTGCATGGCCACCCTCGACTCGCGCCGTGCTTGATCTTGGAACGATCTCAGATTATCCGCGTGGAGTTCGCGAGAACGGGGCACAGTATAATCATGCGGCGCTATGGTTGGCGCAGGCGATGTTCTCCTCTGGTGATGCGGATACGGGAAAGTTGATCGTCGATGCGGTGAGTCCATTCAAGCGAAGTGCGACCCCGGCTGGGGTAGAGCGTTATCGCGGAGAACCATACGCAGTAGCTGCGGAGGTATATTCGGAACCCACATTTGCTGGGCGTGCGGGGTGGACGTGGTACACCGCATCATCTGGAGTGTTTTACCGAACGATACTTGAGTATATGTTCGGCATGAAAAGGGCGGGCAATACGATAAGTTTCACCCCGTCATTTCCGAGTGACTGGCACGACGCAAAAGTGCATGTGCCGTATGGAAAGTCTGTCTACCATATTCACTTCACGATCAATGGAAAACCAGAGACCAAGATGACTACTATAAGTGTCGACGGGCTGAAATCTGCGCGCGGAACACTTAAGCTCATCGATGACGGACGCGCGTATGAGATAAAAGTTGAATGCGGAAATGATACTATAAAAAATGACTAAAAAGATGTATTAGGCGGCCAGACACTCCCGCACTCCCGTGCGGGAGTGTCTCTTTAATGTGGACAGAATGACACAACGTGACCTTGTTATAAAAAATCTATGACAACATCAAACGCGCACTTCATGAAGAATTCACCTATGGCTCGCTATAATTCATACCCCATTACATAAATATGAAAGAAAACGACACCGACTCCACACCCCTGCTCCACAATATTCTACGTTCTATTGATGTACCCATTACAGTTTTTGATGCTCATCGCAAGATTATTTATAGCAATCATGGAAGTGACGATATTTCGCAAAGTTCTCTGTTTAAAAATAGTGAAGATGCGCATCGACCTACTGCGATAAACGAAGTAGCGCACTTTGAAGAAAATAAATACTACGATATTTCAGGTAACCTGCTTGTGTACCCAAAGGATTCTCCACTTCAGCATGCAATAGAGGGCAGGGCCACGTGCAATCTTTTACTTGAGCATCGTAACAATAAAGATCATCGACAGCGTTGGCTCTCAGTTAGCTGTGTTCCAATAAAGGACGAGCGGGGAAAATTTCTTTATGGGATATTGTGGTACAAGGATACATCCGTTTGTGTGGCGCATGAGAATAAACTCAAGTTCCTCCTAGCGGCGCACCGCGTACTTTCGCTCGATCCGAATCTTGAGAACCGCTTAGAGCAAAATGCAAAACTGTTTGTGCCGATGCTCGCGGACTGGATATCGATTGATGTGGTGAGCGATAAGAAGACAGCGCAGGGTACGCATGTGACCAAAAATATCTCTCTCTACAATAGGGATCCCAAGAGGATTGATTTGTATAAAAAGTATACAAAGAAATATTTACCTTATGATTCTCCAAAGTCGACGATGCAACAAGTTATTACTACACGACAGTCGACGTTCGCTACAATCAATTTTGAAGATCTCGTAAGAGCAAATACTGGCATAAGCGAGCAGCGCCGCCTCGATACTCTCGCGCTTGGCATTAGCTCATATATGATGGTCCCAATAATTCTCGACGGCAAGACCGCTTCGGTCATAACTTTGGCATTTGCTGAGTCAGGAAGAGTATATAGAGAGGAAGATGTTACATTCATTGAAGAATTCGCACATTATTTAAGTCTTCTCTCCGAGAATTCTCAGCTTTATGATGAGATATCGCGGCGTGATCACGCAAAAGATGTCTTTCTTGCTCAGCTTTCACATGAACTCAGGAATCCGCTTGCGCCGATAAAGAATGCCATCGAATTGCTGATGCTCAAGAATAAGGACCCGAACATTGGCGAGGAGATAGGAGTCGTCAGTCATCAATTTGATCATCTTACGAAACTCTTGAGCGACTTGTTGGACACCGCACGCTTTACGAGCGGAAAGATAATACTCGACATGAAGTCAACTGACCTCACTAATGTCATTGAGAACGTCGTGACCGCCATAACTCCCATCGTCGAGAAGTCCGCGCTTAAATTCAAAGTTGAATATCCCAAAGAAATACTTTGGTTATCTATCGATGCAACACGCATAGAGCAGGCGCTGCTAAACCTGCTTTATAATGCAATAAAGTTCACTCCGCGCGGGGGACTTATCTGGCTTAAGATCATAAGAGAAGAAAAGATGGTCACCATTCGCGTCAAAGATACCGGAGTTGGCATCACTACTCCTGAGATGGAGTACATCTTTGAGCCGTATTATCAGGGCGAGCGTACACGCGATAAGAATAGCGGGCTTGGTATAGGACTTGTCTTGGTGCGACAAGTTATTCAACTTCATGGCGGTAAGGTTGAAGTACAAAGCGAGGGAAAGGAGAAGGGGAGCGAGTTCGTCATCTCCTTACCCCTTGGTGAACACACGGGCGAAGTAAAAGAGGGTGATATCTACTCATCACAGAAAAATAATTCGGCAAAGAAGAAGATACTTGTGGTAGATGACAATCAAGCGGCCGCTGATTCACTTGCACGACTTCTTGAGGCGCTCGGACATACGGCATGCAGCCTCTATGCAGGTAAAGATGTGCTTGCATATCTGAAACAAAACGACACAGATGTGATATTTCTCGATGTGGGAATGCCCGAAATGAATGGTTATGAGCTGGTGCAATTGCTGCGTAAGAGTGGATATGCGAAGGTTAAGATCGTCGCACTTACAGGCTATGGACTAGAAGAAGACAAACAGAAGGCCATGGACGCAGGATTTGACCTTCATCTCACAAAACCTGTCGGTATGCGTGAGTTAAAAAAAGTATTATGGACGCGTGATTGAAGTTAATTAAAAATCTACACATGAATAGAAATGTAATTATGGGAATAGCAGTTGTCGTAGTAGTTCTCTTGTTTAAATTTATTCTTACACAGCCAAGGACGGTAGTTGTACAGAACGCGAATCCCATAGGCAGCAATGTGGGAGTGGCAGATAACATGCGGGTTCTCACAGAAACCAAGGCGACCTCGACCACAGATGCACAAGCAACAACATCAAAAGAGAAGATGAGTGTGACCATAGATTATACGGATGGTGGATTCATTCCAAGTAGTGTGACTATCGGAGATGGGGCAAGTGTCACGTGGGCGAATGTCTCGAGTGGACCAATGTGGGTCGCGTCTGCTCCACACCCAGCGCACACTGACTATCCGGGATTCGATGAATTGAAGCGGGTAGATAGTGGCGGTAAGTACACTTTCACATTCACGAAAGCTGGAACGTGGGAATTCCATAACCATGCCAAGGCATCTGACTACGGCGTGGTGATCGTCAGATAGTAAAGGACCCATGAAGCGGAGGATTCATTTGATAAGCTTAAAATATCACATGCGAGGCATGAGAGACTTTTGATATGACCATTATTGCGAACGACCTTCTTCATCAAACGCACAGGTGCAATCGTTATAATTTGCATATATGAAAATGAAGCGTCTTGAGGCGGGTTTTTATTTCACACTCTTGGCTATTGCAATAATTCTGTTCGTGTATTTACTAAAGGCAAACTTGAGTGCCCTCGTACTTTCCGCATCGCTTGCACTAGTATTTGAACCTTTGTATAGAATGGTCAAGAAAAAGGTTGTCAATGAATCGGGCTCAGCTCTCTTAATAGTTTTGGTCGTGCTTTTGATCGTATTAATACCACTTGGGGTGTTCTTGACGCGAGTGATAAGTGACACGACCTCACTTATTGGAAAGATTTCTTTGGGTGCAGGTGCAGATTCTGCATATACACTTACAAAATTATTCCGCGGACATACTGGTTATTCCACCATTGCACTTGTCATCAAGAACATCGATGAAATATTACAGCAAGGATTAAATTGGTTGTTGCAAAATTTGGGGATGTTCTTTTCAGGTTTAGCACAGGTTTTCTCGACGCTTATTCTCTCACTCTTGGGCCTATTTTATTTTTTAAAAGACGGCCCGCGATTGATCGCTTGGATCGAGCGCATTGTCCCGCTTGAGGTGCGCCATACTCGCGCAATACTTAGCGAACTTGGAAATGTCATGAGCTCGGTAATAAAAGGAACAGTGGTCGTGGCATTCGTGCAGGGGATGGCAGCTGTAGTCGGCTTCTCATTCTTTGGTATTCCCGATCCCATGTTCTGGGGTTTGATAGTTGTACTGACCTCCCCCATCCCGCTGGTCGGAGCATGGATGGTCATCACACCTGCGATTGCATATCTTTTTCTCATGGGATATAGCCTCAATGCGTTATTGTTGCTCCTCTGGAGTATTGTGTTCGTCAATTTGATATACAACGTCGTTGCGCCTGTGCTTATGCATAACGGTAACGATATCCACCCTTACATCATTCTGCTTTCGATACTCGGAGGTATTGTTATGTTTGGTCCGGTCGGGTTTCTCATCGGCCCCCTTGTTGCTGCTTTTTTGTCGGCTTTGCTCAATATTTACCCCAGTCTCATGGATAGACAGATAACAGAATGACATGTCAAACTCGATCGAGCTCATCATAGAATATCGCTACCTGATACTTATACCGCTCTCGCTTATCGAGGGACCAGTGGTTGCATTTATCGCAGGCACGCTTGCGTCGCTTGGGTATTTCAGCTTACCGATACTCGGTGTATTTTTCTTGGTTCGTGATATGGGAATGGACGCACTTTATTATTTCTCAGGTTACTTTTGGGGAGATACACGTTTTGCAAAAAATATGCTTAAAAAATTAAATATTGATAGTAATTTAAGCGGCATGCGAACACTGTGGGAAAAGCATCCCCTAAGAACGCTTATCATCGGCAAGCTCTCGTACGGTATCGCCGGCGCATTCATTGTGGTTGCAGGGATGATAAAGATGCGGATACTGACCTTCTTTAAATATGGCGCATTTGTCGCACTTGTACAATATGGCATGCTGCTTCTGCTCGGGTATTTCTTCGGAAATGCGTTCGGAGGGAATATCAGACGCATTATCGAGAATATTATCTATGTCATTGCGGGGATAACATTGTTCATATCGGTATACTATATATTGAGTCGGTACTTTCGAAATAAGTTTGTCAATAAGTAGGACATTCTTGTATTGCAACGTGTATTCATTGTAGGCTTACAGATTAAAAGCTACACTGTAGAAATGACCGACCTCCCGTGCACCCACCAAAACGAAATACGCGATGTAAGTCCGCATGAACTGGGTATATGCAAAGAGTGCCATGCTCTTGGGGATTCGTGGGTAAGCTTGCGCATGTGTCTTTTCTGCGGCAATGTTGGCTGCTGCGACAGTTCAAAGAACAAACATGCAACAAAACATTTTACCGAAACAGCGCATCCGGTCATGCGCTCCGTGACTGACGGAGAAGATTTTTCATGGTGCTACGTCGATAAGGTTTACTTGTAAACCTTCTTAGAACCCCACCCTCAAGATACAACTTTCCTCTGTCGTGCAGGTGTGACCACTACTTTAAAGTGGCACATGAGCATGATAAATATTTTTTTGTATAGCCACTTTTAGTAATTAGGTAAATTGACATAGGCGAGATGGGGGGTAGTGTAATATAAGACAGTTTCGATGAGTGATCTTAGAGGAGACAAATATGAGTAAGCAAAAGAAGGTGGGAGCCAAAACTGCTTACATTGAGTTGCAAGCAAAGAACAATCTGCTCATTAAGGCAATGAGGCATAAGCGCGTCACCTCGATAGCTGAACTTTCTCGCTTGAGCGGCGTGCGCGCGAGAACAATTAGGGGATATCTACTTCTCAATGTGAGCCCGCTCGCTCAAAGTGAATGGAAATCTTCAGCACTCGCACTCTCGGTATTCTTTGAGTGTGCACCGGAAGATCTGTTCTGCTACGAGGAACAATTATTCAAATTTGAGATCAGCCGTTTTAGTGCAGAGATTAGTTTTCTTGAATCGCAGAGATTTTTCGTTGAAGAAGATCAAGCGATAAGCGTGCTGCCAGAGATACTTGCGAGCGCAAATGATCTCCGTTCTGTGATTGATCGGGTTATCGGTGATCTCACTTTGCGCGAACAGGGCATCATCCGTATGCTGTTCGGTCTAAATAGCGGGCAGATGTGTGCACGCGACATCGCAAGGGTTTTTGATCTCGAAGGTGAATGTGCAACTCGGGAGATTGCTTCCCGTGCGCTGCGCAAGCTCTGCAATCCGGAAAAACTACGAATGCTTGAGTGTGCAGGTGCTCTCGATAGTGATATTCGTCTTGCATTAAAATATACCACAGTCAAAGAAACATAGTGGGTGATGCCGAGTCATTTGACTCGGTTTTTCTATCTAAACAGAGATGAATCACTCAAAAGCCAACGTACTGACTGTATTTTAATGTATTAAAAAAAGCATGGAACAACTTACTCTACAAAATGTAATAAACTTGCGATAATACGCTCATGGAAGAGCAGCATAATAATAAAGATAATATTGTCCTCGAGGCAGTAATAGGAGCGCACGATGTCATCTATCTGACGATCGGAGGTAAGATCACTAACGAACGCCTTTATGCTTTCATTGCATGGACGGAGAGGGTAAAAAAACTTGTGAAAGAAATGTCAGATAAACACCCCGGCAATGTTCTGTTGTTGAGTGACGTAAGCGGAGTATCGCATTTTGAAAGTAAGCCAATTGTTCCGCTGCGGGAACTGCTTAATTACAACAAACAGTATCCGGCAAAGAGTGCTGTCGTCGGAGCTCGAGACTTGACCCGCGTCCTTCTCGATACAGTCATCTCACTAACGTCACGCGTGAATATCAAGCAATTCGCAACCAAAGAAGAAGCATTGGCGTGGCTTATGGAAAAACCGACTACCGAAGCAGCCGCTGAGATCATACAAAAAGAGGCAGTCTGATTTGAGGAAACAAAAACCCCCATGGGGGTTTTTGTTCACTCTAATTATCGCCAATCTCCACGATCTTGGTCCCAGTCATTTCCTTGTGAGTTGACAGGATTCGCGCATTGATACAGCGAATTGAGTTTTATTCTTGTCGCATTCCCCACGTATCCGGTGCCGTAGGTCAAGCCATTCGGCGTGAGGATCTCGCTCGCGTACTTCTCCTGGAACCCGCTCACTGCCGAAGCGGTGCTCTGGTCGAAATCCCCGGTCGTCGCCACCTGGAATCCGCTTTGGTTGAGCGCGGTCTGAAGTTTCAAGACTTCAGGACCGTGGCTACCGACACGCAGGTTTTTGTAGAAGCTGTAGCACCAGCCAGTAGGGGTTGCGGTGATGCCCCTGCCGTTAACATAGACGACGGAAGCACTGAGAGTGGATTGTGTCGCATCGCTCCAAAGGCCGTACGCCGTCACCGGGGTTCCCGTGACGACATCCGAGAGCGACGAAGGAGCGCCGCCCTTGAGCACTGCGGACGATCCTGCACCCACCGTACTCTGCTTGCCGTTGCCGTTCACGACGACGAATTGGGTTCCGCTTGTCTGTCCAACTTTTCCACCAACGCTGCCGTGGGCGGCAGAGATAAACGATGCATTGAGGGTTTTGTGGTCCGCATCATTCCAGAGGCCGTATGCGGTCACGGTCATTCCTGGGACGATGTTTGTTGCAGTGGATGGCAGCCGATCGACCAGCACATACGCACCTGAGGATGGCACGACGGTCGTCGAGTGCGTTCCACTCGTGATGGTGAACGCACCTGTGCTTACAGCGGTTACCGTCCCGTAATATGAGGCATCCTCTGAACTCACTACCGTTGCGGCGATGGTTGAAGTTCCGCCACTCCATGTGCCGTACACGCCTGCCTGCATTCCGTTCGCCAACATAGACATAGAAGCCACTTGCGAATTCACCAGTATCAAGGCTCCACCCGTCGGAGCGACCGCATAACTCTTTCCGTTTGAGGAGAGAAGGTTAAACGCCCCTGAGCTGAGGTTAGCGACGATACCGGAAACATGTGTTGTCTTTACAATCGGAAACAGAATGGACGAAGGAGTCGTTGATGTATCTGCAAGCGCGAGTGCTGTTCCAGCGGAGAACACGGCAACGAGTGAGGCAAGAAAAATAAATAAGCGTCTTTGTTTCATATTCATGATGAGATGTTGCTGAGTAATATATGCGCTCTCTTCGAGAGCAAGAGAACAATTTAATTAACAGCAGCAGCCAAGATTTGTGACATTTCAAAAAGCGACGCAAAGCTCAAATCCTCAAAAATGTTCTCTGAGGAGGGGTTGATTTCGGAAATTTTATCAAATCTCACCGACATCGCTGAATTATCCCCTATCGCTCGCTCTTCCTCTTAATACCCCATGGCTCTGTCATGTGGATTTCCTCTAAGGATGGGTTTGGGAAACCGTTGGTTTCCCAAGACAATCTAGCGCGAAGCTCCTGAGATACTCCGACGATACGGAGCGGAGCGAGTGAGGGCACGGCTTTGCCGCGGGGAGGTTCATTGTTACGTGGATTTATACTTCAATTTACAAAATTATTGATTAGCTCTCTCGCACCTGCTCCGTGTCACACTTCCACGGCAGCGGTGTTGTCTATATAGTGAACTATATATGAAACGAATACTGCTTACATTTATCTTTTGCCTCTTGCTTGCAAGTCCGCTGGGAGCCTTGGCTTCCACGCCACCAAAGCTCGTGTATGCCGGCTGGATGCCATATTGGAAAAAGGCGAGCGGCACTCCCGAGGCCATAGCGCATATCGGTACCTTTGCCGAGTTATCGCCATTTGCATATGAAATGGAAGATGATGGCACGATAGGCGACTCTATGAAGCTTGCAGCAGCTCCATGGACTGATTTGGTGCCTGTCGCAAAAGCAAATAACGTGAAGATCATCCCGAGCATTCTTTGGATACACGGCGATGCAATATACGCTACATTATCTGTAACCTCAAGTCGCATTAGGCACGAAAATGACATTGTCTCGATGGTGACGCGTAATGCTTTTGCTGGTATCGATATCGATTATGAGAACAAGCTGCTTGCGACGAAGTATTACTTCAGTAAATTCATTAAAGGGCTGTCAGTAAAACTGCACGCGCACAAGAAGCTCCTGGTGTGTACAATTGAAGCACGCACTCCGCCGTCGTCACTCTATCGCGTCATGCCCCTAAAGATAGAACACGTCAACGATTATGTCGTCATCAATAAATACTGCGATGAAGTACGAATAATGACCTATGACCAGACAACCGCCGATATCAAATTGAACGATACAAAAGGAACACGAGAACTTTACGCACCAGTTGCCGATACGGACTGGGTAAAAAAGGTCGTTAAAGAAGCGATGAAAACCATTTCGAAGAAAAAGATTATGCTCGGAGTTGCAACCTATGGCTATGAATATTCTGTAGATATGAGCACTGCCACAACATCCTTCTCTCGTATTGGTTCTGTAAGTGATTCGTACGCTCGCACGCTTGCACTTAGTCATGGGATAAATTTGGGCGATTCCCATAATGCCGCAGGGGAGAGGAGCTTTAATTACTCAAAGGACGGGGTAACGCGGTACGTCTCATGGAGCGATGCGAATGCGGTGGCAGAGAAAGTGAAACTCGCGAAAAAACTCGGCATCAAGGGTGTGGCGATATTTAAAATAGACGGCGGTGCTGACCCTGCTATCTGGGATGTGCTTAAGTAGGGTCTTTTGCTGGAACGGTTTGAAGGATGAGCATGCCTATGAGTATGAATACTCCTGAAACTACGAGTGCCGTAACACTACCAGCATGTTCCCATAAATACCCCCCGACAAGGCCAGCAAACAAAAGCCCAAATCCAGATGTGGCGTTAACGAGTCCAAACGCGCCACTCCTTGTTTCTTCAGGTGAGAGTGTTGATGCGAGCGCACGCTGCACTCCATCGGTAAGCGCTGGGAAAAGTCCAAGTATAAGAAATGCCACGATAAGTATCGGGGTACTTTTGGCATACATGAGTACTGCGTAGCCTATGAGCAAAATTATGTAGCCGAGCAAGATGATGTCCTTTGCGCCATGTTTATCGCTTAACTTCCCACTTATATAAGAAAATGCTGCATATGAAACATTGTAGAGCATATAAAAAAGCGGAATCGAAGCGAGTGTGAGGCTCTCGATATGCTGGGTTGCAAGCAGGAGCACTGCGACAGGAATGCTCCCGACCGAAAGCAAAAAAAGAGCAAAGAGGTAACGTTTTAAGGCGGGAGGATAGTCGCCAATGATTCCGAGTGTAATATTCTTTCGGCTTAAGTCTGCGATGACGTCCTTAATGAAGAACGTTGAAAGCACCGCGAAAATGCCGACAATGAAGGCGGTCATAAATACAACGTGGAAGCCACTAGGATATTGTCTCAATATGAGATACGCGATAAGCGGTCCGATAATGGCTCCGAGTGTATCCATTGCGCGGTGGTAACCAAAAGCGCGACCGAGTTCTTCCTTTTTGGTTGAAAGCGAGATGATGGCATCACGCGGGCCTTCGCGCAGGCCTTTGCCGACACGATCGAGGAAACGCAATATAAGGACGGGCAATAAGCTTTCTGCAAGTAAATAGGCGGGACGAATGATGACCGAAAGCGAATAGCCTAAGATGATGAACGGCTTTCGCGATGCGAGCCGGTCGGAGAGTCTACCAGCATATATTTTTATGAGATTCGAGGCGCCGCTTGCGAGGCCTTCGACAAGTCCGAGCGAGCTCGCTCCAGTCTTAAGTACGGAAACGAAGAATGCGGGGAAGACCGCAAGAATCATTTCCGAAGAAAGGTCGTTGAAAAAACTAGTGAGTCCAAGGATGAGGACGTTGCGTGGGGGTTTATAAAAGTTCATATTTTATTTAGCGTGCTTGCGCGAGATGCGCTTTGCTTTGTGCCATTCAAATAGGGCGGGGAGGAACGAGACGACGATAATAGTTATGATGATGGGATAGAGGTAGTGATCGGCATTCTTTACGCTACTTCCAAGTCCATATCCAAGCAGGGTCATGCTCGTGACCCATACGCTGCCACCGATGATGTTGTATAGAGTGAACTGATGCAAGGGCATCTTGGCGATACCCGCGACGATGGGAATAAAGGTGCGGACGACAGGAAGGAAGCGCGCAAAAAACACCGCCTTATTTCCATGATGCACAAAGAATTTGTGTGCACGATGCGCGTGTGCGGGATCAAAGAAGCGTGACTTGGTCCACGTAAAAAGCATCGGACCAACCTTGCGACCAAAGATATAGCCCACACTTTCGCCAAGTATCGCCGCGATGACCGTGAATAGTAGTAACTCGCCAATGTTCATGTGTCCCTGCGAAGCAAGGAATCCCGCAGTGAAGAGAAGGCTATCTCCAGGAAGGAAGAAGCCGAAGAAAAGTCCGCATTCAGCAAAAACAATAAGGATGATACCAAGGTATCCCGCATTGGTGACGATGGTGACAATATCGAACATTGTAAGATTATAGCACGTCAACGTGCACTACTTATGAGTTGGAGTTACAATCGGTTTTATGAGAAGAAAAAAGACAGTTGTTATACTCGTCATATTTGCCGTACTCAGCTATTTTGGTGCAAACACAAAGCCAGGAGGGCAGCTGCTCTCTTTCAATAAGCCACACGATGTTTTTGCATCGGCACGTGCAACCTGTCAAATATCGCCAAATGCTAGTGATACGCTTTATTGTGTAGTGCACGTGGTCGATGGTGACACTATAGATCTTAATATGGGCGGTAAGTCGGTTAGGGTTAGGCTCTTGGGTATCAATACCCCCGAAACGGTTGACCCACGCAGACCAGTCGAGTGTTTCGGCAAAGAAGCATCAAATAAAGCGAAAGAAATATTGTCAGGGAAGTGGGTATCAGTCGAGTCTGATCCATCGCAAGATGCATATGATAAATATGGACGAAAGCTACTGTATGTGTACACCGCAGACGGAACACTTTTTAACGAACAGATGATAGCAGAAGGATATGCGTACGAATACACTTATCGTTACCCCTATAAATTCCAGCAAGAATTCAAAACCGCCGAGCATGACGCGCGTACCCATGAACGCGGACTCTGGGCGCCCACTACCTGCTCGGGTGCGAAATAATTTTTCTTATATAAAAATCCCTTCGCGCATTGCGAAGGGGTAAGCTCATTTTCTGTGGACCGAGCGCTGCAGGGTAACGAGGTAATAGGGAATCGCACTAGCGCCGCCTTGCGGAAGCTTGTGCCTAGTAAGGGTCATAGAGCATTGCTCTGTTGAAAGAAGAGGAAAAAGTACCCGCGTAAGGGTGTTATCCTCGGGAATAACAATTTTGCAGACGGGTCCACTAGCCAAAGTCGCTTTGACTTGACTCACGAGCGCGTCTGCACATTGTGCAAATCCGTTATTTTTTGGGAGTTGATCGCTATGCCGAGCGAATATCTCCTCATTCATTCGAGCCTCCGTATCTACCATGATTCTCTCCTTGGGAACAAACTGCAAGTAGATTACTATCCTACGTTGCTCCTGTCAAATAAACTATTTTTAGCCCCAGTATCTAAATAGTGCCAACCAGGGGAATGCCGAGCCGCGAAATATCGTCATTTTTCTTTTCCGAGCCTTTCTTTGGTCGCCCCGCACGAGTTTGGTCTAAAAGGTGTTTACTGCAAGCGAGATGTACAACCGTTTTGCCGAAGCGGGTATTGAGCTCGTCGACGTGTTCGTAGACACGCTCGAGCCCTTCTATGCGAAGCGTGGTATCAAAGAGATTCAGCTGGGTCGCACTCGCATTATGGAGTTCGCTTAAGGTCACGCCTGCAGCGCGATAGAGTGTGTCTTCTTGATAGAGGTCTTCGATGCGGTCATGGAGGACGGCAAGCAGTTCGTGGGGGATATTGGTGTGGCGTGAGAGTTTTACGGAAAAGCCGTGGTATTTGAACTCCTGTGTTTTGAGAAAAAAACCAATGACACGGCCGCTTAGGTGATGCTCGCGTGCACGTACACAGACTACTTCGATGTGGTGTGAAAGTTCTGCGAGCAAGAAGTCCTTCTTGTGCGTGGGTGGCGTGAAGGTGCGCGTGCGCATGAGCGACTTATACGGTGCCCGTTTGCCGGTGTTTAGGCTGAGCACACTTTCGCCACGCAGTTCAAGCCAGAGCTCATGCTGCGGCTTTGAGAATGTGTCGGTCACGAATCCTTCTGAACGTTCGACGAATTGGAGTCCGGTAGAGATGCCAAGTGTGCTCATGTGGAGCGCGGTCTGCTTGCCGATGCCCCAGACTTTTTCTATGGGGAATATCTCGAGGAATTTTTCAATTTCGCTCCCCAATATTATGGTGAGACCGTCCGGTTTTTTAAAATTCGAGGCGATCTTTGCAAGGACCTTGGTGGGGGCCACTCCCACCGAGAACGTCATGCCGAGTTCGCGCTTTAAGGTCTCCTTGATGTCCATGGCAATCTCCGCGTAGGACATCTTGAAAGAAAGCGGGAGTCCAGTGATGTCCGCGAACGATTCGTCGACAGAGTAGCGGTCTATGTGCGGAGTGTAGCGCTCGATGATGTTGTTCATGCGCCCATTGAAGAGTTTATAGCTTGCGTGGTCCGCATCGCAAAACACCGTGGCAGGGGCAAGCGCACGTGCCTCACGTATAGTCATACCGCGTTTGATCCCTTGTGCCTTGGCAATGTAGTTCATGGCGATGACCATGCCACGCTCACGTCCGACCACCACAGACTTTCCGCGAAGCGATGGGTCTTTCGCAATTTCGCAGCCGGCAAAAAATCCGTCCCCGTCGATGTGTAATATGGCTTTCTCGAAATCTTTTTTTAAAAAAGTTTTTTGCATTATATTTAACGTCAAAGTTTAAAAATTTTCAGAATTGGATGGATTGCGAAGTTTTGGACTGAAGCAGTGCTTGAGAAGCTGAAGCGACCAATTTTTCTTGTTGAATTCTTATTCAGCTTAGAAAATGGAAGTGTCCTTGGACGAATCTCCATTGACTCGACTTGTTTAGGCAAGGACGAGCGACCAAAAATTTCATCGAGCGACCTAATTCTTCTTGGTGGTAAGCCACCTAGAAGAATGCGAGTGCCTACGGCTCCCGAGTACTGAAATTTGGAAGTACTCTTGCGTGGTGCAAGGCGCCAATTCTGAAATTTTGTTAATATTTTCGGATGACAGCGCGAACCACTGCCGATATCTTAAGCTCACCCTTGGGGTAGATCGGTTTATACTTTTTATTTGCAGCCTCGAGGTAGGGTTTGCCGCCTTTTGTGCGGTAATACTTCATCGTCCACGCTCCGTCGACCTCAGCGATGACAATAGCCCCCGGCCGCACATCGCCTCCGCGCTCGACCACGACCATGTCACCTTCGATGATACCTGCGTCTTGCATCGAGTCACCCCTCACGGTGAGCATGTAGGAGGCATCACGCTTGGGGATGAGATACTCGTCGAGGCTCATGTGCTCGCCGCGGTCTTCTTCTGCGGGGGAGGGGAAGCCTGCTTCGACCAACCCAAGTACGCGTAGCTCTCCCCAAATATTACCAGGGGCGAGCTTGCCTAGGCTGTCTTTGCTCAAAAAACCCACTTGTGCAAGGCGGTTTACCAGTTTAAAGACCGATGCGCGTGAGGAGAAACCAGTAAGCGCCATGATCTCTCCATACGAGGGCATGCGGCGATTGTTTCGATAGAACTCACGGATGTATTTTTTGTAGGTTTCATCCATGCTCGCATTATAAGCGAACAGTTGTTTGCTAGTCAAACTCATCCGCGTGCCGTTGCCCCGCGCATATAATAGTGGTCTCGTCTCTTGTGCTTTGATTTTTTGTGATATCGTAAGAAGAGAGTTATTTGGGGGGTCTCATGAGTCGTCTAAAGAAAGAAATTTCGAAAGGGCGAATCATGAGGGTTCTTGATTATAAGATCCTCAGATTCGCGAACATTGTTAACATCTCGATCAAAGATCAGAAAGGTGACACCGTTGTCGATGCATTCGGGAGCACCAATAAGGATGTGCTTGGAGACTGCATTAATAATGGCTGGGATATCGGCTACGATGAGATACCCAAGGTAAACCGTCTTCGTCGCCTCCGCCGCGTGCGCCGTAAGCGTCTCGACAAGCTGAGAGACATTGGTTGGGCCATCAAAGAGATGTGGTATGTCGTCGAAGAGGAGTTCGACGGAAGATACAGTTTGTCTGTGAAAAATGACGAGCACGATGCAGCCGAGCTCACCATTTACGCGAAGACGATTGACGAACTGCACACCGACATCTATGCTCTTGGTTACGAATTCTATGTCGGGCACGAAATGCTCTATAAAGAACAAATATTAGTCTGGAAGACGTTTGTACTCTAGCGTCCGCATCACTCATCGATGCGGATTTTTTGTATGCTTTTTATTTAAAGAGAGGGGAGTATCATTGAGTCATGAAAGGAAAGGGTCGGAATGAAGAGAACGAGAAGAAGCGCATATCATTTGATGTACGCGTGAAGGTTACGACTCGTGTACGCAAAGAGATAGTGATCGTGGTGGGAAAAGGCAAGCTCGCGGTTGCAGTACACAGAGAGAGAGCAGGGGGAGAGGCAAATCAGCGCGTGTGTGAACTTGTGGCAGTACACTATAGAGTAGAGACGAAAGACGTGCGTATTATACGCGGAACAACGTCACCCAATAAGACTCTGCGGATTAATGGTTGAGGTTTAGACTAGCGTCCCTCAAATATAATAGGGGTGGCAGTTGCCATCTGCGCTAGGGTGTCGATGACCGAGGTCTCTTTTGTTTTGCCGAAGTCACAAGCGAGCAATGTGTCGGTGACAACTGAGCCGTCGGTTGCGGTGACCTGTCCTGAAATAGAGTGCCAATATGATTCGCCGCAACCTGCGAGGTCCGAGACCATGAGCTGGTCCACGGGGAGGTATTTATTGTGAAAGAGTATCGCTTTGATCATCGGAATAGTTACAGGTACGACTGTCGTCGTTGTCGTGCTTACGCATAGTGCGGTTCCGTCATGACCATTGTCACCCACAGGAAATCCTAGTCCGCCTTGACCGCCTATTCCCGGTGCGCACGCATCGCCGCCATTTCCTCCCACGCCGCCTCTACGGTCTACGGTCTTGCCGTCATCACCCCTTGCTGTTGTGCCTCCACCGCCCTTGCCCGCGCTTGCGTCACCCTTGCCACCTACACCACCTACACCACCTTGCTCCACACTCCCCACACCTGACGTGTCGGCGCATTTGCCACCAGAACCGCCAGCTCCTGCGCGAGCGGTGGCGTCGCCACCATCACCACCATGTGCTTCGGCTGTACCGTGGGGGAGAGAGACGAGAGTGTCTCCGCCATCCCCCGCTTTGGCGCTCGCATTTCCGCCACTACCGCCCTTGCATCCGCATGCAGTGCCAGCACCACCACCTCCGCCTTGTGCGTATGCTCGTCCGCCTATCCCGCCGTCGATACGACCAACGCGGATGTTGTCGACACTACTCACCATACCTGCGACAGCAAGTGACGCACGGTTGTCGCTGCCTTTGCCCGCTACCGCATTCGCACTTGTGCCCCCGGTTCCGGGACACGCATCTATGCCATTTTTTCCTATTGCCCGCGCATTTCCTCCGTTTCCACCTTTTCCGGGAATGATGTTGAGATCGTTTACGGCTATTGTCGTCGCTGCAGTAAGTTTGATATTTCCTGCGCCACCACCATTGCCGCCTAGCGCTTCTGCGCTGTCACAGTTGCTTGCTGTTTCTGCGCCACCACCATTGCCGCCACTTCCAAGGTGAATGCTCGTGTTGTTTATGTACATGTGTTCTGCTACAGCGCGGAAGCGCGCACCAACAGCACCAGGAGCTCCCCTTGCTTTGCATGAGGCGCCGAGGTCGTCACTGCCGCTGCTCCCGAGTGGTCCTGAGAAAGTAAGATCCACTAGGCGAAGTGCACCACGTGCTCCCGTGTTCACATAAAATAGATCAATCGGAATATTGTTGGGAAGTGATGGTGCGATTAGTCCAGAAGAAAGTTGTGCACCGTCTCCTATATGCCAGTTTCCGCGCAAGATGAATTCTACGTCTGATGTCATGCCGTCGTCATTTCCACTCGTCACAATTTTTCTGGTCGGGTTACTAGCGACGAATGGACCGATACGCGCACCATCTCCCGTATCTTCACCTGTTTCGCTCCACACGCGCTCGATACTCTGCTCGCTTTCAAGTACATCATTTACATCGCTTACGATCATGACGTGGCCATTTGCGGCAACTTCAGCTTCTTTACTGAATTCGATGTGCTTCCCGATGAGCGTAAGCGCCATGTTGGGGGGCGCAGAGTTAGAATGTTCGTCGAGCGTACAGAAGAGTTTGCCGTTCACCTTGAGCTTGCCTAAGACGACAAGTGAGAGGAAACCGCCATTACAACTAAGCGTCCCGTCGACGGTCATGTCACCCTCGACCGTTAGTCGTGCGCTATTTTTTAGAATAATATGCTTGTCGCTTGCGATAGCATAATTTCCCCGAATGGTCGTATCAGATGTATATACCGACTTTTCACCGCCTTGCAAAAGATAAAAAGCTACACCGATAAGTGCGACAACTACGACACCAATCCATATCTTCTTATTCATGAAGAAATTATAGCATTTCTTAATCCCCATCAGGATTAATTCCTAGCCAGCTTGCTGCGCGGCGATTCGTTGATGTAAAAAACTTGCCAATTCGCCCCATTCTGTTAGTTTAGCTACTAACCATGTTTATAAATACGCGCTTTTTCGTCCTCTCCTTATCCAGTATCATCTTCACATTTTCATTCTCTCCCATTGCATCAGCTGCAACCATCATTCCATATGGCACATCGATCAATATCGACACGACTTGGACGAAAGCGAACAGTCCGTATGTGGTCAACCCCATGGGGGTTGCAAGCGGTGCGACTCTCACCATCGAACCAGGCGCAGTGATAAAGTTTAGAACTGGCACAGGGATCGGTATCGGCGGGCATCTTGTTGTCGGCACCCCAGGTGGAGAGCCCGTCACCATCACCTCAGAAAATGACGACAGCGTTGGCGGAGACTTGAATAATGATGGAACTACCACCCCACCCACACCAGGTGATTGGGGATACATCGTCTTCTATGCCGACTCGACCGGTGACTTCAATAACACCCACATCCGCTACGGCGGCCGTGCCTGGAATCATGGTTATGTCGAGGAGGGTCAGATCAAAAACGTGGGCGGAGTCGTTAACATAAGCGGAGGCTCCTTAACCGATAATCGTGGCTCATCTATCTACGGACTGAGTGGCACAACCACAGTGAGAGAAACAGCTTTCGCTCGTTCGACGAGAGGAGGTATGTATATGACTGGTGGGTCACTCACCATCGGCAATGATACCTTCGGCAATATTTCTGGTGATGCAGTGCACTTGCGCGGCACGGTGAATTTTTCAAATGAGGGTGGAAATTCTTCAACTGACGGCAAAATAGGAGCAATCGTCTTTGATTATATGAGTCTTTCAGGGGTCAATGTGCTCCATCCCGATGCATTAGCAAATCATGTGGGCGGAGGTTTTGGGGTCAATCCGGGAGCCTCGTTGCGACTGTTGCCTGGAGTCATCATCAAGTCTGATGTCACCGCTAATATCGGTGTCCTTGGAACGTTGATAGCCGGGGATGCAAGTACCGATACACCCGTAACATTCACCTCATGGCATGATGATAGTGTCGGAGGTGATAGCAACAGTGACGGTACTGCCACAGCTCCACACTACGGAGATTGGTGTGGACTCACGGTGTATACAGGAGGAACAATAAGCCTCACTAATTCAACCGTGCGTTATGGTGGTTGCGTATATAATGCTGGCCTCGTCTACACCTATCCGATGATAGGCAATACCGGAGGGCTACTCACCATCACCTCCTCAAAACTTTCAGATTCAGGAAACTATGGCATAAAGAATGATTTTGGAACAACAACGATACTTAATTCATCTTTCACCAAAAATCCATACGGAATCTATCACACAGGCGGAGTGACGACCATACATAATTCAAGTATCCATGACAATTATCAGTATGGGATACTCAACATAACGACAGATACGCTTGATGCCACAAGCAACTGGTGGGGAGCGTCAGGTGGCCCCACTTACGGAGCGAATCCATTCGGAACAGGAGATAAGGTTTCTCACTATGTGAACTACGGTGCTTGGCTCGACAATGAACCCCAAGGTACCTGTGTGATCGACTGCAACTCGAATGTGTTGTTTCTGCCGGGGGTAGCTGGGAGTCGCCTCTACGAAGTTTCAGAATTGGAGTCACAGCGCTGCAACTCTGATGTGGGCACTAGCTATTTCAAGCGCTGGTTACCACTGACTGACTGTGATAATAACAAGTTACTTCTTAATCCTGACGGTTCAAGTATAAAGCATATCGTCACGAGGGACGTCGTCGATGAAGCTGGTGGGCACCCCAATATATACGCATCATTTTTGGATGACCTAAAGTCGTGGAAAAACAATGAGCATTTGATCAATGACTATTCTGTTGTCCCTTATGACTGGAGACTTTCGATGGACAGCCTGCTCAACAGTGGAAATAATAATACGCTTGGATATATCGACTACTCCCAGAATCTCACCAGCACTCAGGCTCCATACATCATGAGTGAGCTTCAGCGTATGGCAGAGACCTCAAAGACACACAAAGTTACCATTGTCGCACACTCAACAGGCGGGCTCATCACCAAGGCACTCATGCTGCGATTAAGAGCCAGGGGCATGGAAGATCTTGTTGATAAGATCATCTTTGTTGCAGTACCTCAGGTGGGAACTCCCGATGCTGTCGCAACGCTGCTTCATGGTGGGAGCATCGGTCCACTTGGAATTATTTCTGACAAACGTCAGACGAGAGAGATAAGCCAGAACATGCCCACCGCATACAACCTTTTGCCATCAGCTAGCTATTATGAAACAGCAATTTCTCGCACCATTCCAATAGCTACTTTTGATAATTTGGGACTGTATGGAAGCGAGCAATCGAGCTACGGAGCTAAGATTGAAACTGCAGATGAACTTATCGGGTATCTACTGGGTATTGAGGGGAGACCAGTGCCGGACTACAGTGACTTGAATGCACCCGCCAAAGCAAATGGCAATTTACTTGCGGCGGCACTTTTCTTGCACGATAGTCTTGATGCGTGGGTGCCCACCCCAAAAACGAAAGTGATTGAGCTAGCAGGTTGGGGGGAGTATACAATAGCTGGATTGCAGTATGGAACAGAATCTTATTGCACCTCATCACACTCTGAGCTCCATTTTCTCCGCTTCGTTACCGTTTGTGATACTTACACGATGAAGAAGATAGTGAATGACGTAAAGACCATTAGTGGAGATGAGACTGTAATCTCTGATAGTGCGCATTTTTTGAGTGACAAGAACACTCCAAATGTGGAGAGGTGGTGGGTGGATTTGAGAGGTTACAATAACTCGATTCAAAACATATTTAGTTTGCCCATAGTTCACAAAGATATTCTTGAAGTAAGCTCACTACGAAAATTCGTAAAAAATCAAATAATTAACTCAGCCGGAACCCTTGGCTGTATATCACAAACAAAACCGTCTAGCAGTAATACTGTGATTATTTATCGTCTCCACTCCCCCCTCACTCTAAACCTCTACGACAAAGAAGGACGCCACACCGGCATCTCCACCACCACAGGTGAGATTGAAGAAAACATCCCCGGCACAAGGTATCAGCAGGTGGGGGACACGAAGTCGATCATTGCGGATGCAGACATAGAACAGCATCTCATGCTCAAGGGTTATGCCACAGGAAGCTTCTCGCTCGCTATCGAGAAGTTGAGTGGCGACATTATTACTGCAAGCACGACATTCTCTG
>JAYVMS010000096.1:0-4286 GCA_043758815.1 bacterium
CTGCAGGGGAGCATTTGCTCAAGTTCATTATAAGTAGCCCGGGACTACAAGCGTATACGTTTACATTTGGTTGATTTTTTAGCCTCAGCTTTTGAAAAACACGCTTTCAATTTTTCCAGCGAAAAATTGTTGCTCCGCTCGATGGGTTTGCCGGCAGAGAAGCCGGACCATGCCAAACCCATCTGTGACGAGGTTTTTCAGAAAGCGAGGCGGAGTGATTGAGATGCTCGTTGCGACATAATTATTCATAGAAAAAGTCCCGTGACGGATCACGGGACTAGAATTGCGGAACTTACGTCCGCGGAATAGGCCAGAAGGGGAGGCCGTAGTCGGCAAGCATGTTTTTCACCGGCTCTCTGAGCTCGAGCTCGCGACCCAGGAGGTACTCTTCGAAAGTTGGGAACCGAAGGAAGACAATGCCCTTTGCCGCCCAGCTCAGACCGAACTCGCGGTACTTTTCGAGTTCTTCGGGGAACTGTGCCTTGAGTGCCTCCTTACGGCGATCTTTTGCGAGCATTTCCTTCTCGTCTCTGCTCATCATCAGTTTGGTGAGGAAGGTACGCAGGCGCGCGATGACGTTTTGGAACATTTGCCTCTCCTTTGGGTTTGGAACGATACAGAACATATTATATCAAACATAAGTATTATTGTCAACTTCTATTATGTTGCTTTTAAGTAGCCCTTGTTTGGGGGTTTGAAAGAATACGCAAGTAAATTTTAAAAAACTTACAAGTGTATTGATATCTTCAGATAAAGTTCATCTTCAAGATGCAAGATTAGAGAACCAGAGTTATAATTATGGGGCTAATTTAGCTACTATAATTAAAATGACTATGGACGAAAATCAAACAGGAAATCAAGGAGAAAATACAGCAGCCACGACAAACGAAACAGCAAGTAGTGGAGCACCTTCAGCACAATCCGCTCAAGCCGATATGAAGGCAGCTGCAGATAGAGCGAAAGCTGCAACCGCAGGATTTAATTTCGAAAAGTTATTCGATGGCCGTATCGACAACATGAACTATCTTTATGCTGTTGTTGGTTCAGTAGTCCTAGGTTTTGTTCTCGGAATGATACCGATAATAGGATTGTTTGTTAGCTTGGCGTTTCTAATCATAGGACTGGGAATATCAGCACGAAGATTTCACGATATTGGTATCTCAGGCTGGGCCTCACTTCTTTTGCTTATCCCATTCCTTGGACTACTGGGTGTGATCTATCTTTGCTGGAAGCATGGCGACGCTGGCAGCAATGCCTATGGCGCTGCTCCTGACCCAAAGCGTGATCTCTTCAAAGCGATCCTCAACACCTAGTTTTTCTCGGTTTAAATATTAGATAATTTTCGAACCATAAATTTGAATGATATCCGAAGGGATTTTTGCGCAGTGTATCGAAGCTGTACGATCGGGTACTGCTCCGAGTACCGAGTACAAAAATACCTAGGAGATCGGCAAATTTAGGGTTCCCGCACGATATGTCACAAACAGCAATATTTGGGGGAGGTTGTTTCTGGTGTGTGGAAGCAGTGTTTAAAATGCTCAAGGGAGTCACTAAGGTTGAGCCCGGATACGCCGGTGGCACGACAGAGAACCCTACTTACGAAGAAGTATCGGGCGGTCGCACTGGCCACGCTGAGGTCATACACACTGAGTATGACCCAGCGCTAGTAGCGTATCGCGACTTGCTGACAGTCTTCTTCGGTTCACATGATCCTACGACCATGAACAGGCAAGGTGCTGATGTCGGCACGCAGTATCGCTCTATTATTCTCACAACGAGCGATGAACAAAAAGCTGAAGCGGAGGCATTCATAAAAGAGTTGAACGACTCGAATGCAAATGGGGCACCCATTGTTACCGAAGTAGAGCCACTCACCAAGTTTTACTCTGCAGAGAGCTATCATCATGACTATTACGCCAATAACCCAAACCAAGGCTACTGCGAAATAATCATCAACCCAAAGCTCGAAAAGGTTAAAGCCAAGTTCGCAGAGCTCCTAAATGATGAGAGTAAGCACAAATAAGCACAACCGCCATGCATGCCATCGCGCGATTTTTCTGCATCATCTTTGTCATCATTTTTATATTCCAGAATTCGTTCTTGCTCTTTCTTAGGCTCAAAGAGGGGAAGTCGCTTATCGAAGCTGCATCGTCTCAATTTTCGCTCTTGTTCGGTGTCGGACTTATTTGGATGTTCTACTTGCTGACCTGTCGATTCGCGAAGTATCAAGTGCTCTTAATTTTTCTCATGGGAATAATACTCATGGTCGTTTATGAGATAATACTTCCAATAAGCCCGAGCAAGGCCTATATACAGTTGATACAGCAGCAGCCCATGGAAAATAATTACTAATAAAACTAAAATATGGAAAACGATAAAATTGAAATGACCGAAACAGAGTGGAAAGCAAAGTTAACTTCCGAGCAATACAAAGTCTTGCGTGAAAAGGGGACAGAGGCACCAGGTAGCGGCAAGTATGTGCACGAGCATAGAGAGGGGACTTACAAGTGCATGGCCTGCGGTAACCCGCTTTTTGCTTCTGATGCGAAGTTCGATTCGGGTACCGGCTGGCCGAGCTTTGATCAGGCACTCGAAGGTACGGTCAAGTATGAGCATGACAACAAATACGGCATGACTCGCACCGAAGTACTTTGTGCTAAGTGTGATTCGCACTTAGGGCACGTCTTTGATGACGGCCCCGACACAACGGGTAAAAGATTCTGTATGAACTCTGTGTGCTTAGAGTTCGAGGAGAAGAAGTAGTTCTTTTCAAGGGTGTATCGAGCGATTGACGTAGGATGCTTCTCGTCTTAGTCTTGTCAAAGAATCTTTTTTTAGGATCAAAATGCTGGAGATACGATTTGTGGATTTTCCAAAGGACTTTTCTCGGAGTAAGTATGTCAGCTTCATTTCTGTAACGTTATTTGAAAAAGATTGTCCGGTTGTCATTCTCTTCATGCGTATGCTTTGCGATACAGGCAGACTCGAGATTCATCGTACGCGACTGCGACTTGCAGACAATGCGCTCTTGGAGGGTGTTGTGGGCCACAGACAGAATCTCATTACCATCAAACGGACGCTCCCCGCAATCCGCCGCTTCATTGCAGAAAACCAAACAGCTCAAGTTTGATTGAATGAACTCAAGTGCGATGCTATGATATGACTATGAACGAACCAGAGATAGACCAGTCGACACAGATGCTGCTCCAGTTTGCTGGAGAGCAGAATCTTACGCACACGATTTGGGCACTTTCACCCGAACAAAAAAAATCGCATTTGTATAAACAGTTAGGTGAGCAGCGCTATCTTTCAGCTCTTCGATCGGGAGGTATCGATAATGCTGAAATGACCAAACAAGCATTCTCAATGGATTCCTATTTTTTGATGTCTCGCATAGTGATAGAAGCCGCCATAGCTGGATTCAATAATGCGGTCGATTTCAAGCATTATAAAAATGCAAAAAAGATCAAAGAGATAATGGGGCTCCCAGATGAGTTTGTTGTGCCGGATGGTGACGGTGTGGAACTGCCTGCCCCAGCCGAAAATTCGAAAGCGGAGGATGCGTCCCCTGCCTCATAGCTACATGGACACTTTGAGTGAATGTATTGTAACTGCTTCAGAAACAGTAGTTTTTATTGCAAAAATTATCTCGCGTGGCATTCTTAATAGAGATAGACTAAGGCAACTATATTGGAGGCACATATGTCAGGCGTAACTAACGATGACGATGACGAACTCGACGAATTGGTTCGTGAACGATTGCGTAAGGCATTACGAGAAAATGCACCCACGCTCCAAGGTCACGAGATTGAGCTCGCAGCCGAAGGCATACTCAAGGAACTGAAAGACCTAGTCGACAGTTTCGATCCCGACTCACTCGGCTCATGCTTCATTCCAACGGGTTTCTAGCATAAGAAAAACGGCACTTGTTGCCGTTTTTTGTATTGTCGCTCCTTTCCGTTTCTCTGCTATTATATAAGAAGTATATTCACTAATGTTTATTTTATGGATACCAATGTGCCAATGGGAAGTATAAGCGAAGATATAGATACTGCATCAATAATGAAAAGTATTGAAGCACAAGAGAAATTTGTTTTTCCACTCATCGGAGATAAAGCTAAAACTTTTTTACAGGAATGCGGCCTGATTTGGAATCCCGACGAACTTCACTATCACTCACTTGTTGACGGTGCGAAGTGGCAGATAAGTGAGGTCGGCGACAGCTCTACACTCGTTGAGCTTGTGCCCGCAGTAGCAGGCGCCCCAGGAGTTATGAGTGTCGATGC
>JAYVMS010000097.1:0-9471 GCA_043758815.1 bacterium
GCCAAACCCAGAGATGTGCTTATGAAAGATGATTCTGAGGGGTTTGGTAGAGATGAGGGATGATCGCAATGTTTTTCTGGGGATTGTGTCGCTATAAAATGTTTTTATAAATTTTTTGCCCTATCCCCCGAAAAACACGCCTTCGATTTTGCCAGCGCAAAATCGTTGCTCCTCACCACAAAGAGTACTTCCAATTTCATACTCCCTGCGGTCGTTGAAATTTAGGTCGCTCGGTCGGGCAACTTTGTGCAAAGCCACAAAGACCGTGCTTGCCCTTTCTGTGAGAGGCTTTTCTGAAACGAAAAACTTGAGGTAAAAAAATCCACCAGCTTACATGCCAATTTAAAAGAAAAACCGCCTTTATCGGCGGTTTTTTGATGTCTTGCTTTGTCGCTTTGAGCGCTTTTGGGCTTTCTGCTTCTTTGAAGCGCGGATGGCGCGCATGTTAGTGCCGTTTGCTGAGCGATGCTTATTCCCTTCTGGAGTCGGGCTCATGGAGAACTGGTCGTAGCGGTATGCGTCTCCGGTGCCTGCGAGTGCGGCTGCGGCAAAAGCGACGGCTAATAGTCTGTGAAACATGGCTCACCTCATGTTTTGGTTGGTTTTCTGTTGATTTTTTGTACTCTTGTCGACAAAAGTCTCTCAGTTCAGATTTTTTTACTTTTATCGGTCCTCGAAAATCATATTACAAAACTGTAGGTAGTCAATAGACGGGGCCCGACCCTCTCCTGTATATATAGAGTGATGTATCCCGTTAGAAGTACCCCTTGATACAAGATAAGCTTTTATTTCATATGAATTCTCTCTATTTTAATCATAAATTACCAGTAATAAACGGAAGTGGCGGCACTTCCTACTTCTAACGGGATGTATTGGACTCTCAAACGCGCACTTCGGCTTCTGCTCGTTCTCACATTCGTGGGGATTATCGTATTTTATGCATATTATCAGTCGCGGGCTGTGGTTGCGGGGCCTGAGATAATGCTCGCCACTCCCCTAAACGGCATAACCTCAACAACTTCGCTTATCGAGGTGCGCGGAGTGGCGATACACGCAAAGGAACTTACCCTTGACGGACGTGGAATATTTGTCGACATGAGTGGAAACTTCGCAGAAAAATTGTTGCTACAGGACGGCTATAATATAATTCAACTTACCGCAAAGGACGGGGGCGGGCGTGAGGTCAAGAAAACTCTAGAGCTTACATATATAGACACCACACCGAAGCGGGTTTCGAGCAGTACCAAACAAATTGCAACAACAACTTTAGATTCCAAGGTTCAACCTTGAATTCAAAGTTGAACTTTGGAATCTTTTGATCTTATTATTTTAGTATTATTTCTATGGCAGGTTTTGTAAAAAAAGTGAAGAAGGAGAAGTCAGAGGCAGAGCGCTCGGGTACCATGGGCATCGACGCGACAATCAAATCTATTCAGACCAAATTTGGCGAAGGCGCTATCATTAAGCTCGGCGATGCCCCTAAGGTGAACGTGGAAGCAATTTCTACAGGCTCAATAGGGCTCGACCATGCGCTTGGAGTCGGGGGCATTCCTCAAGGTCGTATCGTTGAAATATTTGGACCTGAGTCATCTGGCAAGACGACACTTGCGCTGCATGTGGTTGCGGAGGCCCAGAAAAAAGGCGGGGTTGCGGCATTCATTGACGCTGAGCATGCGCTTGATCCAGACTATGCGAAGAAGCTTGGGGTGAAGATCGATCAGTTGCTCTTGGCACAGCCTGATACTGGCGAGCAGGCACTTGAGATCTGTGAGTCACTCGTGCGTTCAGGAAATGTGGCGGTCATCGTCATCGACTCTGTCGCTGCACTTACACCCAAGGACGAGATTGAGGGGGACATGGGGGCTCAGCATGTCGGCAAGCAAGCACGACTTATGTCGCAGGCCTTGCGCAAGCTCACCGCAATAGTATCGAAGACTCACACGACGGTTATCTTCATCAATCAGATCCGCATGCAGATAGGGGTGATGTTCGGTAACCCTGAGACTACCCCAGGAGGCAAGGCGCTTAAGTTCTACACTTCAGTGCGTATCGACATCAGAAAGATTGCACAGATAAAGAAGGGAGAAGACGTCATAGGCAGCCGTACACGCGCAAAGGTGGTGAAGAATAAAGTTGCAGCACCATTTAAGCAGGCGGAGTTCGACCTTGTCTATAACGAAGGAATTTCACGCGAAAGTGAGATGCTAATGTTCGGTGAGAAGTATGGACTCATCAAAAAAATGGGCTCATCGTACTCATACGGCGAAACAAAGATCGGACGCGGATATGATTCGGCACGTTTGTTCCTCAAGGAGAACAAACCGATTGCAAAAGAGATCACTAAAGAGATATTGAAACAAATGAAGAGCGACAGCTCGTTCAGTGTTTCAGCAAGCACCGAAGACAAGGACGAGGGTTCACCTGAGTAGAAATAAGACAAAGTGGAGTTAAGTTGAGTTGAAGAAATAACCCAGAGGTGTGTCCTCTGGGTTATTTTTTATTGTAATTATCTATCCTTTCCTTCGTAAAGAGAAAGATTTATACGCGATGAGGATGAGGGAGATGAGGGCGTAAATACTGCAAAAAATCATAACCATGATTTCTTTTGCAATTGGAAAGTACTGGTCATATCCCCATGGTGCAATTATGACAATAAATAAATAACAGTAAATTTTCTCCACGAGTGAAATACTTCTTCTTTCAAACGATAAGTTATAAGACTAAAGATAAATATTGGCATGGAAATAGCTAACATATAAGCAATTAGAAACCCTGCACAGGAAAAAACTGGTGGATTTATTACCCCAAGCTGGCATACGAATGTATTTATGTCTATACGCCAAAGGAGTAAAATCATCACCGTTGTTCCAATGAGGCTCTCCCATAGAACTCTTTTTTTAGTTAACATATGCATCATAGATATTTCGCTAATAACTAACCTTCATTCTACCTCGGTCAGTAGTGAGTCTGACCGTCCAGCAGAGGGGAGGCTTCTGAGTGGACACGAAAAAAACCATCTTCGTTTGAAAACGGTTTCCCTTGGGCGCATTGTTATATTTTTCGAGCGTGGAGAATTTTAAGCGTCGAACCGACAAAATAGACACTGCCGAGTATAAGCATTATGAGGCCAAGGAGTGACGCTGAATATGCACCACTGAGTCTAGAGCCATGACCCCCCAGGCTGAATACGAACATCACCGCACACATAGCGAAAACCCATGGCCAAGCAAATGACCACCATGCACGGAATACGTTGTCCGGCATTTTGTATGTGATGAGGGAGAATGGAATTAATACAGCTAAGGGGAGTACGGTGCTAGCCATAAAATCAAGGACTGGAATAAGATCCCAACAAGTGTTGCCGTAAGCGCAGAAAATTGTGTAAATAACTCTCGCTAGGACCACAATAAGTGCCGCGGATTCAATCATTAGTATGTTTTTCTTTGTCATCATATTTAATGAATAATAATAAAATCAGTAGAACACGTTAACTTTCCCTTTCAGCGTACTCAGTCCCTCAACCACCATTCCTGGGAGCGTCATCTTAATAGGCCGCACATCAGCACTATCATCTGCATCACTCTCATCCATACCAATTGGTGTAGTCATAAGTATAGTCTGGTTTTTCTTGGGACGGAAGTGGGTTTCAATAAGGACTGTACTCGAAGCTATGCTTGCAGCGAACATTTTATACATACCGCCGGAGCTGACATTCCACTTATACCCTAGAGTGGTGACAGCGGCAGTCGGAGTGTAACAGAGGTGAGACCTCTGTACGATCTTATGCATTCCTAACCATACGCAGACCTCTGTTAATAATTCTTTATCCCCTCTTTCGTAAAGAGAAAGATTTATACGCGATGAGGATGAGGGAGATGAAGGAGAAAAAGAGAGAGAAAACAATAGCGACGAATTCTTTGTCGATGATCTGAAATGGAGCGGATGAGCTCGGAGAAATGGCGACTAGGAAAATCGAAGCGGGTACCCAAACTATGGCGAAGTTGCGCCATGCGTTAAAAACACCTGCGCGCATTTTGTAGGTAATAAGAGAGAAAAAGAGAGTAGGTAAAAAAATTAAAAGCATCTGAGCGATTTCGTCAAAGCGTTTTGAGCATAAATAATCATTTGCTTGGCAAAGTCGTACTTCTTCGGAAAATATACCAAACAGAAGAAGCATCACTCCAATCGCTGTAACTATCATCACCCTTTTTTTAGTCCCCACTTTATCCATAAATTTTAAATTAAAAACTAATAGCGCACATCAATATCCCCCTTATTTGTTTGTAGTCCCAAAATCACCATCCCTGGAAGCGTAGTCTTCACCGCTCGCGTATCCGAATCATCATCCGTATCACTATCACCCATATCAATAGGTCTCTTCATTATTATAGTCACATTCTTCTTTATGCGGTAGTGCGTTTCGATGATTGTAGTACTACTAGAAACTGTGGCAGCAAACATCTTAAAGCTACCATCTGTATTCCTATTCCACTTATACCCTAGAGTGGTGACAGCGGCAGTCGGAGTATTGTCATAAATAAGCTTAGTAACTGCGAGATTAATCCGCCCTGCTTTGGACTTGGGTTGTGTAAAAAGTACCTGGAGCGTATGCCCTGCTTGATCGGTAATGAGTGAGGATGTTAGCGTAGTTACAACTGTGGTACTTGAGAGACTGTCGGTTCCTGTGATTTTGAGTAACTGTGTGGTGGGGTCAAATACCATGCGTACCTCAGGGGCCGTCTTATCAATCTTGATGACGAGAGTATTCGTTGCCTCTCTGTTTCCTGCTTTGTCTGTTGAACGAAAGAATATAGTTGTACTTCCCTCTTGTGTGATGGTTATCGGAGCTGTGTATGTACTCCATATCACTCCACTGTTGAGTGAGTACGTGGACGAAGCGACACCACTTTCTGTGTCGGTTGCGGTGAGGGTTACGAGCACATTGCTGGTGTACCAGCCATTCTTGCCGAGGGTACCGGTAGTGGTCGGTGCGGTGGTGGTGCAAGATGCGGCACCTGTGGTGCTGCTGTATCAGAAATGAGAACAGAATGGTGTTTATTTTTTAAATTCTGAACGTTTTTTGGCAACGAGAACGGTCGAGGTAACGAAATAAATTACCGTGACAAACAAAGCAACGATACCGTCAAAAAATCCCTGGACAGCACCGCCTCCAACCCCCCCCCCACTAAATCCCCTAGTTGTAAAAATAAATATCAAAGTGTAAGGTATCAGCAAAAACCATAGTGAGAAATTTCGCCAACACTCAAAAACTTCATCGCTCATTTTATACGTAATAAGCGAAAACGGAAAGACGAGGAGCACGGGAAGAGACAAGATGGCGAAAAAATTTACTGTGGAAATGTAGTCCCGACAAAAGTTTTCGTAAGGACAAATATCTGGATAAAATCCCGCAAACAGGATAAAAAATAGTCCAACAAAAGAAGTTTGTAATATCCTTTTTTTTGTCCCAAAATTTTTCATTATGATTTAATTTTTAGCTAAGCTTTCTTTATTGTATCAATACTATAAGTTATATCCAACAGCACCCTTGTTCGTCGTCATTCGTACGATCTCCAGTCCGGTGAACACCACCGTCTGAATCGGCAGATTTTTCTTAAGCACCAGCACCGTGGTCTTGTTCTTCGCTTTGTCGTACAGAGCCTGGATGACATACGTGTCATTCACCACGATAGTCTGTGATATCGGTACTACTGGGGTCTTGATATCCCAGAGATACAGGAATGACGAAGTGGGAAGTATAATCTTTGATTGGTTGTCGTACTGAATGGCGGTGAGTTTGGCGGTGGTGAGGAGCTTGCCACTGTAGGTCTTGGCGAAGAAGAGTCTTGTCGTGTGTCCTGCTTGATCGGTAACAACAGTGCTCGTGGCACTCATCTTCGTTGTCGTGGTGGTGCCAAGATTATCAACACCGAACACCGCAATATCCTG
This sequence comes from bacterium, assembly GCA_043758815.1. Taxonomy (GTDB): domain Bacteria; phylum Patescibacteriota; class Minisyncoccia; order Phycocordibacterales; family UBA6899; genus MHLP01. The sequence continues at coordinate 5,950 of JAYVMS010000097.1, forward strand.
AGTTGAGGTGCTCACGGCAATGCTTCCTTCCGGAGCAGTCTTATCGATCTTCACCGTGAGCGAACTTGTTGCTTCTTTGTTCCCCGCCTTGTCGGTAGACGCATAGCGAATTGTCGTACTCCCCTCCTCTGAGATAGTGAGTGGTGCAGTGTACATATTCCATGTCACTCCACTGTTGAGTGAGTAGGTGATTGATGCGACACCACTTTCTGTGTCGGTTGCGGTGAGGGTGATGAGTACGTTACTGGTATACCAGCCATTCTTGCTGAGGGTGCCGGTAGTGGTCGCCATGGTGGTGGGTGGTGTGGTGTCGCGTGGAGGAAGCGTTACAATACCTCCGAGTTTTGGAGCAAGGCTGAAGTCAATCACACCGTCTCCGTTCTCATCGACATGGAGGGGTGAGGAGCTTGCGATGCCACCATTCGCGGGAGTGTTAATCGTGACCAGCGAACTCGTGGATGAAGGGATACTGAGAAATGTAGTTGAGGCAGTGACGGTATCACCTGCTACTTCATCGATTTTGAGGGTGAAGATGCCTGTTGCTTGTCCATTCATGACCAGGTGGAGCGAGGTTGATGCAGGAGCGCTGATGTATTTCACTTCACCGAACTGGCGATAGTATGTTTCCGGAATGAGTGATTCGATCTTGCCTGTTGTGGTTGAGATACCGGTGTGGTTACCCGCGCCGTCATAGAGATCGAGTGAAAGTGGTGAGTGAAGGAAGTAGTGGAGACGATGGGGTGCGTCGTTACTTTTGGGCGATGAGGTTGATATGTATGTGTAACTTGAAAGACTTGAGGTGCTTTTGTCACAAATTGTATCTTGGAGAAAATCTAAAAAATTAGTTATCTCAAGAATATTTTTATGATCAATCGAGTTGAGTATGCCAAACCCTGTTGAAAATGGGTGATCATTGTTATATTTTCTCAAGTCCACCCAATACCTCGACACATTCGGCGCAGAATTCATTGCAAGCGCACTTGGGGCAACTACTGTGCCGTCACCATCCTCGATAACATCAGGTGTGTAGCGAAAGTGTGTACCAAAAGAGTTGAAGTTGGGTTCCATCCAAAACTTCAATCCGGCAAGTGTGTCATTTCCCCATCCAGCAATTTCAACCACCTTAATCGTGCTTGTCGGCGTCCAATCATCAATTGCAATATGAGTTTCTGAGGCATTATGAACCAATGTTGAGTTCAATATATTTGGCTGAGATAAATCCCAACTTGCTGGCTTCAGTCGTCCCTCATTTCCCATCAAAAAACCCTGAAGCTCAATGTTATTGCCGACAACCTGACCATAAAGTGAGCGGTATGAGGAAAGCTCGTTGGAGTTATCGAAGGAGATAAGCGGATGCGCACTGTCGTGCACGAGGGTGAAGTATTTTGCTGAAGGCAATAAATTATTGGCTCCTTGAGAATTCTCGGCAAATAGACGGGAAGTCGATTCAGAAAGAAGCACTGGGGCATTAGCGGGTATACCTTCATTAAAACCGAACAGTAGAGCCCCGAGAGCTTCTGGCGTCCCAACCTGCGGTGATGCTATTAGAATTAGCTTATCAATATGAGCAAGTAGTGGATCATGATTATCTTCCAGTTGCTTCAAGAGGAGTTTTGCAACCAATCCACCATTTGAATGTGCCATAATTGTAACTTTTCCATTTCGTGAGCTTGCAGTCAATCTCCGTAATTCACTCAGGATATAAGGATCAGGAGATGTTGAAATATATGAAATATGATCGCCAGTTTTTGTTCCACCCGCAAGTATATCTTGAAGTGATAGTCGCCAATCATACGGAACGGCAGCATAGTCCGCGATTGAGTGATCTACATTCTTCATTTTACTCAGCTGCTCAAGAAATGATTTGTATATGTTTGGCCCCACATTTGCCACATATGCCTCGTCAACAACATCTTTCGTATATATTTGCGAAGTGCTGATGAACTGATTTGGCTGCTTACCATTTATGTCGAGAAATAGATCTTCAACGTTACTATCACTTGTTGGTTCCCACAGCTGCTTCTCAGTTCCCCTTTCATCTGTCCTTGTTGGTCTATACAATCTACTCGCCTCCAACCCCGGCAGAAACAACACATTCGAAAAACAGTTGACCACACAGGTACCCTGCGGATCTTCGGTGAGCCACTGTCCATAATCCACATTGTCGGACACGCGGTCACCAGAACCGAAGGGGTTTGAGGCGTGGGTGGGCCCGCCTGCACTCCCCCACCAGTTATTAGTGGCGTTGATTAGCGCTCCGGTGCTGTTGGAAATTCCGTACTGCTGATTGCCATGGATACTTGAGTTATGGATGGCGAGTAGTCCGCCGTAAAGGGAAATTCCTGAGTGAGTAGCGCCTGCAACCTCACTGTTCACTATCGTCGTCGAGCCCGAGAACTGACTGATTCCATAATTACCTATATCGGTCATGGTGACAGAATCGAACATGAGATTTCCTCCTGAATTTTTTATCATAGGAAATGCCGTCATCCCCGCAACGGTGGAGTCATAAAGAGTACCCCCACCATAATGGATAAGTGTGTTTGAAAGTGTCCCCTTCGAGCCTGATTCGAATCGTATCGCTTGCCAATCACCGGCATGAGGAGTTGTGCTTCCATCGCCATTCGTATCCCCAAGGATCGAGTCATCTTTGAGAGAGGTAATTATTGTTTGAGCTGATGATGCTAATTTAGCAAGTATCAATGTGCCCGATACAGCAAAATATGATTCGGGGCTCATCTTTATGACCGCGCCCGGAGTCAGGGTGAGGGTGGTGTTGGGAAGTACCTCTAGAGAAATGGGGACATATGGAAGACCATCTGCTGGCAGGGTCGTGTCTTCTTGAGTAGCAAAGCTAAGATAAATACCCCCTTGTCCGCTGTTTTTCCCGTGATCTAGTAAATGCATGAAAGAGCCGTCAAGAGTGACTGCTTTCCTGGAAAGAATGTTGGTGAATGAGTTATTGCCCATCTCAAGCGTTGCGCCTGTCGAGACGAATATCCCATAAGCTAAATTTTCAAACGTCGATGTTGCAATGTTAAATACCGCACGGCTTCCTGAAATTCCCGCGGAGCCTAAGTTAGCAAAGCCGGAATTAGTGACGGTGGCTGTGCCTGCAATCATGCGGATTCCGTCGTTTCCACTCTCTGAAAGCGTGCTGTGGTCGAGCAAAACAGCACCGCCTTTATTCTCAATGAGCGGCAGACGATCAATGCCTCCCGTTCCATCGGGGATCGTAGTTCCTCCATAACGGATATCCGCATTCACAACATTTAATGATCCTCCTGTATAAACAACGATATCCCTCCAGTTCCCCCTCGCAGGTGGTGTGGTACCTCCGTCATCAAGAATGGAGGTAACGGTCACCCTTTCACCACCTAATGCGCCGATGTTGAGTGTGCCTTCAATGGTAAAGGGGGTTCCGTCGAGGGTTGCCATAACCACTGTACCTGGCTCGATGGTGAGTGTCGCACCACGGAGAACATAGACGCTGTTTACCAGATAGGGTCCTGCGGCTTTGGA
>JAYVMS010000098.1:0-10537 GCA_043758815.1 bacterium
CACTCATGCGACTTTGGGAGAAATACCCATCTTCTCTGACAGTAGTTGCGACAATTTTATCATGTCGGGGTTTTTTAATATTTCCTCAAATGGCGCCGCATTGTTCCAAATATCATTGAAATCGACCGGCACAGAGTCCTCAAGCAGCGCACTCGTAAAATTAACAAAGTTCGACTCGTCGTGCTCCCAATTTTCAAGTTGTTCTTTTATTAGATAAGGAAGCTCTTCAAACCCGCGACAACGTTTTACGCCAGGGATGTCATTATAAAAAACATCGCCGAATGTAATTACGGGTTTTTTGTGAATCATCGCTTCCCACGCCGTTGTGCTTGTGGCTGTTATAATAAGCTCGGCGTGCAGAGAAACTTCATTTCCTGGAATATTGGGATCGATAAGGCGGACGTTGGGGATTCCAACAAATCTTTTATAGAACTCCCGAGTCCTATAACCAACCATACCGGGATGTTCCTTGACGTATAGTAAGACATTGATAGGGAGCGCATGCGCTGCAGCTTGAATGAGTTGATCCTGTTTAACATAATAGGGCGCATAGCGCATGGTCGAAATTTCTGGATCAGTGTGAAGGGGGATATAGGCATATCGCTCACTAAAATTCGGCTTAGAATATAAGTCCGCATATCCTACAAATACCCGGCTTTTACGTTTGAGTTTATCCCATAAAGCAAACCAAATATAATTATCGTCATGGTCTGCATCTTTTGTCCTTTTGATATCTTTAAAGATGGTTGATAAGTGCCATGGAATACTACGAATTAGTCGTTTTGGTTGTAAAAAACGCAAAACCTCCATCCTCCCCTTTTTTGCATAAAATTCAGGAACATTATCTATGTCATAAGGTGCTGGGTTCTCGCGAAACTTTTTTAAGAATTCGATGGCCGCATCTTTTTGATTCGATAATCTGCCCTTTTGGATTTCTTCGAATCTCTTTTTTACCCACGTTAGAGTTCTGTCATCTTCGGAAAATACGATTCGATTATTGATTCTTGCGGTGTCGATATTTATTACCTGTATCCCCATTTTTTGAGCAATATGATACAGTAACGTGCTTGTAATTGACCCCACAACAGAGATCACTACCGTATCTGGCTTTTCGCGGTCTAAGAAATCTATAATAGCCTTTGCGTTCACCTGTATACAACGAAGCATATTTTCATATGAAAGCGTGGGTTTATTGTGTGGATATTCACGAACAAACTGTCCATTCATGATAACGCGGTCAATATAAAGGTATGGCCAAAGATTTGGGACTCCATATTTTTTTTCCAACATGTTTAAGTAATCTGGATCAATTACTTCTGCATGTAAAGAGCGGTAAATATCCTCATCAAATAAAATTGAGGTATATTTTATCTCTTTCTGATTTTGGATGAATTCTAAGCTCGGACGCGTGTTAACAATGGCGCAAAATTCTGTTTGCGGGGAGATATCTTTAATCTGGCAAGCCATCGCATGACCGATCCACGCAAAACGGCGTTGGAGAAAAAAACAAGCTTTCATATAGGGTAAAACTATCTGAATTTTCACAAAGTTGCAAACCCCAGTTAATAAATTACTTTTTGTTCGACAAAGCAAATCCTGCTTTTGCGGGTATGAGCCCAGATTCTTCGAGGCGATCTAAAAAATCAAACAACAAGTAGTCATTATATTTTCGTGCCACCACCTGTATACCAAAGGGGAGACCGGAGGGCGATGTGAATTGGGGCACCGAGACAACTGGCAAATGAGTAAGTGTCCACATCAGTGCCGGGTCGGGTAATTCTGTTATTTCACGCAATGGTGCTTCACCCGCGGTACTAAGAGAGATCAGAACATCATAGTCAGCAAAAAATGCGTCCATGGCGTAGAGCATGTTCATTTGATCCTGAATCGCACTTCTGTAAACCTCAAGAGAGATGTTGTTACCCCTTGTAATGAGTTCATTCATGATAGGGGAGACAAAGTCTGATTGCTTGTGCTCACCGCGAAAATAATATGATAGGGCTTTGTTGTAGATGGTTTCATGCACAGCATGCGCACGTTCCATTATTGACGGTATTGCCGCCTCGGTGACCGTTATGTCTTCCTGCTTAGATAATTTAGCAATATAATTTTCTATAGCATCCTTCGCATATTGAGGCGCGTGTTCCCAGGTGTGCGTTTTTACAAACCCGACACGCCATGTTCTGCCTGCAGGTTTTTCTTGCCGCGTCCTATCAGAAAGCGCCGCATCACTGATTGGATAATCTTCACCGCTTATACGCATTGCATCGAAACCACGCCTGAGATCTTTTTGATGAATTGTAAAAAAACCAAGCGTATCGAGCGAGTCAGTGGTCTTAAGCATTCCGGTGCGTGGAATAGTACCAAATGATGGTTTTGCTCCATATACACCGCAAAAGCTCGCGGGGCGAACTATCGAGCCTGCTGTTTGTGTGCCCGTAGCAAAGGGGACTTGCCCAAGTGTTATGGCGACCGCCGACCCACTGGACGATGTTCCCGGGGTCTTAGTGATGTCCCATGGGTTGAGAGTTTTCTCAAGGGCATGTACTGCGAATTCCGCGGTAACGGTTTTGCCCACAACTACAGCACCCTGCCTCTTTAGGTTAAACACTGCTCGTGCATCGTTACCAGGTGTAAATCCTTTCCACAGCGGACTTCCCATCTGAGTAGGGAAATCGTGAGTATTATAAATATCTTTAATGCCAACGGGGATATCCATTAGTAGTGCTTTCTTCAAAATGTGTCCGTCCATTGGACTTTGCGTTTCTGGTGCTTGCCAGTCTCGGGTGCGATATGTTTCCCATGCAAGATATTTTGCTTCCGCTTCTTCAATATTCTCTATCGACGCATTCAAAAGATCTTTAGGGTTGAGTTCGCCTGATTTTATTTTTGTGATCAATTCGCCGATGCTGTTGTCGATAAAGAGTCTATTCATTGTTTAAAATTTATCTATGTAGGTGCGTTTCGCGTCGCTCTGGTTGAATTTTGCTATCAATTGCTCTGGAAAGGGAAGTATACGCTCTGCATTTTTGTGCATTTTCTTTTTTACGGGCACTTCCAAGTCACGCATACGCGGATGTCGAATGCTTTTCATTTTGGCATAAAATTCTTCCTCAGTTTCCCCAGTGATGGCAAGATAATAATCAAGAGCTTCGGGACGTTCCGGATCATGTTTTTGGATCAGCTCAAATCCTTCGTCGCGAGTGAGAAGACCGTTGCGTACATCTAGGCTTGCAAGCTCGGTTGTTCTGCCGTAGCCGCGTTTCAGATAACACGTAAAATCATGCATGCCGTACATTATGTCCTCAACGCTTTTATAGCGCTTGTAGGTACCCTCCATTTCGGTCTCTTTCCACCCATATGTGTCGCGCAGGAATTCGGTCTGTCGTTCGTCATCCCAAAAAAGATAATCTCCAAGGTGTATTGCGCCTACTCCAACAGCGTCTATCTCCTCCTGTGATGGAATGGTAAACGGATGCATATCCTTGTCGGTGATGTTTCCGTCCACCATCTCATCTGCACGTAATTTTGCGGATACTTTTATTGCGCTTTCACGATCGAAATGCCGTACCGGTAAGTCTATATATGTTGTACGACCCGAATTTTCTGCCAAAGACTCACCCCATATAAGCAAAGGAATCTTGAATCGAACTGCAATTTGAATGGGGAATGAGCCTACTCCCGCATGATCATGCCAGCTGACATCACCAATACAAGCGACAGAGCGTTTTACAAGTTTGTTTATCAGCGCACGATTGGGGGTGTAGGTGATATGGTCAACATTGAACATCTCAAGTGAGTTTTGCAAATTGTACCAGCCTGTCTCGCTCCACCAATTGTGGCTGAATGTTACTGCGAGGGGTTTCATTCCGTAGACTTTGGTTAATACATGCAATTGGTAACTGCTGTCTTTGCCGCCACTAATAGGAATAATGCAATCGTAATTATTGCCTGCTTTTGACTTCGCTTCTTCAAGGATGCTCCTGAATTGTTTCTCGCGCAGTGTCCAATCGATATGGATCTTCTGCTCGGATGACTGGCATGCTTGGCATATCCCCATATCGTCGAATTTCACACCCTCTTGCGTTTCTGGGATGCAGCAGCGTGTGCAGTATTGAAGATGGTCAAATAGCGGACGAGCGTTAGTTGGCTTCATGTTCATTTACTGAAACTTTCTTTTAATATTCCGTATTCGATGGTGTCTACGTACTCTCCATTTGTGAACTGGGATTCTTTTCTTCTTCCTTCTTCGCTCATACCCATTATTGCCGCTAATTTTTGCATAGCGATATTTTTACTTGATGTCCCACAATAGATGCGATGGAGGTTGAGTGTTTCGAATCCGTGCTTGATGAGCAACAAGGAAGCTTCTTTTGCCACACCCTTACCCCAATAGTCTTTATCGCCCAAAAGTATCGCATATTCTGCAGAATGATTGATAAAGTCGATGTTTTGTAGAGAAATGTTACCGATATGCTTTTGGGTATCTTTTGCAATTATTGCAAGAACGAGGTTGTGCTCGTCTCCATTAACGCTTTCTATGTAGTGCAGTGCCTGTGCAAGATTATAAGGGAATACATGGTGAGAATTGTGCTCGTTGACCTCGCTGTCGTTTAACCAATGTATGTATGGCCCCTCCACATCTTCTTTGCGAAGATCACGCATGTAAATTGTAGTGCCTTCGAGAAATGGTTTTGACGTCATGATTATTAGTATATGTTGTTAAGTTTTTTTGTAAAAGAAATTCATTATTTGCAATAAAGTAGAGTTTGTATAGTGCGAGAGATTGTGCTACATATACGTTATGTACAACGCAAGGAGCGAGAAAATCGTTGCAACAATTGAAGCGCGGATGACCTCTAGTCGTCTTCCTGGAAAAGTACTGTTACCCCTCGCAGGTATTCCTGCACTGGAGCTTTTGATTACACGGCTGAAGCGGAGTAAGTATTTGGATGAGATATGTGTCGCAACTACCACAAATACTTCTGATGACGCACTTGTTCTACTTGCAGAGAGGCTTGGGGTTAAAAGCTTCCGTGGTAGCGAAAGTGATGTGCTTGGTAGAGTCCTCGGTGCGGCTCAAAGTGTGGGCGGCGATATTATCGTCGAAATAACAGCCGATTGCCCCTTCATGGATCCTGCAATTGTCGATCGGGGCGTAGAAGAGTTCTTTACGAGAGGAGTAGATTATGTGGGAAATACTACCGACTCCGAACATCTGACCTATCCTAATGGTCTCGATGTGCAAGTATTTCCAACACGCGTCCTCGCTGAGGTCGATGCATTAACCAAGGATCCCATAGATAGAACGCATGTATCCTATTACATCTTCACACACAAGGAGCGGTATAATTGTTACAATTACGAAGCAGAGGCAGATATTTTTGCTCCCGAAATAAGGATTACGCTCGATGAGGATGATGATTATCGGGTACTTTGTGCCATCGCAGACGCACTATATCCAGTCGATCCAAATTTTACCGCCAAGGATATCATGAATTTTTTACGCACTCATCCTGAGGTGGTTGCCATCAATAGCAAGGTAAGACAAAAGGAAGTACATGAACTCTAAAAAAATAAAATACACGGTTGCAGTGGTCGGTGCGGGGCGAATAGCCGTAGGCTTTGATACTCCTGATTCAAGGGAGGTACTTACTCATGCGCATGCAATAGCAAAAAACAGCCGCCTGAAGCTTTTGGGGATAACTGATACTAACGCAGAGGGGGGGAAGAAAGCTGCCATTAAATGGGGAACTAAATTCTTCCCCGACCTCAAGCAGTTGCTTAGCTTACATGCCGATATCATCGTGGTCGCAACCCCTGACTCTACTCATGCAAAAATTCTGCAAGAAATTTATAATTCAGTGAATAAACCCAAGCTGGTCATCTGTGAAAAGCCACTTGTTGTTACGAAAAAAGAGCTTAAGTCGATCAGAAAACTTACTGCTAAGCCCATACTACTCGTCAACTATTCATTGCGATTTGATCCATTATTCAGGAAAATCAAGAAAGACCTCAGCAATGGTATTTATGGAAAAGTTATTTCGGCTCACGCAACATACACTAACGGATTGTTTCACAATGGTTCGCATACCATCGACATCGCTCGTTTCTTTTTTGGAGAAATGAAAACCTGCAGGGCGACATTTTCTACCAACGATGTCGCAGGTGGTACCCCAAGTATGGGTGGTGTCGCCACCTTTGAGCGCTGTCCTCAGTTTTCACTCATGATCGGTGATGAAAGATCTTTCTCAGCATCTGGATTTGAGATACTGACTGAGCGTGGGCGGTTGAGATTTATAAATTTCAATTATGAATTTTCATTTGAGGAGGTCATTCCAGACCCGAATTATGCAGGCTTCAATGCGCTTTCAAAACCCAAAATCATAAAAACTGAACGGATGAAAGCATTCCCCAATCTTTATAAACACGCAGTGAATGTTCTGGATGAAGTCGAAAGATCAATAAGTCCTCTTGATGAGGCAATTAAGTCGCAAGAAGCATGTTTCAGATTTTTTGAGTCTTTTAAAAAAGTAATCTAGCATTATGGTAAAACTCGCAATCAACGGCGGAACACCGGTAAGGGATAAAAATAAGTTATTTCCTGCATATAATCCTATTGGAAAGGAAGAGAAAGAAGCTGCGATGCGCGTTCTTGATTCCGGTATACTCTCAAATTATATCGGTGGATGGGAGCCGATGTTTTATGGCGGACCCGAAGTGCAGGCGTTCGAGAAAGAATGGGCAGCAAAGGTTGGGGCAAAATTTGGGATCGCAATGAACTCTGCAAGTTCAGGACTTATCGCTGCGATGGGCGCTATTGGCATTGAACCTGGGGACGAAGTTATCGTCGCCCCATTCTCGATGTGCATAAGTGCGACTGCTCCGCTTTTCTATGGAGCCATTCCTGTGTTTGCAGATGTTGAACCTGAATATTTGTGCCTTGACCCCAAATCAGTCGAAGCAAAGATCACTCCGCGCACCAAGGCAATTATTACCGTTGATATAACTGGGCAGCCATATGACGCCGATGCGATCAATGCAATCGCAAAAAAACACAACCTGAAGGTGATCGAAGATGCTGCGCAGGCACCAGGGGTAATGTATAAGGATAGATACGCAGGCACGCTTGGGGATATAGGGGTATTCTCGCTTAACTATCATAAGCATATACACACAGGAGAGGGAACGGTCGTCGTTACAGATGACCCAGAGCTAGCAGAGCGGCTTCAGCTGATCCGTAATCACGCTGAAGCGGTCGTTGAAGGGAAGGGAATCACCAACCTCGTGAATATGCTCGGACAGAATTATCGCCTCACTGAACTTCAGGCAGCGATCGGGCGCGAGCTTCTAAAAAAACTCGACGGACTTATTGAGGTGTTTCAAAAGAACTCTCTCTACCTTTCAGAGCATATAGGAAAACTACCGGGTATACGCCCTGCACCAACTCGTATTGGGGCGACTCACTCTTACTACATGCATGCCTTCCTTTTTGATGAAGCTGTCGTCGGCGTCAGTCGTAATAAATTTATTGCAGCAGTAGCCGCGGAACTTCCATGTGCAAAAATGCGTGAACAAGAAGGAGCGCTCGTTTATCCTTGCGGTAGTACAGTCTACATGCTCCCGATATTCCAAAAGCAGATCGCAATCGGCTCCAAAGGATTTCCATTCCGTTCCGAGTATTATGACGGTACTCCTAATTACGCGGCGGGCATCTGTCCGGTTGCTGAAAATCTTCGGGATAAAGTACTGTTTGCGAACGAATACAATAGACCTGGAATGACGAAGGAAGACCTAGATGACGTAATTGAGGCATTCAAAAAAGTCTATGAGAATCGTAAAGATCTAGTATGATGGCTCGCTTGTATAAGTTGAAAGTCTACAATCCACTAAGTTAAATATGCTATCTAAGCCAAAAATACTGGTAGTAACTCATGATGCCGGAGGCTCTGAAATCATTGCCGCGTTTGTTAAAAAGAATTTTAATAAAAAAAAGTTCGAGATTTACACTGCGGGTCCGGGGGCAAAAATTTTCCGTCGCGAAAACATTCCCTTTCGGCGAGCTCCACAAGAGGAAAAGAAACTTTCCCAAATAATTACAAAGCATGATGATGCATCTTTGGTGCTACTCGGAACAGGTTGGATGACGAAGATCGAATCACTGGCACTAGCAGAGGCAAAAAAAAATCACATAAAGACTGCTGTATATCTCGAGTCGTGGTCTAATTTTCGGGAACGCTTCGGATATCCAAAAAAGGGGTGGGAAAATAATGCTCCCGATGAGGTCTGGGTTGGCGATCGTCCGGCGCAAAAGATCGCCGACAGGTTCTTTCCCCATACTCTCGTTCGCCTTGTCCAAAATGAATATTTTGCAGAAGCAAAAAGGCTTTTTAAAGAATTAAAGAAAGGAGCTCCGCCTGCAAAGTGTGTACTTTTTTTAAGCGACGCTGTGCCCGGCACAGAGGAGATCTTTGAAGAATTCCTTGCCGAAATTTCAACACGGAGCAATGAATATCATATACGGATCAGATTTCACCCTGCTGATGACCGCACCAGATATGACCCCATAATTTTGCGTTATATCGGAAAGATAAAAATAGAAAAATCCAAAGAAAAAAACCTCGCACACGATCTACTCTATGCAAGACAAGTGGTGGGCACTGAGACGGTTGCTATGGTGGTTTCGCTCACTTGTGGCGTCCCGACAATAAGCATAAGTAATCTGGGCAAAAAGGTCGCCCCACTGCCATTTGAGGGTATCATTAGGGTGAGGAGTGCAAAGCAGGCAGGAAGGCTTATTAACTGACCTTGAGCTCTCCGATCAGACGCTCTGCGTTCCCATGAAACATCAACTCACTCTCTTCTTGTGTGAAGCCGTAGCGCTCGATGAACCTATCCATGCATGACTTTGCGTTGGTAAGTGATACTGCAGGGTGATCCGAAGCATATAGTACGCGCTCGACCCCGATTTTCTTATATATGAATGCAAAATCATCGAAGATGGTCGCGCCCTCGTAGTAGGGAAGACTGAAGGAGGTTTCAAGGAAGACATTCTCCACTTCATCAGCGAGTAAGAGCGCCTCCCAGCGTTTCGCCCCACCACTATGAAGTAAAATTATCGGCACATTTTTTATTTCCCTCGCAATCTCAGCAGCAAGTTTCATGTTCACATGTTCGTACATATATGTTGATCCATAACTTGTGTCGACGCAGATGAACAAGCCGCGCTCTGCTGCTACGTGTGCCGCACTGAGTGCGAGCTTTATGTCTGTATCAGCTATTGCTTGTACATAGGAATGAAATTTCACGCCTTGCACTTTAGCTGAAACTAGGCGGTCTACTGCCGTCGTGATCCCCTCACGGCGGAAGTCGAGGAGTTGTGTAAATGTAGCACTTGGGAAATCTTTTCTCACCTCGCTCACAAAATTACCAATCTGGTGATCTCCAAACGGTAGTTTTGGATTGAACAACATAAAATTTGCCCCAGCAATTGTCGTCACAAATTCGCTTCTCTGTGCTTGGTAGCACTCCAAAAGCAACGGCACATCGAGACTAGATTCATCAGCCACTTTTCCGTGCACATTCTTCGATAGAGCATCAAGCCTATTCAGGTGAATATTAAAGTCGAATATCATAATTTATATAATGCTAGCTCCAAGAGGGTCACGAGTCAAACCACTCTTTTTGCTACTTGAGGCACTCAATGATGGTTATTTAAAATATAAGTCGAGGCGCAATATATGGGTATGCTTAAAAAACTTGATTTAAATATTATTCGTCAGTAATATGATGAACTATGAATCTCGATATCATTAAAGGAAAAACGGTGCTTATAACTGGCGGTACTGGTTCATTTGGTAAGAATTTTACTAAACATATTCTCGAGAATTCTCAGGTAAAGAAAGTTATCATACTTTCGCGAGACGAACTCAAGCAGTCAGTAATGGAAGCAGAGATAAAGGATGATCGACTGCGGTTTTTCTTGGGCGACGTAAGGGATCTTCCTCGTTTACAGCGTGCGTTCCACGGAGTCGATATTGTTGTACACGCTGCCGCACTTAAGCAAGTCCCTGCACTTGAATACAATCCTTTCGAGGCGGTGAAGACCAATATTCTGGGCAGTCAGAATGTCATTGAGGCGGCTCTAGACCGAGGTGTTGAAAAAGTGGTACTTGTTTCAACAGATAAAGCCGCCATGCCCGCTAATCTTTATGGATCGACAAAGCTCTGCGCAGAAAAACTCTTTATTGCAGGAAATGCATATGGTGGAGGAGAAGCTCGGTTCTCTGTGGTTCGTTATGGAAATGTTGTCGGTAGTCGTGGGAGCATCGTTGAAAAACTCATCCAAAATAAAGATGCGCACACCGTCCACATCACAGACGAGCGAATGACACGATTTTGGATCGATCTCGAAAAAGCTTTTGATATCGTCTTGTTCGCACTTACGCACATGGTGGGCGGTGAAATATTCATTCCTAAGGCAGCCACAATGAAGCTTACTGATCTTTTTGATGTTATCGCGCCTAATGCTAAGCGT
>JAYVMS010000099.1:0-7239 GCA_043758815.1 bacterium
GCCGCATTTCTGCGACGCTTCAAAATAAGGAAACTGTTCCGGCTGTTTTGCCATCGGTGTTAGGGCACCGGCCACCGAGCTGATCATGGCTTTTCCTCAGACCCATACGACCCCAGCGGGTGATGGGTGTTGGCGCGCCCCTCTAAGGCTAGCCCGAGCATGTGTGGGGCCTCCCCCACCAGCATGCCACTCGGAATCGCGTTTGCTTTCTTCGTTTTCCCATTGGTTCCCCGTTGGGCTTATCCTCCCCTTGCGGTTCGGTCCAAGAACAGTTTCATTAACTATGCTACTTAAGTTTAACAATAATTTCAACCGGGATACGAGAAACATTCTTTCATATTTTTTCTCAAAAGACTCCGGCACTCTCTGGGGCGTGTCGTATACATTCTTTATATTTTGGATGGCCCACACAGGAGCACTTCCAAATTCAATACTTAAAGATTCGATGAAATTTTAGGTCGAAATACGAAGTCTTGGACTGAGCCGGTGTTTAAGAGGCCAAAATAATAACTTAACCCATTTAGCTTGCAAGGGAGTGGCTTAAATTAGGATATGACTTTCCCACTTCAGTGAGCGACTAAAATTTCTTCGACCGAAGGGAGTTAGAAGTTATGAGTACCCTTGAGGTGGGATGCATGCTTATCGAAGCCATCCGCAAAGCGCGAAGCTTGGTTCACGTTCTGACGGGATTCGCACCGAAGACAGTTTCGCCCCCCGCAGGAGCGGGCGAATTGCTTCGATAAGTATGTATTCCGAATTACAATATATACTTGCCGTGCTTGTCGTCGCGTATAACCTTCCCATTTTCCATAGTCACCACCCTCCTCTTCAGTGCATCAATGATACCTTTGTTGTGTGTTGTCAAAATGATGGTCGTACCCATGTCGTTTATCTTCTTGAGTATCTGAATGATGTCGTACGTGTTCATGGGATCGAGGTTGCCAGTCGGCTCATCTGCTATGAGCACATCGGGCTGCGAGATGATGGCGCGCGCTATAGCAACGCGCTGCTTCTCACCACCCGAGAGCTCACTCGGAAAATGCAGTGCCTTCGATGAAAGATCAACAAGCTCGAGCACTTGTGGCACATCAGAGCGAATCTCTTCGTCGCCACGTCCGGCAGCTTCCATGGCAAAGGCGATATTCTCGTATGCGGTCTTGTTCGGAAGCAGGCGGAAATCTTGAAATACCGTTCCGATACGACGGCGATAGTCAGGAATATAAGATTGTTTGATGCGGTGCACATTTGTGGACTCAAAGAAGACAGCCCCTGCTGTCGGTCTATCCTCAACCAGTAGCATACGCAGGAGAGTGGTTTTTCCGGCTCCTGAATGCCCGACAATGGAGACAAACTCCCCTGGCTCAATGCCAAAAGTGACCTCTGAAAGGGCTGCATGATCAGAATAAATCTTTGTTACTTTATCAAAATAGATCATATGCAACTTTTCGTCGTGGATTGTAATTTCATGATGTAACACAGGCAAAAAATAGAATAAACAAAGTATAACATATTTTAAAAATGGCCCTAGCTATGGGTAGTAATTAAAATCCCCAGCAAAAGCTGGGGATTGTCTTATGGTAGATACGCACCGCGATCTATCTTGAGATCGTGGATGTGTGCATCAAACCATGCGACATCTTCGGGATAGAGCTCGCAGTGGACAAAGGTAACCAAGGCGAAACGTTGACCGTTGGTATCACACTTTGAGATCCAGTGGACCGTCACACAATCACGATCGCGATGAAGCGATGCATCGAACTTCGCACTCTCGGCACTGAAGACGCCGTGTACTGTACCCGTACCAAAGTGACCTCGCGTGACTGCCCAGAACTTTGTGCCCGTGAACATGAGCACGCGCCGAGGATCAGATTCGCTTCCATGAATAGCGTGCTTTTCATGGTCGAACAATACGAGCCTTGTGAACTTGGTGTCTTCGTAACGCAGAAGTCGCGTGTATGCCTTACCGGCCTGCATGCGCTTTGCGAGTGAGCCTGGGTAACTTTTGGCCCCGCGTTTGCGAGCGTCAAAGGCTTCAGCCAGTAAAACGGCCATTTCCTTGGCTTGATTGTTTAAGCTACGGCAGACACCGAAGAATCCGCGATAATCCGCGAGAATATCAGGCGGAAGTCTGTTCATCAGGTCATCGCCATAATGAAAGAGCCATTTGTTCACATCGCTATGTGTTCGCCCTTCCAATATCTCAAGCGGGGTGAGGGAGGATTTTTTCTCGCCACTCCGCTTCTCGAGCAAGCCGACTTCGTTTGGCTCTCGACGCTCGTCGTATTCGTAGAGGTCCTTTGGAATACGGAAAAGTTCACGGCGCGGTTCACCATCGATGATTCGCCAAAAATAGTCTTGAATACGCTCAACGCGTGCGGCGATGCTTCGTATAGGCATCTCACTGTAGTTGTCGGCGATGATGCTCGCACGCACGGACAATGGATCAAAATACCTTCCGATCGTAGTTTGCTTACTCATGACTTTTCTCCTTTGAAAGAGCAGTCAGTCTTCTATTAATTAAAGCTACGGCAAAGGCTACAAGTGGTCAAGAATTTTGCATGGCAGATAGTTATGAGTAAAACACACCCTCAGATATGAGGAATTGGGGCATATTCCACATTAGAATTTGTTAACGTAAACACCCGCAATTATCGATGATGTGGGTGAGAATTCGCAGCACTTACTACTGCAATTTCTTCTCCGCTTCGATAAATTCGTCGAGCATGCCATCTTCGAGAACGGCGTCAACCTTTGATGTCTCTACATCGGTGCGATGATCTTTGACCATCTTATAGGGATGAAGGACGTATGAACGGATTTGATTGCCCCATTCGACTTGTGTGGTTTTTGAAATATACATCTTGTCTTTTTCGGCATCAGAAAGTGAGTCATGAAGATGATGAACCTTGGCGGTGAGGAGCTCAAGCGCGCGTTCACGGTTCTGCAGCTGCGAGCGTTCAGTCGAGGCATGCACTGATAATCCCGTTGGGATATGTATCGCGCGTACTGCAGTCTCGCGCTTGTTTACGTTCTGTCCACCAGCGCCGCCTGAGCGCGCGAATTCAAGACGTACGTCAGCGTCAGGGAGAGGTGAAACGTCTCCTTTCTTAAACTTGGGAATGACTTCTACCATCGAGAATGATGTGTGTCGCTTGGCATTGGCATTGAAAGGTGACACGCGTACGAGTCGGTGTACACCCGACTCCCCTTTTAGTTCGCCATAAGAGGCCTTACCTACTACCTCAAAAGCGATATTGCGATAACCGCCATGATCGTTCTCATTCATGTGGATGATCTCATAGCTCCAGCCACGGCGTTCAAAATATTTGAAGTACATACGCACGAGCATTCCGGAAAAATCCTCCGCGTCGTCCCCGCCCGCGCCTGAGAATATCGTAATGATCGCATTTGCTTTGTCATACTTACCTCCACCTTCTATTTCTGTTTTCAATTCCTGAAGTTCTTTAATGAGTGCCTGTGCCTTGTCTTTCTGTGCCCAAAAGTCAGATGCGCCCATGGCATCTTCGATGTCTTTGATACGCGCGGCATTGGGATTTTCATGTTCGCTCATGCTCCGTATTATAGCAGAGGTCTATTTTTTACATGTTTTGACATTTAACATAAGTAAGGTTAACTATAAAAAGAGAGTTCACAGAAGGAGACCTGAGTGTTCACACACAAAGACCTCATCTATCACCGAGGAAGGCACGGGTATGTCACCCAAAATGGCAGCACGGTATTGATTCCAGAGAATTCTCTTCTGGCGTTTCGATCTGCAGTAGAATTCGGTGCCACAATGATCGAATTTGATGTCCGAAAAAATCCGCTGGGAGGAGTGCACTTTCCCATCATCGCACACGACCCCAGCATGTTGGAAAAAACTCCAACGATAGTTGAGGCGCTTGATACCGTAAACAATTCCTGTGTCGTGAATATCGAGATCAAAGACCCTGAGATCTGGAAGCGCACACTCGAGATCGTGTGCTGGTACATCACCTACGGGCGATGGTCGCCAGAACAATTTGTCATCTCGGCTTTCCATCATTCAACTGCGATGGCGATCAAGCGAAAATATAAACACCTGACGGTGGGAGTGATTATGGATGCGGTGCCTGATGTTCGTTACCTCGATATCCTAAACGATGCGCATATCGATAACCTGCACATGGAATATATGAATGCGGATATGGATACACAAAATGGGAGTTCATTCATGGCGCGCGCAAAGATGCTCGGATTTCAAACGTGGGTGTGGACGGTAAACGACACAAAGACAGCACAGCGCGTCTACGAGTGGGGTGCAGAGCGGATCTTCACCGATCAGCCACATTTGTTCCCGTGATAATCAGAAGAAAAATACCGCAAGCTTAGCTTGCGGTATGTGTTTAAATAAGCGGTGGCATTTTTGCCGCAGGAAGGAACGTTTGATAATTATCATCGATGATGCAGCGAAAGTTCCAAGACCACCCGCCCTGGTACTCACATAAGTGCCGCACCGCACGTTGTCCTTTTTCGGTACGATACACTGTACCTGGAAACCAAATGTTTTGACCATGCCATTCTTCCGGGATCTCATCTGTATTACACAGCAACCAATCAAGCATCTGAGCCGGTAAAACTTGCGCCCCACGAAAACCATTTTCGAATTTGATCAAGGCGGCTCGTTCTTCTTTTTTTTGAAGTCCGCCGCCATGAGCATTTTTGTCCCAAGATATTACTCCGGTAAAACGCAATAAGAGCTGGTCTTCGGGGCAGATACTCCATCCATCAGGAATATGCGGTATTCCCCCGCAATCAATGTAAGACTTCCGCATGTGCAGCACATTCGTATAGCATCTCATCTGTTCAGTCAACCAACTAGCTGCGCTTGCTCGCCCATTGATGAATTCCTGTAGTACAACTTTGGGAACATCGCCTAAGGGCATGTACTCGGTGAGTTGTGCGAGCAGTTTCCTATGCTGACGAGTAAGGTCTTCCGTGCCTTGCGACATGGTTTTCTCCTTTTAGCTTCAGGCTGCACGAAATAGTGCACTACCAGAGCTTTTTGTAAACTACTCTTATTTCTGAGAAAAAACAATCCCCGCATTGCGGGGGTTTTTTACGATCAGTCGACTTTCACATCGTGCAGATAGTTGATGACCGAAATGTATTTATCGACATAGCCGGGAGTTTCGGTATTCACTTTTTTGACGATGTGGGTCGTCTTCCTCGTGAACACTTTTCCATTTCTACCGCGGAACTTTTGCACCTTGCAAGGGCACGTGACTCGCTCGCTCACGAATGCATACGGAAGTGGGATATCCTTCTCTTCGATATCTATCTTCTTTGTCTTGATCCATTCGTAGAGCTTGGCAGCTGCACCGTGACCTCCATTGTAAGCCGCAACTGGATAGATGCCGCCGAGGATTGGATCTCGTGCGAACACAGGCAAGATAGCTTGGAACTGCGAGACCTCAAGGTCAAGCAGGCATGCGGCTGCTTCGAGCACATTACCAAGATCGCGCGCGCCATTCTCGAAATTTGGGTCAAGGCGTGCTTCCGCGTAGCGACGAACGACTTCACTGTACGTACCGTTTCCACCTCCATCGGTGAACTGATATGCCCCGAGCGCCATTGCGCTCGACTGCGCCCACTTATAGGCACCGATTCCGTTCAAAGCATATTCGAGATACACAGACTCGATAGTACCGCGCTCATCTTCGTGAAATTTCTTATCGTCCGATTGCTCGATTATGCCAAGCGCCTCAAGGGTCTCTTTTGCGATAACGTCGGCAACGAGACGATCGGGAAATGCTCGCGAATACACGCGCTTACTGCGCAGTCTGTCGAATGCAGCGTTCACTTGGTTTCGAAGGAAATCCCTTCCGCGGTGTAGCAATTCTTCGTCGCGAAGGTCAGGGTGAAAGGGCGTGTAATTGAGCGAGAGCGCTGAATCTAAGACAACAGACGGCTCATTGTTTACTACACTTTTCGTGAACCAAATATGCCGCGTGCTATAGACAGTGAGCTTTTCTTCATCGCTATAGACATTGAAAATAAGTCGCGTAGCGCCATATCCCGCCAAATGCTCAACGCGATAGCCGGCAGTTTCGACACGAAACGGCAATACACAATCCGAGCGAGCGCTTACGGTTGGTGCACCTGCAACACAGCTCACATATGAAGGTGGTATGGGATACCCGAGACGCACATCAATGACATGCCACGTACGATCGCTTTCTTTGTATGCGCAGAGCACGACGGGGCGTTCAACTATCTTCCCCGCAAGAATGGTCACCTTATCGGTGAGACTCACACCTTCGCATATTTGATTTGCAACACGTACACGCTCGAGGATATTGTCCGCTCGCGTAGTTCCTGCCATTTCCCTCTCACTTGCATTTGCAATAGTGAGGTGTGAAACAAGCATAAAACATGCCGCCCAAAGACCGATATGATTGCGCATGATACCCTCCTTATATAAATAACAATGCTTCACTCAGAGTATCGGAACGAGACAAAAAAACAAATGCCCCAGCAATACTTACGTATTGCTGGGGCGAATTTAGTCGTGTGGTTTTTCTGCATCGGGACCATCTCCAACCTTGGCTGGTGCCGTGGCGGGAGGGCTTTCGGGTATCACCGGAAGTGGTGGCAATTCCTTGAGCAGTTTCGGATCAGTATTAGGATCAGAGGGATCAATAAGCATGGCCCCGTTTGGATCCGGAATGGTCTCTGGCGTTTGCGAAGTGACCTGCTTCGCATCAAAGTTAAGAAGGACATCATCCCGGTATAGCGGCTGGAAACGGAATCCGGGCTGGAGAAGTCCACGTTTCTTTTGAAGGAACGAAAGTACCGTCGCTGCCGAGTGGACCCAATTACGACCACCCGTCTCTGCGAATCCCCCGCCACCGTGCGAACCTCTCTCACCAAGTGGATGATCCTTAGAATCCTTGCCCATCCAGAATATCAGCATGACACCTTTTTCGGGATGATCTGGAGGTCCGGGCACAAACAAGAGGAGCCACACATCCGATGTTTTACCATCAGCATTCGTGGCGGTTCCAGTCTTTCCAGCAATCTCTCCTGCTGCAGGAAACACTCTTTTGCCAAGTGTGGTTTCCGCTTGCGGAAACATCAGCGTGCGCCTTTCTTTTTCTTCTTGTTTCATTTTCCAGATTTCGGGAGATAACGGATCCATACCCGGGATCACACCTGTACGCAAGCCGCTTGCGGTACCGTGGACTTCGTTCAAGGGCG
>JAYVMS010000100.1:0-8378 GCA_043758815.1 bacterium
ATAGTCTAAGTGGCCGCCGGTAAACGAGTACTCCCCCGCTCCGTGTGACCCCTTTCTCTTGCCCAAGAGTACCTTGCCGTTCTTAAATATCATCACCCCGATCCCCACACGTGTTCGCTCACTATTTTCCATCGTCTTATTATAATCCATCGCTGTCGATCGTGCTTTCAAGCGGATAAAACTAACGGACTGAATCCTTTGACGGATTCTTCCATTTAAAAACAGGCGAAAAACACACAATCTAGATTATGCAACGCGTACCCAAAACTCGACGCCCTCAACAAAGCCGGCTGGTGCGTTTGCGGTTCCCGCCCCGCAATTCGGGCAGTCACTAAGAAGTTCGCCAACAGCAAAGTCGATCATCTCACCGCAAGCAAGACACATATACGTTCCGCCTATTTCAACCCGTTCTCCGCTTTTGTATATTTTTCCTCTCATAGTGAATAGATTCCTTCTAAGATACCACGAGCAGTGTCCCGATAACGACTGATCGGTACGTTCGCCAGGCTAAATTCTTGCCCAAATGTGAGTGTGGCTGACCTTTTCCTTAATAAGAAATCCCAAAAGGTGAGCCCTGAGAGTCCCTGTATATGAAGTGGCAAAATTGCGATCGATAGTTCCGACGGAAGATAAATGAACCCTGGTTTTGGTTCCACCGCAAAAGGAGTTCCCACAAGTCTTCCTTCGGGAAATAAAAGTATATTATTTTTTTCGATAATATATTTCTTGGTCTCACTAAAATACTCATCAAGCGTCCACGCGCGCGGCGTCATCTTGTACGCTCCGAGAGGGCGGATGAAGAACTGGATCCATAATTTACAATAATAAGAATCGACGGTGGGAAAACGGTATGGGATCATTTTTTTCTGAGCGCGAAACGGCAAAAGCGCGAGCAAGAACGGGTCGAGTTTGGTTATATGATTAGCGACAATAAGCCGCGGGTCATCTCCGCCCTTAAGCACATGTTCAATGCCGTGCATCTGAGGTCGTAAAAAAAATCGAAGTGGTAAGTGAAAGACAAAAAAGAAGGCGTACTGAAATAGCGATATCATTGTCGTGCGCTCACTTTACTTTCTATCATACCAACAAGGTCCGCAACTGTGGAAAGCTTACCGAGCTCATCTGATGCGAAATTTATATGAAAATGTTCCTGAACCGCGACGATAAGTTCGACGAGTGCGAAGGAATCAACATCATTACTAGACCATGACATCTCCGGGGTGATCGCATCGTTCTTCAGGTCAAAAACCTCACCGATGATCTGATATATTTCTTTTGTTATATTGTTCATTTTTTTCAAGAAAATCCCATAAATTTTTTTCGTATTGCATCACCTCGCCATAAATACGCTCGTCAATCGATCGATATTCATCAGTCTTCTTCGCAAGCTCGATCATCCCCTCTTTGTCGTAATCGATAAGTTTCTTGTCGATCCAACCCAGGTGACCTTCTTCTTCTTTTAGCATTCGGGCAAGCGTTACCTTAACAGCAGGGTGGGCGGTCGGGTTCGCCAGATGTTTCGTAAAATGACCGAAGATCCGCTCTTCGAAGATCTTGGTGAGCAATAATATTTCCGGCATCGATGCCGGCAAGCCGATCTCCTTCGCGTACGCCGACTGATACGTTTCTGTGATCATGAGCGGAAAATGGCCTAGATTATGAATAGTTTTGGTCCATTGCCATGCGTGCCCAGCTTCTTCGGCAAAATGTCCGGTAAGATGAACGCGCATTTCATCATCTTGAGTGCGTCTCGCGAGGCGACCAAAGAGAAGTGCGCCGGCCAATTCCGATGCTCGGTAATAACTTAAGACCCATAGCTCTTCTTTTGTGAGTGCGATCATCGTCATGCTGTTGGTTCTTCCTTTCCAAGTGCGATCCGCTTTTTATATTCGATGAGATTGGTTCCCGTTAGTCTCTCAAGATTCTTAAGAAAAAGGATCATCGTTTCAATGTCATTCTTCTTTGCAACTGGCATACGCTCGCCGACGACTTCCCCTCCCATGTGGCGAAAGTTGAGAGCCTCGTCTAAAATGACATCAATTGTGCCCTTGTCTTTTTCTATGCGACGCAGTAAGAGCTCGTAAAAGACATTATGATGCCTGAACTCGTCTTTCATCAAATGCGTCAGAAGTACCCGAAGTACCGGCTCCTTTGCCTGTTGCAGCAATCCTGAATAAAAATGCGCAGTGAAATGCTCGGAGATCATATAATTGGCGAGCTGACGCACCCGATCGGAGGAATAATGCGTGTCATGATTCTTTTGGCGCACCTCAATGATCTCGCGCTCCGGAACGTCATATCCAAGAGGTTCGAGATATTTCTTCAGCGCAAAGAAATGTTTGTACTCTTCATAGAACTGTATGGAAGCGATCGCCGACTCTTCAATACTGTCCCACCATAGCTCAAGGCTTTTCAGTGCATACATGGGTGCGTACGACTCAATAAGCGCGGCGAGACGCAGCTCGTCAAGAATGTGGGGTTGAGAAAGAGCGAGGTCGCGGTCAACATCTTTCCACGGCACATCTTTCGTCATATGCCATCGCGTCGATTCTCCGGTTTCTAAATAGGTATCATAAACAAGTTCCATATTTCATTTGGTTGCGTCGATAAATAGCTGACATCCAATCGGATCACAAGATATCGTCACGTTTTTTGCTCCCGCATTTTTTGCTATCGAACAAAGCCTGTCTTCGCTCCGATAGTGTACAAAGAGTTCTGCGACATTTTTCATTAAATAATCCGACAAATGATGCTTTTTCGTAAGCGATGTGATGAATAAGCCATCCTCACGTAGCGCATTTATCGCGTTTGTGAAAAAGGTCAACAGCTCATCGTCATCGATGAACTCATTAAACCCCGTACTCACTATACAGTCAAAGCGTAGGGGGTAAGCGGCGGACTTGAGCGCGTCGGCTCTGACGAATACAAAATTATTGTGTCCGTGCGCCTCGACAAACCGCCTTGCTTCCTCAATAGTTTGTAGGTCAAGATCAACACAATAAAACATCGTCTGGTCGTATATTTCAGGTGCCGCAGATCTAAGATATGTCGCCGCCTCTACTAGTTCTCTGGGAATACCGCACGGCACCGAGAGTACTCGCTTGGGTTCTTGTGTCTTCGAATAAAGTAATTTTTTGATCACGCCGTCTCGAGTATACTCATAACGTTTTTTGAAAGAGGCGCTTGAGGGAAGCTTGAGCAGTACTGCGTCAAGCAATGCTCCGACAAAAAATCTTCCGTTTGGCTTCCCCACATAAATATGATCTGCAAAAAGATAACTGCCGGAATTTTTGATCCCCTCACGAGCGAGGAAACTAGTGAGCATGGCATAGTAAATGGGAACGAGAAACGGGCGACCCTCACGCAGAAGCCTGAGCGGAATGTTTTGTGAGATCCGAGTTTTATTTTTCAGTGCACTCATATCATTGTTTCATTTACGCTTTTTCCCTGTGCCATGCTGTAAAAAGTATGCGTATGCAAAACGCTCAAGACCGAGTGCGACACAGCCGCTCGTAAGCCCGTCTCCGATATCCATTCGTTCAGTAAAAAATGTACCATGGTCATTGAATGAGGCTATCGCAAGCTTTCTCCCCTTTTCGAGGGGTACTACTAATTCTAATTTCGTCTGGAGTAATTTTTGTATCATCATTTTCCCGTGATTATCATCAGAAGTAAAAAACGGATCGTTCGCTTCAACGATCTCAGCCTCGATACCGAGACTACGGGCGAGACTTTGGACAGTGCGCATAAGACTTTTGCGCGTATCGCGTACATATTCACGGTTCCCAAAAAATACAGCTTCTTGCATCGAAAACTCACGCAAGCGCTCGGGACTGTTGGTCAAACGTTTTCCTTCATAACGAAAAACCCTTCCTTTGGTTATGTACAACACAGGCGTCTGGGGTAATGTACTGCCTTTTAATTTCACATATGTGTGATAACAGACCGCGGGTGTGAGACACAAATCGGCATCATGAGGATCGAGCGACTCTCTATCGATCGCATTGCGTCGTATTTGCAGGGGGAGTTTATTGCGGTCAACATGAAGTACAACATTGGTAAGCTCCGGAAACGAAGAAAAGAAACCGAGTTCCGAAAGATCTTTAACTGAGATCATTGCCGGATATTCCTCCTCGATCGCTCCCCGGCGGAGTGCGGAGGAACGAAAAGACCCCTCGATACGGCGCATAATAGCCAAAAATTCCCCCGAGCGAGACAAAAGCCCACGCCCGACCATAGAAAGCTGACCGCTTTTTAGAAGCTCATGAAAGAGATCATTTGTTTCAGATTTTTTTCGCAACATTTGTGAATTTATCAATTATCTTTCCCGGCGTCCGAAAGTTGTCGAGCGTGATATCATCATCACTTATCTTTATACGAAACTCAGTCTCAATGAATGCAATAAGATCGAGGATATTCATTGAATCGAGGATACCATCGTCAAAAAGCGCCGTGTCTCTACGGACACGAACACGAGACCGTGCGATACTACTTATGAATACAAGCATCTTTGCCTCTCGTGGATCTTCGGTGGCCCTCTTCACTTTAATTTTTTCTTGCTTTTGAGGCATTGTCGTACGATCAACGGATAATACGCGTTAAACGGTGTCGCGTAAATACCACCTTGTTCAAGCATTCGGGCGGTATCGCTCATATCGAACGTTTTTGGATATGAGAGCTGTGGGACGAAATGGTCCATCATATCAAAAATGCGCATAAGCATTGAGTTTTCCGTTTTTTCAACTGTTTGCTTGAACAAGGCGAACGAGTCGGTCGAGACAATGGGCGGTATTTCGATATTACGCCTTTGCCATTCTGGGTCTAATTGCGCAAATAACAGAAAGGTATTGCCTAAGAATTCGGCAACGCTTGGCATATCATCATTTTTTGCGGCAATATGATGCACTTTACCGGCGGTAAATCGTTCCTCAAAAAGATAATAGAGGGAGTCAGCCGCATGATCATCTGAGATAAAGTTCATGCGTGTAAGTTCATGAGCGGGTATCATCGGCGCCAACCCACCATAAAGCAATCTGATCGCCTGATGGACGGCGTTATGCCTGAGGATCTCACCTGTTTTTGCATCCCCTATGGCGGTACTGATGCGATACATTGCTATCGGAAGAGACTGCATGCGCTCTTTAACAACTTGCTCCATCAGATATTTGGAACGTTCATATTCATTGACGAAACCCTCCGAGTGCTCGATCATCCTCTCCTCTATTACGCCCGTCATTTTTCCCGATATGTAAAGTGTGCTTAAAACTCCTATACGGCGGACTTGTTTACATTGTGAAGCGAAGTCGAGAAAATTCTTCGTTCCGATCACATTCACCTCCTCGCCTTCTTGCGCGGAGATCGAGAAATCGGTCTTCGCGGCACAGTGCCACATGTCAGTAACTTCTTTCTTAATAAACTCCTGGTCGACACTGTTCATCCCGAGGTCGCGACGGTAGATATCCCCTAAAACGATGCGCACGTTGGGAAGCCCTGCGTAGTGCTTATCTAATGACTCTCGGTGCACTAGACAAATGACGTTGATATTTTTCGACTGATATTTGCTGATCAGCCGCCCTCCCACCAGCCCACTCGCTCCAGTAATGAATACAGTTCGCATGTTAGTGTCTGATGATCGTACTCGACCAATGGGAGCCAAAACCGTAAGTAAACAAAAGTAGGTTGTCCCCTTTCTTGATGAGGCCGCCGGCGGCGAGCGACGAGAGGTTTATGATATTGTCTGATGCAACGGTGTGTCCGTATTTAGGAATATTCTTGAGGTACACCTTCTCGATAGGAATTCCGGCCATTGAAGCGAGAACATCCCAGCTTTGCCTGTTCACATTATGTGGAACTATATATCGTATATCATCGATCGTCATATTGGCACTCGCGAGTGAATCTGCAATAACCCTTTTCGCAGTGGGAAAATATGAGGCGACCACTTCGTTCTTTTGATCGGCTGGGCTCCAATAAAAACCCTTAGTTATCTGTGTTTCACTAACGATAACATTATCAACCGCATTACGTTCAATAAGCACAGCGCAAGCTGCGTCGCTCACTACATTATAAAGAATCTCCCGTACCGATCCTTTCGGAAGTACATCTGCAGAAACACAGAGTATTTTATTGATCTTCGAATCTGAAATGAGCATACTCTTCGCGACGCGGATAGCAGTCCAAAGCGAGACACATCCCGCCTGAGAGATTCCCACGACCTGCGCTTTTCGCATGCCTGTTTCATACTGCAGGCGCGTAGCAGGGTAACGAAAAAGCATTATCGGATCAATGGATTTCTTTTTTGCTATGTTTGTATCACTGAGTGCAGACGCGTATATGATCATATCTATTGAGTCTGGATCGACCTTGTGTTTCTTAAATAATTTACGGGTAGCGCGTAGGGCGAGATCGAATGCTTCAGATTCGGCAATGTAAGCATAACGAAACCCAAAATCACTTAGGGTCTCAATTTTACTTGTGATCAGACGAGCCTTACGCAGCTCTGGAAGTGAGAACCGTGTGGGCGGCAGTACGTAAGACATTGCGGTGATACCGATTCGAATTTTTTCGTTTATTTTCATAAAAGCACAGTATATGAGACACAGTGATCGCCATACTCTTCTGTTCGAATATGAACACGCTCGCGCATGTTGTCCTTACTAAAGAGAAAGAATTGATTCGACTCAATTTCGTCTACGGCGACGGTAAATGACAGTGGGGAGAGTATAAAGCCTGTACCCAATGCTTTCAGATATGACTCCTTGATGGTCCAAGCTATGATCGCCCCCTTATCTCCATATTTATCAGCAAAATGAACCTGCTCATCCTTAGCAAGATAGTACTTCTGCATGCGCACAGAGACTGGTCGGTAGGTTTCCATGTCAACACCGATCGGACGACTTGAAACTGCACCGATAGCAAGATCTCCCTTGTGCGATATGGAGACATGAAAAGGCCCTGAGACAAACGGCTGACCGCGTCCATCGACACGCACCTCAATATCAGCAAGAGCTTTTGTGCCGCCATGTGCAAGTTCATTGATCAGCGACTTTACGGCCAGACGCCCCATCACCCATTGCTTTTTACGCAGAGTCGAAACGAGTTTTTTATATACCTCCTGTTCAGAGTTTGAAAAAACAGCCTCGAATGATGTAGATCGAAAAATTTCTTCACTGTCCGCTTGGGTCACAAAACGACTGTGATACATCAGCCTTCGAGAATTGCCTTCAGATTTTCAACTGCCTGTTCTCCCTCATGGTCGTTGATCCCCTCTAAGGCCATCTTGTCAACGATCTTACCAAGAACATTTTCGGGGACTTCATATTCAATATCAACGGTAAGTTTCGTTCCTTCTTCTGCAGGCTCAACGCTGTATGTCCATTGGCTGAGTGCTCCCGTTGTCGTCTTATAAGAATAGCTCTGACCGGCCATATATCCTGTCGTTTCCGCCTTTCCCGAGAGCTCAACTCCCGCCATCATATAGGTCCAATCCCACGAAGCCCCTACCTCCTTAGAATCGCCACTTAAATTATCAACCGACTTTAGAGCTGAAACAAAAGCGGGATGATTTGCAACATCGGCAATATATTCGACCATTTTTGCTGCATCTGCTTTTACGTATTTCACTTTTGTGATGTGAGACATGTTATTTGAAATGAAAAACAATTCTCGGCAACATGCCATTGAACTGTTTCTTTAATAATTGAATAAAAACTCTTTTTTTGATTTGTGGCCATCCACTATCTGCAAATAGAATAGCACATTTTGAAAAATTACTAAATATTGTGATCGCGCCCTTACTATCACGAAATGTAATATGATAAGAATCGTTTGTTCTGTCGAACGGTAAAAGAGTCATTTTGAGACATTTTTCAATACGTTCTTGCACTGCTTTATTTGCTTCATTCAGGATCAAATACCCCCCTCTCATCTTCCAGCATACAAGCGTAATTATCAGAAGAAAGAGAGAAAATATTTCCGAGACGATGCTGTGATCAGCATATGTAGCTGAGATAAAGATCAGAGCAAAGATCATGTGTACAAAAAACAGCCGTCGTCCGTCAATAAAAGTACCTTGTGAGCGCATGGAGACTAGTGCGAGTTCAAGGCACACGATAATGAAGTAACCTACGATAAAATAACTTCCCATCTAAAGATTCTACATTAATCCTTATTACTACGCCAAAATTCCTGGTAATGATATCTTCAATGACTCTTATGCCGCAATGCCGTGGCATTTTTTGAATTTCTTGCCGCTTCCGCAGTAGCACGGGTCGTTACGTCCGAGATCGTGGCCTTCTTGGGCGCTCGCAATTGCTTTGACGGGTGGTGCGTCGCCAGTGTTTGCGCCGCCTGCAAGTGTCATCTGCCCTTCGATTTTC
>JAYVMS010000101.1:0-2901 GCA_043758815.1 bacterium
CCAGAAAGACAGAGGAAGTGCGTCAAGTGATACCGGCACCGCAAATTCATGTTCAGACGCAACTTTTGCATTGTCTATCGATAGTGGAACGCGATAATTCCATGACCCGTCCCATGACGCATGCACTAATCCGTATGCGCCACTCTCGGCAGCTGCTTCAACATAAAAATCTCCTCGACCGTTCAGAGGCATCCCGAGATCAGCATGAAAATACATCGTCTGCCCAGGCTGTAAGAGCACTGAATCTGCGATGTAAGAAACGGGCTGTTCGCTAGGAGGAATAGCATCTTTGGGAAGCTGTCCGAGAATAAATTCAATTGCCTTGGCGAATAGTCCTCCTTCATCCCTAAACGATCCGTCGCGCAGTGCAACCGGAGTCCAGCCATCACGATACTCTGTATCTTCTGACAATCCGACCTTCGTGCTGTTTTCGATACAGTTCGTCTTGTCTGTATTCAAACTATCGCATGCACGCAGCTCTCTTGTTGCAGAACACTGAAACTGTGATGCGCTCGAAGATGCAGATTGGTTCTTTGCACTGCTTGTCGCACTACTCCATCCCTCCGCACAAAAATATCCGACTGCATCATACTTAAGTGCTCCGACCTTATACGGAACGTTATGCGCATAGCGGGAAAGCGCAGTAACTTGTCCACCTTCGCCAGGGAAATGAAATTGTAAACGCACCACCTCAGCCGCACTCCCATTGTTGGTGACATTAAAATACGAACCCGCACTACCAAGTGCGTGATAGGTATCTCGGTCGGTCTTGATAACGAGCTTTGCATCAGGATGTTCGTCGACATGAGAGAACATTATCACCCCCCTATCGACGGTCTTTAATTCATCGCGATATGCCTTGCGCGCAAGAGCATCCTTTGCAGAAAGTGCGCTCCGTACATTTGCCGACGTGAGTGCAATGTTATCTGGTGAAGTTCCATTTGCGAGCACATCTGAATTATATTTTGCATTGATCCAAACACCATCGACATACGCCGATGCATCCCCCTCGCCTTCACGGACATATTCCACGACAATCTTGAGATCAGAAAGATCTCCCCATTTTCCTATCGACGGAAGATCGAAGCTCAAGTAACCACCGCGCTTTGCGTTAGAGAATTCTCCCTTTACTGGAGTCTCTCCTAAGTACTCCCATCGTCCGCCATGATAAGCGCGTACGAGTATGCGATCATTACCCTTGCTTACAAACTCGCCTCGTCCAGCAAGCGAAAGTTCAAGGGTGGCAGACAGAAGCGGCTTATCAAGAAGCGCATCGCCGAGTCCAAAACCGACAAAGCTCATTAGGTGACATGGAATGCCTTGTGTGGTGCACGATGCAACAGAATACGGATCATCAGACATGGGTGTGACACTTTGTTTCGTAGCAGTTTCAGAATTTTCAACCCCCAGCGTTGTCGTGCTTGATGAACTACTACTGGTAATACTAGTGGCAATAGAGGTAGTCGACATCACGGTGCGTAGAGAAGGTGTGTTAACGTTATCAGTTGCAGTCCTTTCAGCTCCTACCGTTAGCACAGTCGACGAACTACTGCTCGTACTCGTAGTGACGGAGGTAGTCGACATCACGGTGCGTAGAGAAGGTGTGTTAACGTTATCAAAAGCGAGTACCTTGTGAATGCCAAATAGTTCCTGCGCGAGTTCTTCGTGTGCTTGGTTCCGACTCTGCGGATGCGCTGGTGATGTACTCGCGTTGAGTGACGGAACTCCTTGACCTTGCAGAAATGGATTAGGAAGATCAAGCGCTGGTGGCATGTCGCCTATACTTGATGTCGCCCGGCCTCCATTGGTAGATTGAACGGGAAGTGTGCTTATGACTTCTCCCATTGAAACTGGTATTTGCGGTGTTATATCCTTACTCGTAGGTAGCTCGAGTTGCATAGGGGGTACGATTATCTTCTTCGGCAAAGGCGCGCTCGTTGTGGCCGATACCTGAGTGTTGCTAGAAGTAGCATTTGCGATGAGTGATTTACCAAAATAAATATATGCGGAATTCATTCGATCAAAATCCGAAAGTGCGGCATCAGAAGAAAGATCCTGTCCAATAGCCCCCGTCTCATTTTCAAAACCATCGCTTGTTACTACAGAAGGAAAAACATACACACTCACCTCCTTTGAAGCGAGCACGAATTGCGACACGAACCATGCCGACAAAAGTATGATAAGGACAACAAAAGAAACACGGACTTGCGCCTGCCTGCCTAATTCTTTCAGACGATGCGGGCATGTCAAAAACGCATGTATTATCCTCTTCAAATAAATTCGTGATCGTATATACATGAAAACAAACACCACTCCTCCATGTGGACTGGTTATGCATATAATTTTACCAAATAAACGCTAAAAAATGGCTTTATATCAACCCAAAACACCCCTAAAACCATGGCTTAACCATAACCTTTGCAGAGACTTGCAAAAGTTGTCCACAGCCAATTAGTTCGCGCGCGCGTCCTTATATTGAAAACTTGACAGTATACACATAAATTCATATTACATAACTCAGCTGAAGTGCTTTTTTTGTAATCATTGCAAAAATTTTCTCACGTCGTCGATCTTCATTGAGATATGCTCCACGAGAAATATTTCATGCGATATATCGCATGAACTAACTCAGCACTTGAGCGCGCATGATGCCACGAGGCACAGTGTCCAGTAATTTCATTACATGCGATATATCTCATAAGTGCAAATCCGTGCTGTCTATAATACGTTTCCGAAATGACACATCGATATCACACTTTTATTCTCGAGCGACACACGAAGTTTATCGTGCAATATTTTGCAAAATGAACCTCCCCGCGGCAGAGCCGTACCCTCACTCGCTCCGCTTCGTATCGGCGGGGTATCTCAGGAGCTTCGCGCTTAAATATCTTGGAAAACCAA
>JAYVMS010000102.1:0-2770 GCA_043758815.1 bacterium
CAGGCAGGCTTTGATAAATGCGTCAAAGAGCGGATGTGAGGTCAAGGGTCGAGAGGTAAACTCAGGGTGGAACTGCGTGCCCATGAAGAATGGATGCACCTTGTGTGGAAGCTCGGCTATTTCCATCAATTTTTCATCAGGCGATATGCCTGAGAACACAAGGCCTGCCTTGGTCAGTGCTTCGATATATGCAGGATTCACCTCGTAGCGATGGCGATGTCGCTCGTGCACCATTTCGGCTTTGTATGCCGTGCGTGCGACACTTCCCTCCTTAAGATATGCAGGGTAGGTGCCGAGACGCATGCTGCCGCCATAATCTCCCCCATCGAGCTTGTCGCGTTGTCCCTGCATAATGTCGATGACAGGATGCTTGGTGTGTTCATCTATCTCTACGGTGTTTGCGCCTTTGAGTCCCAAAACATTGCGTGCGTATTCAACCACCATAAGCTGCATGCCGTAGCAGAGACCCAAATATGGGAGCTTGTGTGTGCGAGCATATTTAATGACTGCGAGCTTGCCCTCGATGCCACGCGAGCCGAAGCCACCTGGTACAATGACGCCGTCGTATTTCTTGAGTATTGCAAGATGCTTGGAAGAATCCTTGCCCTCGAAGTCTGTTGCTGCTACCCAATCGATGACCGGCTTCTTGCCTGCCTTATACGCTGCATACTTGAGCGCCTCGATGACTGACAGATAGGAGTCAGCGAGGACGAAATCGCCTGTCGCAAAATATTTGCCAACCATTGCAATTCTGAGCTCGCCTTTAGTGTTGTGAACTTTCTTGACGAAAGACTTCCATGGTCCGAGATCGGGTGGACTGATCTTTGGCTTCATCTTGAGTATCTTCATAATGGTATTGCCGAGATTGTCTGCTTCGAAGTTGACCGGCACATCATAGACGCTATCAACATCAGGCGCGGAGATTACTTGCTCTGGTTTCATACCTGAAGATGCGGCAATCTTTTCCTTGCGTTTTATATCGAGCGACACCTCAGCGCGGGCAATGATGATGTCGGGCTGTACGCCGTATGAGTTCATCGTGCGTACTGCATACTGGGTCGGCTTGGTCT
Organism: bacterium; assembly: GCA_043758815.1. Taxonomy (GTDB): domain Bacteria; phylum Patescibacteriota; class Minisyncoccia; order Phycocordibacterales; family UBA6899; genus MHLP01. Next base: position 1,071 of record JAYVMS010000102.1, read on the forward strand.
TCATTTCGCCCAATTTGCCTGGGACCGGAAGGTATGAAACGAGGACAAACAGCACATCATCGGGATTCTCGATCTTTAAGATACGCGCAGCTTCAATGAACATCACGCTTTGGTACTCGCCCAATGTGCCACCAATCTCAACGATAGTGACATCAGACTTATCCTTTTCACCCGCGGCTTTGATGCGGTTAATAACCTCCTCGGGGATGTGCGGGACCGGCTCGACGCATTTGCCATCATACCCTAAGGCACGTTCGCGATCGATAACGCTTTTGTAGACCATACCACCGGTCATATAATTCTCTGAATAGAGATCGCGACCCAAAAAACGCTCATAAGACCCCATATCCTGATCGGTCTCAAGTCCAGAGCGCAATACAAAAACCTCACCGTGCTCGGTGGGGTTCATGGTGCCTGCATCGACGTTTAAATACGGATCGATCTTGATAGGAGAGATCTTGAAGCCGCGAGACTGAAGCAAGAGCGCAATAGACGACGTCGCGACCCCCTTCCCCACTCCGCTCATTACTCCGCCCACTACAAAAATATATTTATGTTTTTTTACCATAATAATTATGGGCGAACCTTATGCTTTTAAATAACGTCGAACCGCCATGAAACTCGATATCGCACCGAGTGCCATTCCCGTCCCGAGCAGCACAAGAAATATCTGATTGAGATTTGCAATGTAGTAGTAGAAAAGATCGATGCCGCCGTAGAAGTTCTGTGTTGCACCCTTCAACCAAAGCGTGACCGGATAGAATAGCGCGGTGGCGACGATTGCCGCGACCATGCCATACATGATGCCCTCAACGATAAAGGGTCCGCGCACGAATGCATTGTTCGCCCCGACGAGACGCATCACTGCGATTTCCTCGCGTGAGATGTAGATCGCAAGGCGGATAGTGTTGAAGGTGATGACGATGGCAATACCAATAAGAAGAAGCAGGACAGCGAACGAAACGCGCTGTACGCCCTGAGTGATGGCAGTCAACTTGTCGATAACGACCTTGTTCTTGGAGTAATTAACGTTATAGATAAGATTACCCCCGGGGCCAGCTGCGTCTTGATCATGCTTGATCTGTGTCACGATGGCTTCGTACTGTGAAGTGTCATTGGCTTTGATATTGAGGATCGCTCCAAGCGGATTGTCAATGAGCTCGTCGAGGGCTTGGGTCATGAGGTAGTCATTTTGGTGGCGGTTCTTGAAATTTTGAATAGCCTGATCGCGGGAGATGTAATCGATAGACTTCACCTCAGGCAATGCTTCAAGCGAGCGCTTCATGAGCATGATGTCACTTTCCTGTGCGTCGGCATTGAAATAAATATTGATGTCGACTTTTTGTTTGATGGTGTTGAGCGTTGAATCAAGAAAGACCGATGAGAGCATGGTCGAGCAGATAACGAAGAGCGCGACCGTCATCACAAAGATGGCAGACAGTGAGACCACGGCATTACGCCAAAAGTTAATGAAGCCGGCTTTGACGATACGGCGTGTGCTGGTGAAAACTGACATCTCCACCATTTTCGCACGATAGGTGTTCTTCAGCAACCTTACCCGACTTTCTTTTTGGGCGTTTCATTTAAAGATAAGAAAAAGCGCCGCATTTCTGCGACGCTTCAAAATAAGGAAACTGTTCCGGCTGTTTTGCCATCGGTGTTAGGGCACCGGCCACCGAGCTGATCATGGCTTTTCCTCA
>JAYVMS010000103.1:0-6126 GCA_043758815.1 bacterium
GGAATAGACGTTTCGTTCCATCCAGTCATCGGGAGTACCTGCACCATGATGAACGATCATCGCCTTGTCGCGCGAGGCCTTCACGTAGAGGAAGACCCCCGCCCAAAGCACTCGGTGCAAGCCGTAGATCTGCGGTGAATGCGGATCATCTGTCGTTTCACATTTTGCATGATGCTTGCGGTGAATAGCCACCCACTCTTTGGTGATCATGCCGGTTGTAGGCCACAACCATGCTCGAAAGAAATGACTAACGAGAGGGTGGAGCAAGAGCGCACGATGCGCCTGTGCACGATGGAGAAATATCGTTACCGATGCGATAGTGATGTGCGTAAGCACGAGCACCAAAACGATGTATCCCCACCACGGAAGAGAGAACAGTCCCGAAAAAAGCACACTAAACGAGTCCATATGTTTCTCCAAGTGTAGTAGCAGGTGAGAAGAGCATTACTGACGCGAGTATAACAGAATCAGCATAAAGTACCAGAAGTTTTTAAACCTTCTTGATTCTCACTCAGCAGTATTTTTTTGTTTATTGTTGGGTTGTTTTTTAATGTTATGTTTATTCATTATCATTGTTTCAACCATTTGAGTGCCGAGCTGCGCGTTGCAAAATCTCTTATCTCCCCCTTGTTCAGTCGTGCATCTTCTTTAATTTGATCCAGTAGGAGCTGGTGCTTCGGCTTTATGCCATACCCTGCTATCTTTTTGTACGGAATATCCCTTAGCCCTCGGCTTGCGATATGCGGAGTGCGAGACTCAATGCTTTCGACCCGACTGAAATCTACCAATAATTTTATTTCTTCACCTGCGATATCGAGCTCAGAAGACAGCTGGAATACACCTTGAAGTGCATTCGTATATGCCTTCCAGTGCACGTCGCCTACCCAAGATATCTCAATGATACCTTCGTCATTTAATACGATCTGCGCGCTATTCTCGTCCGTTTCTCTCGGTTTTTCGTGCGTGAAGAGTGACATAAGCATTGCCCAATTATAGGACTCGCGAGTGAAGAGACGATGACACCAGCTCGGCTATTGCGTATCATGTGGAAATGTTCAAGGGACCCACGAAAACGAAAGCACAAAAAATAAAGATGAGTGACCCCATCTCCTCTTTGGGTCGAGTGACCGAAGAGCAGCTCAAGGCGCTCTCGCGTCTTGGACTCTCTACGATACGTGACCTGCTGTATCACTTCCCTGTTCGTCACATCGATGCAGGCAAAGCCTCGGCAATAGAGATGGCGAGTGATGGCGAGCGCACAACACTGTATGGGCAAGTCGAAAAGACCGGAGTAAAGAAATCCTTTCGTGGGCATGTGCCGATGGGAGAGGCCACCCTCGCAGACCCAAGCGGCAAGATGAAACTCGTGTGGTTCAACCAAGCATACATGGCGAAGATGATCGTCGTCGGTGACTTCGTGCGTGCGTCAGGCGTGGTCAAGAAAAAGAACGGCATCGTTACTCTAATCAACCCTGAGATCGAGAAAATCCCCGCACTCCCCGGAGATATCGGCCGCTCGCTCTTTGCAGACGGGCTAAGCGCAGAAAACATGCGCTTCTTCCCCGTCTATCCGGAATCAAAAGGCATCAGTTCAACATGGTTCTATCACAAACTTCAGCGCATTCTCGGAAGTGGAATTCTTAATGAGTGTGAGGACCCGATCCCAGACGATATACTCAAGCGCTACAATCTTCCTACCCTCCCCACCGCACTCGTGTGGATCCATTCTCCGCGCGATGAGGGGCATGCACGCTCGGCACGAAAGCGTTTTGCCTTTGAGGAAATATTTCTTATCCAACTCGAGCGCCAGCAAAGCCGCATGCGCTACGAACAAAATCCTGCATTCACAATTATTCCAGTGCAGAAAGGTCTCGCAGACTTTATCAATCAATTCGGCTTTCCTTTGACCCTCGCCCAAAAGCATGCGATCGAAGCGATATTTCGCGACTTCGCATCACTGCGCCCCATGCTTCGCCTGCTTGAAGGCGATGTCGGTAGTGGCAAGACCGCAGTCGCAGCAACCACAACGTACGCAACCGTTACCACCCGCCCCGCGGGCCAAAGTTTCGGTAACCTGCAGGTTGGGTACATGTGCCCTACGGAGATCTTGGCCTCACAGCACTTTGAATCATTCATCAAGTACTTCGTCGGTACTGGTATAAGTATCGGCCTTATCACCGGTAGCGGCTGCCGCAAATTTCCCTCCAAGGTCGACCCATTCGGCTGGACGAGCATCTCCCGCCCGCAATTCTTAAAGTGGGTTGCGAGCGGCGAGATTCCTATTGTTATCGGCACGCACGCACTCATTCAGAAGAGTGTAAAATTCAAACATCTCGCGTATGCCATCATCGACGAGCAGCACCGCTTCGGTACCGCCCAGCGTGCGAAGCTCGTGCAAAAGGATGATATGCAAAAAAAACAAATCGCTCCGCACTTTTTAAGCATGACCGCGACTCCCATCCCACGCACGCTTGCGCTTACCCTCTATGGCGACCTCGATATCACGCTTCTCGATCAGATGCCTACAGGCCGTAAGTCCGTCATCACTGAAATCGTGCAGGTAGGAAAACGCGAACAAACCTACGAAAAGATACGCATCCTACTAAAAGAAGGCAGGCAGCTCTACGTCATCTGTCCGCGTATCGACGAGCCTGACCCCGAAAAGGAGCAAGCACTCATCGCAAAGTCAGTGAAGGAAGAAGCAAAGCGCTTGAAAGAAAAAATATTTCCCGAGTATGAGATAGATATCCTCCACAGCAAAATGAAGCCCGCGGAGAAGGACGCGGTCATGGAAGACTTTGCCATCGGCAAAACGCACATCCTCTGCGCCACTTCGGTGGTCGAGGTCGGGGTCAATGTTCCCAACGCTACCGTCATCATCATCGAAGGTGCTGAGCGCTTCGGCCTCGCACAGCTGCATCAACTGCGCGGACGCGTCATTCGCAGTAATCATCAGGCATACTGTTATCTTTTTTCGGAAACAAAAGGCGAGAAAACATTTGAACGCCTAAAGGCAATAACGACAGCTAAGAATGGTTTTGAACTCTCCGAAATGGACCTCATCCTTCGCGGTGCAGGTGAGCTCGGTGGTGGCCGCCAGTGGGGCATCTCTGATATTGGTATGGAAGCAATAAAGAATCTCAAGATGGTTGAAGCGGCACGCGAGGAGGCGAAGCGCATACTTCAAGCAGATATCTCGCTTTTGTCATACCCACGACTCGAAGAAAGACTTGCCTCACGAAAGAAGGCGACGCACTTTGAGTGACCCTAAAAAACAGTATGCAAAAAACGACACCGTGAGGTGTCGTTTGTTCATTCGACTTGAGGAGCAATGGCCATGCGGTAGTGGTTTGAGTCTCGCCCCTCGCCGGCTGGTGCGATACACAAAAATCCGAGCTTAAGATAGAGCGTGTTCGCTGCAACGCGCTTAGGCTTACTTGAAAGCTCTAGATCTATCGGACTACGTCTCCGCATAGCTTCATGTCGGGCATGCTCGATGAGCATTCTGACTATCTGCTCACCGAGATGCTGTCCTCGCGATGCAGGATCGACCACAACTTCGTGGATCTCTGCCACAGATGAATCGGCTGTATAGAACAAGGACGCCATTCCGAGCGGATGCTTTGCGGGAAGCGCAGATGTTTCTAAAGCGAAAAGCCAAAAATGCTTTCCCGATTCACACATGCGCGCCCTCATCTTTGCTTTGGGAACATGCGGTGCATCAGGCGAAAGATGACACCACATCGCATCTGCGAGTGTGAGCAAATGTGCGCTCGTTGCGCGTAGCCAGATAAAGGTGACCGGATTTGCGTCTGTTGAAGTTCCTGACACTGGAACATTTTTATCGTTCACGTTGTGCTCCTTTGAAATTAATCTCTGTAAAGATTACGGTTTCTCAAGATAATGTAAAGACAGGACAGAGAGGGGGACCTGCGTTGCGCAAGTGTCGAAATATTTTGCGTAGCGTTATTCTCGTCCGCTTTGCTGAAGCGCCTCACTGAGAGCCTTGTGTGAGTCCTGATCAAGCGCATACACCATACTATCCTGTTCATTTACGACTGCGACACTGTCGCCTACAAGTCCCTTACGAGCGCTGAATCGCTCGTCGGTTGCCTGAAAAAGTGCATCTTCAAGTGAAAGTGCTGCATCATCAGCAAGAAGTATTGCTGCGCGCTTCTTTATGAGCTCAAGGTCAGTATCGATGACAGCCTCCCCCGCAACAAGTACGGGCAGTACGATGGCTGCAATCTCTTGAGCAGTGAGGTCCTCGAGATCTGTAAGTGTTGAATTCTCTGCTGTTGATTCTTGGGTCATGTAAGTGAGTGATACTTATTAATACGCTTAGCATAGCAAGAAGGCGGCCATTTCGTCATCTATTTTTTTCCCGTAGTCCCGAAACCGCCACGATTGGCGTTGCCCATATCATCAACTTCCTTCCAGTCGACATGCACGTGTGGAATAAAAACTCCTTGCATGATGCGCTCTCCGACCTCGATGACGACTTCATTGTCGGTAAAGTTGTAGAGTACTGCCGTATACTCATCGCCATTGCCTGCATAATCACTATCGATGATACCAAGTCCGTTGGCAGACATAAGCCCGCGCTTATGAAGTGACGAGCGAGCAGCGAGCAGAGTGAAGTGTCCTTCTGGTGGCTCGATGGCGACATTGAGCGGCACATATCCCACAGTGCGTGGCGGAAAAATTGTGCGCACGCGCGCACTAAAGTCAAAGCCCGCAGCGCCCGGGGTTTTGTACTGCGGAAGGGCGATGGCTTTATCTATGCGGCGTATGCGGACCTTTTTGTTCATATGTTCAATTACAATTTTTTGAAAACTTTGTGCACGCACCAGGACACCACAGGAGTACTTCCATTTTTCTAAGTTGAGTACAACTAAGAAAAATTGGTCGCCCGAACCTAGGACCAGTCGTGAGATTTTGAAAACTTTGTGCACGCACTAGGACTCGAACCTAGGACCAGTCGTGTATAAGACGACCGCTCTACCAACTGAGCTATGCGTGCACAAAATTTTCAAAAGCAAACACTTCTCGATCATACATCTCCTACCGTATACCTACCAAGACAGCTATGCGTGCACAAAATTTTCAAATTCAGACGTTCGACACACCGCAGAAAGCAGTGTGGTTATCATAAGAAAAAAGATCCCCGAACGCAAACAAAATGCCCCAATGTGGGGCATTTGAGCTACGAGCTGACTACTTGGTTGTCCAAGAGTGCGCAGGCATAGCTCGTGGCTTCAAGTGCGGCCCGGACCGCATATTCGCCGAGCTTTGCTTCGACCTCTTCGGGCACCCCAGGCGGAATAAGACTTTCTGCCTCTTTGCGCGCTTGCGCATGCTCAGCAACATCGCAATGCCCGAGATGCACGTCAAGGTATGGCGCGGTCGGGTGACCAGTATCTTGGAACACTTCCACCGCCTCGAGGCACTCGACGCGATGCTTTTGTGCATGCGCTTCTTCGAGCCGTTCACAGAACTGCAGCGCGTCTTCTTTCGAGTCAAACGGCCCGAAAACCAGATTTGCCTGAATAGAAAGCAGTAGCATTTCCACTGACACGCCCGCGTGGACCACAAATGCACGCAATGAGACGACGTTTCCCATGTCACCCTCCCTAAGACTATCTATCCTCTGTCTATCAGAAATTTCACTTCGGTCAATCAGGCTCGCTTTCTGTCGCAGATGTGTCTTTGTGATGTTTTTATTTACCATGAGAATTATTTTTGTTACGCTTCTGCCAGTTTCACCGCAAAGGAGTTCTTTTTCATGAGACAAAAATACGCACTGGTGTGTACGCCGGCTGACACAGTTGCATCTGCGCTTCGTATGCAGCATCTCGGCGAGGTCAGTGTGCCGCGGCTCAAGAGGCAACATGACCAATATCTGCATGCACTACAGTCATTCGGTTATACGCTTATCACACTTCCCCCTGACCCCAGCCTCCCTGACAGTACCTTTGTCGAGGACCCGACAATAAATATCGACAATCAAATGCTTGTAGTTGCGCGGCTCGAAAATGCCAAAAGACGAGGCGAGGAAGAGCGCATGCTTGGCCTTATCAAGCCCCTGTTTGAAGAAATGCCGATCGCTCGGATTGTTTACCCCGG